>NZ_JBTLMO010000008.1:0-225476 GCF_054462255.1 Streptomyces sp. SD15 | reverse complement strand
AAGATCAGCAGGCATCCAACAGATCCTGCCGACACAACACCCAACTGCCAAGCCCCACAACACATTTCATTCTGAAACGATCAGTTACGCGGAGAGGCCGACGACGTGCTGCTGCCCTTCCTTGCCGAGGAGCCGTTCAGGCGCTCGGCCACATGCTCCG
Organism: Streptomyces sp. SD15; assembly: GCF_054462255.1. NCBI lineage: Bacteria > Bacillati > Actinomycetota > Actinomycetes > Kitasatosporales > Streptomycetaceae > Streptomyces > Streptomyces sp. SD15. Next base: position 225,316 of record NZ_JBTLMO010000008.1, on the reverse strand, counting down.
CGAGAAGGGCGACCCGAGTTCCGTCAGCTACCGAAGGGCGAAACCTGGTGGCCTGTGAGGTCGTCGCGCAAGCACAGGAAGCGGGCGGGTGGCGGTACTGACCCTGGACGACTGCTCATCGGCAGGGAACTCCGCAACCAGGTCGGGCCGTACGGGGGCGTCAGGCCTCCCGCCTGGAACAGGCGAACACCAAGCTGTTGGCGCGGCCGGAGGAGAGGGACGCGGAGCTGGAGGCTGCCCGGGCGGCCAACCGCGAGCCGACCCGGGCCCGAACCAGAAGGAAGCCGCGCACCGCTAGGGGCTGGCCGGCCCGGTCGTCCAGCTTCCAGTCGACGTAGCCCTTGGCTGCGGAAGGCGCGCTCCGGCGGAGCGCCTCCCGCTTCGACCGCCGCCCCGAGGAGACCGATGCGACCGCGGCCGATCTTGCGCAGCCCGAGCGACAGCAAATACTTGGCTAGCCACATGTTTGCTGTTACGTTGATTATGTGTCCAGCCACCTAAATGGGTGGCGACATGAGAGGAGCCATCATGAAAGCCATCCTGTTCGACCGTTTCGGCGACACTGAAGTGCTGCACGAGGCGGACATCGATGTCCCGCAGCCCGGCCCCGGGCAGATCCGCGTCCGCGTCAAGGCGGCCGGGCTGAACGCGCTGGACGGCAAGATCCGCTCTGGGGCACTGGAGGCCGTGTTCCCCACGCCGCTCCCCTCCGTCCCCGGTCACGAGCTCGCCGGCGTGGTGGACGCCCTCGGCGAGGGCGTGCAGGACGTGCAGGTCGGCGATGAGGTGCTGGGCTGGTCGGACACCGGCTCGTACGCCCAGTACGCGCTGGCCACCACCGTGGCCCCCAAGCCCGCCGGCCTCGACTGGCAGCACGCGGTCGCGCTGCCGGTGGCCGCCGAGACGGCCGAGCGGGTCCTGGACCTGCTCGGCGTCACCGCCGGGGAGACCGTGCTGATGCACGGCGCGGCCGGAGCGGTCGGCACCCTGGCGGTCCAGCTCGCCACGGCCCGCGGAGCACGCGTCATCGCCACCGCCGGCCCCGCCAACCAGGACTACCTCACCTCGCTCGGCGCCACCGCGACCCTCTACGGCGAGGGCCTGGTCGAACGGGTCCGGACGCTCGCCCCCGACGGCGTGGACGCGGTGTTCGACCTGGCCGGCAAGGGAGCCCTCGAGGACTCCATCACCCTGCGCGGCGGCACCGAGCGCATCGTCACCATCGCCGACTTCCGCGCGCACCAGCTCGGCATCACCTTCTCCAGCGGTGGCCAGGAACGCTCGGCCGCCCGCCTGGCCGCGCTGGCGCAGGACGCCGCGACCGGCAAGCTCGTCACCACCGTCACCGCCTACCCGCTCGATCAGGCCGCCACGGCCCAGCAGATCAGCGACGCCGGGCATGTCCGGGGCAAGCTCGTCCTCACCCTCGACTGATCACGCCCGCCATTCCCTCTTGTTCCGATCATCACCTGGCCATCACCGCACCGAAGGACCACTCATGCTGAACGCCCTCTGGACGCCGACCACCGTCGGCGACATCTCCCTCCCGCACCGCCTGGTCATGGCCCCCATGACCCGTGACCGCTCTACGCCTGAAGGCATACCGACCGAGCTCAACGCCGAGTACTACGCCCAGCGGGCCTCGCACGCGCTCATCATCACCGAGGGGACCCAGCCCTCCACCGATGGCCAGGGCTACCTCCTCACCCCCGGCATCCACAATGACGATCAGATCGCCGGGTGGCGCAAGGTCACCGACGCCGTGCACGCGGCCGACGGCCGGATCGTCATCCAGCTGATGCACACCGGACGCATCTCCCACCCTGACAACACCCCTCACGGCCGTCAGCCGGTCGCCCCATCGGCGATCCAGCCGCAGGGCGCGATGTTCACCGCGTCCGGGCCCCAGGAGATGCCGACGCCCCGTGCGCTGTCGACGCAGGAGGTCGTGGCGACCGTCGACGACTTCCGCCGCGCCGCAGCGGCCGCCGTCGCGGCAGGCGCCGACGGCGTGGAGATCCACGGCGCCAACGGCTACCTCGTGCACCAGTTCCTCGCCGACAACACCAACCAGCGCACCGACCGCTACGGCGGCTCCATCGACAACCGCATCCGCTTCGCCGTCGAGGTCGCCGCTGCCGTGGCCGACGAGATCGGCGCCGACCGCACCGGCCTGCGCATCTCCCCCGGCAACCCCTACAACGACATCGCCGAGTCCGACACCGCCGAGCTGTATCCGGCGCTCCTGCGCGCCCTCAGCCCGCTCGGCCTCGCCTACCTCCACATCCTCCACGCGGGCGACGAGGAGCTGCTGGGCACCCTGCGCGCGCTGTGGCCGACCACGCTGATCCTCAACCGGGCCGGCACCGACCTGCCCACCCGCGCCAAGGACGTCGACAACGGCACGGCCGACCTTGTCTCTGTCGGTGCCCTCGCGCTCGCCAACCCGGACCTGGTCGAGCGGCTACGCTCTGACGCGCCGCTGAACACCCCCGACCCGGCGACCTTCTACGGTGGCGGAGTGGCCGGCTACACCGACTACCCCACCCACACCGTCTGAGGAACCGATGCCCGCCCCCACACACCGCACCCCCTCCACGGCCGGCGAGGGGCCGATGAGCTACGCGATCTTCCAGCTCGCCCGCGCTCACCGCGCCCGCGCCGCCGCCATGCTCCGCGAGATGGACCTGCATCCCGGACAGGAACTGCTGCTGATGCAACTTCTCGACCGGGACGGCCAGACCCAGTCCGAACTGCTCGAAAGCGTCGGCCTGGACCACTCCACCGTCTCCAAGTCCCTGCGCCGCATGCAGGACGCCGGCCTGCTCGTGCGCGAGCCGGCCGAACACGACCGGCGCGTCATGGTCGTCCACCTCACCGACAAGGGCCGTGCCATGCGCGAGCCCATCGCTGCCATGTGGCGAACCCTGGAGGAGACCTCCGCGCGGGACCTGTCGGCGCAGCAGGCAGAGTCCTTCGTCCGTATCGCCTACGCCATCACCGACGCGATCAACAGCCGTGACGTTGCGGCGGGAGAGTCCGAGTAACTCCCCTCGGCCTGCACCCCGGTTCCGGCCTGGGGGGGCGAGTCGTTTCCGGCGTTCCCGCGAAGGCGACAGTGCCGCAGCGCACTCGGCCCATGAAGGCCCATGCTGAACGGAGCCAGGCTCCCCGACTGTCGGAAGAAGACCCGGCGAGCCGAGCCGGCGGATGCGGTGGAACCCGCCCGTTCACTCCCGTACCTCGGGGAGAACCGGGGTGAACGGGCCTCAGTGTGAGGGGCAAGCGCGAGCTGTCCCGGTGGAGGCAGGACGCAACTCATTCGGGGCCAGGGCGACACCCGCGGGGCCTGCGAGCCCTTCCCCGTCGCCGTCCGGCCCGCATGAAGGTTGGCCGCATCACCCGCGTCCGGGCCGCCTTCGACCCCCGCGAGCTCCTGCAGGCCGCCTGTGACCCGCGCCGCGGACCCGCCCACCACAGGCCAACCCCCCTGAGCGACCCGGGCCGACGGCGCCCGCCTCCCGCGACCACCATTACCCCGCCCACCCAATTCCCCCCCCACCACCACTGACCTGATGGAAAGTGAGACCCCCATGACCACCACCCTCCCCGTCCTCGTCGTCGGCGCGACCGGTTCCCTCGGCGGCAAGGTCGTCGACGAACTGCTGGGGCGCGGTAAGAACGTCCGCGCCCTGGTCCGGCCGACCACCGACGCGACCAGGCTCGAAAACCGGGGTGTCGAGATCGCCCGCGGCGACATGCTCGACCTCGACTCGCTCGTCGCCGCCATGAACGGCGCCGATGCCGTCATCACCACCGCTGCCGGCTACACCCGCGGCGGCAAGAACGCGCACGACATCGACACCGTCGGCAACGCCAACCTCGCTGAGGCCGCCCGCCGCACCGGCATCCGGCGGTTCGTCCTGACCAGCATCCTCACCAGCGACCAGACGCCCCAGGTCCCGCACTTCTGGCACAAGAAGCTCGCCGAGGACAAGCTCGAACAGCTCGGCGTCCCGTTCGTCGCACTGCGGCCGGGGGCCTTCCTCGACCAGATCGCGACCATGGCGGGCAACCCGATCGACAAGGGCCGCCTGGCGTGGATCGGCAAGACCACCGTCCCGCTGACCTTCGTCCACACCTCAGACCTCGCGGCGTACCTGGCGGCCGCCGTCGACGCCGAGGCAGACAACGGTGAGCGCATCGACATCGGCTGGGACCGTCCAGTCAGCATGCGCGGGATGGCCGACCTGATGGGCAACCGGGCCGGAAAGGAGATCAAGGTACGGACCGTCCCCTCCGTCGTCGCCCGCGCCGCAGGAGCCATCGCCGGACGCTTCATGCCCCTGGTCAAGGACATGGCCGCGATGTTCAGCTGGTTCGACAGCGGCCGCTACGTCGCCGACCCCCGCCGCCAGGAGCAGCTGTTCGGCCCCGCCCCCACCGCCGAGGACGTCCTCGGCCGATACACCGACGAGCTGGGCACGGCGCAGCACCGGTGACCAGCCCGCATGCCGGTCCGGCCGCCCGGGCGGGGCCCAACCGGTGAGTGGGAGGACCGCTCTGACAGATCGCCGTACATTCCTGCCGCACCCGGAATGGGACCTGCCGGGCCGACTCCAGCCGGGCTTCACCTGAACTGGCAAAACCACGGCACCTGCTGCGGTGGCAGCGGTTCCTGACAGCCAGGAGTTCTCCAGGGGAGCGACTGTGGCGCGAGGCCAGCCGAGAGGGTCGAGTGACCCATCGGGGCCGTTTCCCCTTCGGGCCGTTTCCTTGCCCCTCGGCCATCGCCGGGACACTTCCTCAGCAGCGACAGGTTTTCCACAGCACAGACGGCAGCCGACGTCGCCCTACCGCGTCCGCGCACCCGCCGCGCCGGTATCAGCACTGCCTCCGCCGCCGGCCCGGTACTCAACTGTCCGCCCTGTGGATGGCTGCCCCAGCCACGCAACCATCAAATGGGACAACGAATCGACCCCGAAACACCGTCGGCCTGGACACGTCTGCGCCGTCCCGGCCCCTGTACGGCCCCTGGGTCCTGGCATCGGCCCTCAAGGCAGTCGCCCAGGCCGCGAGCGACACCCTCGATCATCTACTCACCCGCAGGTCAGGGGGTGGAGCTCCCCCGAGCACCGCCCGACTCCAAACCCACGAGCAGCGGATTCAGTCCGTTCAGGCAAAGTTGACGCTCCGGCACCCAAAAATGAACGTTTCCGCAGGTCAGCGACCTGCACAGGTGGGGCGGGTGGGACTCGAACTCACGGCCGACGGATTATGAGTCCTTTGAGGATCTTGGCGGTCCTTGCCGATCCATGCTCATCCTTGACGTTTTCGCAGGTCAGATGCGGTTATCCATGTTGGGGTTAGTCAACCCGCGTCAGTCTGTTCCTGTCCTTGCGGCCTCAACTCGGCCTCAATGAGGGCCAGCAGGATCGCGCCGAAGACATAGAGGACGATCGCGCCAGCTCAAGCACGGCAATGAAACCCGCGCGCAGCGGATTTCCCTTCCAACGCGCAGAGGCTCCACCCCAGGGTGCCGGGGTGGAGCCTCTGGGAGCATTTTTACAGGCCAGCGCATACACGCAGAGTGCGAGCTGCAGGACCGGGATCAGACCGCGTCCAGCTTGGCCGCTTCGACGGGGTGCCGCTGCAGCCAGGCGTGTGCGTCGAAGTTCTCCTTGAGCCAGCGGGCACAGACGGCCCACTCGACGTGCTCACTGCCCGCGTCGCTCAACACGACGTCCGCGACCAGCCTCGTACAGCCCACCCCCGCACCGTGCGCACTGCACGATTTCCTGGCGTTCACATGAGGAGCGATGGAGACGATGCGGGACACCATGGCCTGCTCCTCCTCGGCATACGTGCGGTCGAACCACTCGATGAACTGGTGCACAGTGCCGATCTTGGCCACCCGGTCATGCAAGGCTTTCTGGTCATGGCCGGTCAGGAACCAGCCGAGCGTGACCGGCGCCCCGCAGCCGCAGGTCCGGGCCGCGTGGGGGGGGAGTCGAAGTAGGTCACCGGATTGCGAGCTGCGGCGACCGGATGAGGCTTGCCCACATAGGCGTCATGGACGGGGTGGCCCGCCTCCAGGAAGCGGCCTTCGATGGCGCGACGGCCGCCGGCGACCGACACCAGGCCGTCGATCTCTATGGCCTGGCGCACGATGCCCTGCGCCGACAACAGCGCGTACTGCTCCCGGTCGGCCCGCTCACCGAGCACCCAACACCCGCGATTGGCGCGGAACAGGTCGGCTTGACCAGCGGTCACAGCTCCTGCGCGTAGGTGTCCTGGTACGCCGCCCTCCCGCCGAACACATTCAGGGCGATGTGGCCATCGGCGTACGTCGTGTCCGTCACGTCGATGATCCGTGCGCCGTTGAGGAACACCTGGATGCGGTCGCGCTCGGTGAGGATGCGGACGGGGTAGGTCGTGCCGCGGCGGACCAGGGCCGGGACGCGGGCGAGGGCGGCGCCGTCGTCGAAGAAGCCGTTGGCCTTGGCGACCAGACGGATCACGCGCAGGTCGGGGTCGATGTTGAGGCAGTAGGCGTCGGCGCCGTCGGAGGAGGCGCGCCAGAGGAGGGAGAGGGCACCGCCCGTGTCCGGGTCGGGGCCGCCGAGCCGGACCAGGGTGGTGAGGTCGAAGTCCGCCGCCGTGCGGGACGAGATCGCGTTGGAGTCCTTGTCGAAGCTTCCGGCGCGGCCCGCGCTGTCCGTCGACCAGCGGCCGGCGGGGGTGATCGTCAAGTTGCCGAGGTCCGAGCAGAATTCACCGCCGGTCGGGGCGGCCACCAGCGGCTTCACCCGATCCACCAGGCGGAAGGTGCTGTCCAGCTTGTGCACCTTGAGCGAGTCGATGTGTGCGGTGCCGCCCTTGGCGTAGAAGGCCACGCCGTCGGCGTCCGGGCCGGGGAAGATCAGGCTGGTCACGGCAGCCTGTCCGTCCGCGCCGAATGCCTCGACCGAGGACGAGTCGACGTACACGCGCAGGGTCACGCGGCCGTCGGTCGTCTTCATCGGCGCGGTGGTGCGGCCCATGAAGTACTGCGTGAAGTCGCTCAGGCCCGATGCCGAGCGGTCCACGAACAACTCCTGCGCCTCGGCGTCGTATCCGACTGTCGTGTGCTGGTCGTCGTCGGTCCGGAGCCGGAATCCGATCTCCTTGGCGGTGCCAAGGGTGATCTCGGCCTCGATCTCGTAGGCGATGCCCCGGACTCCCGCGAGCGGGTTCGCGGAGTCGGGGCCGACAGCGAGGTCCTTGCGGGTCGTGGTGGACGTGCGCAGCGTGACCAGCTCCGGGACCGGGCGCTGCGCCAGGCGTACGCCGTCGGCGGTGTCCGTGAGGGTCAGTTCGCGGGGGGTGCTCAGCTGGCCGTTCCAGCCGCCGGTCGGGGCGCTGAAGGGGTAGTCCCAGTTGCTCATCCAGCCGAGCCAGACGCGACGGTCGTCGGGCAGGCCGTAGAAGGACATGGCCGCGTAGTAGTCGCGGCCGGAGTCGGCGCGCAGGACGGTGCCGGCCTTCTGGTCGGGAGTGAAACCGGTGCCGTTCCACTCACCCGTGAAGTACTGGGCGGCCGAGCCGTTCGTGGTGCGTACGGCACCGGTGCTCAGGGTGAGGACCCACTTCACCTTGTCCTTGTCGCCGTCGACCGGCAGTGGGAAGAAGTCGGGGCACTCCCAGACGCCGGGCGTGGCCCAGTCGCCGTAGCCGAAGGAGCTGACCTGGGTCCAGGTGAGGAGGTCGGTGGAGGTGAAGAAGCGGATGTGATCGCCGCCGGAGACGACCATCAGCCACTGGTCGTGAGCCTCGTCGCGGATGACCTTCGGGTCGCGGAAGGTCCAGCCGGCGTCGGGGCCTCCCGGGTTCTGCACGGCCGGGGTCGAGCCGCCGTGCCACTGCCACGAGCGGCCCTTGTCCCTGCTGTAGGCGATGCGCACGCTGGCATTTCCGCCCGGCTTGTCCGGGTGATAGCTGGTGTAGTACGCGATCAGGCCCGAGCCGCCGTCGAAGAGGCCGGAGGTGTCGTCCGCGTCCACAACCGCCGAGCCCGACCAGCAGTTGCCGTAGGCGTTCCAGGGCAGGGCGATCGGCAGGGCCTGCCAGTGGACGAGGTCCGTGCTCACCGCGTGCGCCCAGCGGCCCTCGTCCTGGTGGAAGAGGTGGTATTCGCCGTCGTAGTAGACCAGGCCGTTGGGGTCGCTGGTGGAGCCGATGAGCTGGGAGTAGTGGTACGTGGGGCGGTACGGCTCGGTGAAGTAGTCGGCGGTGCTGCGGATCTCGACGTTCTGAAAGTACGACGCCCCGTGCGCGGCCGCGGTGCCGACGGTGGCGCCCGCGGTTCGGGACACGCGGGTCTTGAGCGCCCGTACGCCGTCCACGTACACCTCGATCGTCCTGCTCGTCGCTCGGGCCTCGACGCGATAGGTGCCGCCGGACGCGATGCGCCGGACCGGGCCGGAGGCGGAGGCGAGGCGGGCGCCGGAGGAGCGGTCCAGCAGGACGACGGCGTTGCGGCCGGCTTCCAGGCGGGCTTCGTAGCCGCCGGAGCCGTTCGCGGACGCGCGCAGGACGAGGCCGGCCGAGGAGGAGGGGCCGCCGGGTGTGATGTCGGCTCTCGCCACCAGGTCGCCGTCGGTGAAGGGGGCCGTGCGCAGGCCGTTCTCGCCGCGGATGCCGCGCAGGTCGGGGGTCCAGGTGCCGGAGCGGGCCGTCCAGCCCTGGAGGCCGGTGGCGAGATCGGCCCCGGCGATGTTCTCGAAGGACACCGCTCCGGCCGATGCCGTGACGGCGAGTCGGCCTTTGGTGTGGGTGGAGTCCTGGGCGGTGATGACAGGGCTGTAGCCGTCGGGAGAGAGGAAGTTGGTCTGCCAGTGCACGCGCAGTTCGTCGCGTTCGGCTTCGACGCGCAGGCGGTAGACCGTGTCGGCCTTGATGGTGGTCGCGTACGTACCGAGGGTGACGTTGCCGTCGATGCGGTAGAGCCTCAGCCTGCCCTGGGCGGGGTCGACTTGGACGCCGTAGCCGTGCGTGGCCGTGGCGTCCGTGCGCACCAGCAGTGAGGCGATGGCGGAAGCGTCGTGCAGGAGCAGGTCGGCCTGGAGCGCGGTGTCGTACGTCTTGGTCGTGGTGATGGCGCGGGCGGTGGCTCCCTGGGTTGGGGCCGCGCGCCAGCCCAGCGGACTCGCCGTCCAGGTGCCGCCGCTCGTGGTCCAGCCGGTGAGGTTGGTGGTGACTGAGGAGAGGGAGGGCGGGCCGAAGGTGACCTTGCCGCCCTGGGCGAGCAGGCCCACCGAGCCGGTGTCGTGGCGGTGGTCCTCGGTGTGGAGGAGCCGCTTGCCGTCGACATGCACCGTCAGCTCGGGTCCGTCGACTGCCACTTCGAGGTCATAGGGTCTTGCGGTCCGCGCGCCCGGAAGTGGAGCGGTGGCGAGTGTGTCGCCGCCGGTCAGGTCGTAGAGCCGTATGCGGGAGCGGCCGGGGTCGAGGGCGACCGCGTATCCGGTCGAGCCGTCCAGGGCTGCCCGGAACACCAACGCGCCTACGGCGGAAGAGGATTGGGGCGTGACGCGGGCCGCGTACGTGCCCTTGGCCGCGAGTTGCTGCTCGGACAGGGCGAGGGCGGGCCCGCGACGGCCGGCGGTCGCCTTCTGGCCGCCGTCGGAGGTGCGGGTCCAGGTGCCGGTGACGGGGATGGGGTCGGGAATCGGGGTGGCGGCGGGGGTCGCTCCGGCAGCGCTCGGGGCGGCCTGTGCTGCGGGGAGGATGCCTCCGAGAGGCAGCAGGGTGGCGGCGGTTCCTCCGGCGAGCAGGAGGGTGCGGCGGGACACGCTCATGGCGGCTCCTGAGGAGAGCAGGGGAGGGTGCGCCACGGCCCGGGGTGACGTTCACCCCGCGGGCCGTGGTTGTGTGTAAGACCGTCACGGCCACAGCGGCCGGGGTCCGTCGGTGAAGGCCGACGCCATCTGCCAGGCATCGAACCGCTCCAGGGCCACGTCGCCGTCGGCACCGATACCGACGCCGACGGCCTCGTCCGGGCGGGTGGGGTAGATGCGGGCGGTCAGGGCACGCCCGTTGGCGAAGATCTCCAGTGCGGAGTGGTCGACGAGGAGCCGCAGGTCGACCCGCCCGTCGGGGTCCAACGGCAGTTCCCCGTACCGGGGTTCGGTGTCGACCGTCGGGTCGAGGCTGCTGATCTCGCGGCGCAGGCGGAGCGTGCCGCCCGTTCCGTCGTGCGCCCTGCTCACCTCCACGACCGTGCGTTCCGCGCCGTCCGGTGTCTCGCGGACCACGAGCCGGGCGGTCGCTCCGGGAGCGAGACGCAGGGTTGTCTCGATGTCCAGCTGGTCCCCGCGCACGGCGGGCAGCCGGGTGTACGGGTCGGCCAGCCGGCCCGGAGCCACCTCTACGCGCTGCCGCCGCAGCTCGGTCAGCTCCGGCACCGGGGCCTGATGCAGGCCGCCGTCCGTGGCGAGCGTGACGACCCTCGGCAGGGACATCACGCCGCACCAGCCGGCCTGCGCGTTCGCTTCGTCCGTCCGGCCCTCCTGGAGCCAGCCGAACATGATGCGGCGGCCGTGCTCGTCGCGAGTGGACTGGGGGGCGTAGAAGTAGCGGCCGCCGTAGTCGAGGCGGTGGAGGGCGGTGGGGGTGAAGGTGTCGCCCTGGTAGCGGCCGGTCCAGTACAGGGGGTGGTGGGTGGTGTCCTCATCCCAGGCGGAGAAGACCAGCGCGTCGGTGCTGCCGGCCTCCTCGTCCTCGCCGAGCCGGAAGAGGTCGACGCACTCCCACATCGTGCCGGTCCAGTCGAGCTCGCCCCGGTTCTGCGAGGCGTCACCCGTCAGCAGGGGGCCGACGTAGCGCCAGCTGCGCAGGTCGTCGGATTCGTACAGGAAGGCCGTTCCGCCGATGCCGCGGATTCCCGAGCCCACCAGCTGGCGCCACACCTGGCCCTCCCGCCAGACGCAGTGGTCGCGGAAGGCCGTGATGTCGGCGCCCTCGGGCGGGGCGGTGATGACGGGGTTGGCCGGGTCCTTCGTCCAGTACCTCAGATCCGCCGATCCCCTGGCCACGCAGGGGAGTTCGTGCTCGCCGTGCCTGCCCGAGTAGACGAGCGTGGGCACACCGCCGTCGTCGACCAGGACACCGGACCAGCAGCCGTCGCGGTCGGGGCCGTCGGTGCCGGGGACGAGGGCGACCGGTTCGTCGGTCCAGTGGACGAGGTCAGTGCTGGTGGCGTGGCCCCAGTGGATGCGGTGGTGGGCGGCGGCGAGCGGGTTGTACTGGTAGAAGAGGTGGTAGACGCCGTTCCAGTGGCTCAGCCCGTTGGGGTCGTTGAGCCAGCCGCCGGGCGAGGTGAAGTGGAAGCGGGGGCGGTGGGGGTCGCGCAGGGCGCGTTCGGCCAGCCCCTCGGCGGTGTGGCTGCCGGAGGGGAGGGTGAGGTCGTGGGTCATGCGGCGGTGGTCTCCGCTTTCTCGGGGTCGTCGGTGGCCTCGCCGTCCGGCCTGTCCGTGGCCTTCAGGACGCGGCGGGCGATGTCGGAGGCGGGTGCGCGCAGATGGCAGCGCACCCAGTGGGGCTGTCCGTCGTCTTCGCCGACGATGTGGCGGACGGGCTCGGTGCGGCTGCACGTGCCGTCGTCGCCGTAGGGGCAGGACGTGGGGTTGAGGATCGCCTCGCGGTGCTTGGCGCGCTCGACGGGGTCGTAGCTGCCGGCCCGTTCGGGGTCGGGTACGGCGGACAGCAGCAGGCGGGTGTAGGGGTGGGCGGGGGCGTCCATGACGGCCAACGCGTCGCCGCCCTCGACGAGTTCGCCGGCGAACATGACCATCGTGGTGTCCGCGAGGTAGCGGGCGGAGCCCAGGTCGTGCGTGATGTAGAGCATGGCGATGTTCCGCTCGTCGCGCAGGCGCCGCATCAGGTTGAGCACGCCGACGCGCACGGAGACGTCCAGCATCGACGTCGGTTCGTCGGCCAGGATGAGGCGCGGCTCCACCGCCAGCGCGCGAGCGATGGAGACGCGCTGACGCTGGCCGCCGGAGAGTTCGTGCGGGTAGGACTGGAGCATGTCCTCGGTCAGGCCGACCGTTTCTGTCAGCTCGCGCAGCGCCTCTGGTGTGGCGGAGTGGCCGTGCAGGACGAGGGCCCGGGTGAGGAAGTGCTCGATGCGGTGGACGGGGTTGAGTGAGCCGAAGGGGTCCTGGAAGACCATCTGGACCTTGCCGCGGTACGCCCGTGATACCCGGCGCCGCTCGGTGCGCAGGATGTCCTCGCCGTCAAGCAGTATCTGTCCGGCGGAGGGCTGTTCGAGGCGGGCGAGGCAGCGGGCGATGGTGGACTTGCCGCTGCCGGACTCGCCGACCAGGGCGGTGATCCGGCCGGCCGGCAGGTCGAAGGAGACGTCGTTGACGGCACGGACGCGGCGCCGGGAGAAGACGGTGCCGACCTGGAAGTCCTTGGTCAGACCGCGTACGGACAGCAGGGGCTGGGTCATCGGGGGGCTCCCTGGGCACTCTGGGCCACCCACCGGCCGGGGGCGATCTCGCGCAGGTCGGGGATGTTCATGGAGCAGTCCGAGCGGTCCTCGGGACAGCGGACGTGGAAGCCGCAGCTGTCGGCGGTGCGCGGGGCGTCGAAGAGGCCGGTGAGCTCTTGGCGCGGGCCGGTCAGCGGCGGGAAGGCGTTCATCAGCGCCTCGGCGTAGGGGTGGAGCGGTCCCGCGAACAGGTCCTTGGCGTTGGCGAGTTCGACGATCCGTCCGCCGTACATCACGCCCATGCGGTCCGACAGCTCGATCATCAGGGACATGTCGTGGGTGATGAAGAGGATGGAGAAGCCCAGCTCCCGCTGGAGGTCGCGGATCTGCGCCATGATCTCCTGCTGCACGACCACGTCGAGCGCGGTGGTCGGCTCGTCCATGATCAGCAGCCTTGGCTTCAGGGCCACCGCCATGGCGATGACCACGCGCTGGCGCATACCGCCGGAGAGCTGGTGCGGGTACGCCTTCAGCCTTCCCGGGTCGATGCCTACCAGCTCCAGCAGCTCACCGGCCCGCTCCCGCGCGGCCCGCTTCTTCATCCGCTCGTGGGTGGTGAAGATGTCGACGATCTGCTCGCCGATGGTCAGGACGGGGTTGAGCGAGTTCATCGCCGACTGGAAGACCATGGCGATCTCCCGCCACCGGAAGGCGCGCAGCTCCCGTGCGTCCAGGGCGAGGACGTCGCGGCCCTGGAAGCGGATGCTGCCCGCGGTGATTTCCGCCGGGGGCTTGAGCAGTCGCATCACCGCGTTGGCGATGGTCGATTTGCCGCAGCCGGATTCTCCGGCGAGGCCGAAGATCTCTCCGGCGCCGATGGAGAAGGAGACGTCGTCGGCGCCAACGACGGTGCGTCCGTCGCTGCGGTATTCGACGCGCAGGCCGTTCACCTCAAGTACGGGTTCCATGGCTCAGCCCCTCCTCTCACGGCGGGCACGGCGGTTGCGCAGCCTGGGGTTGGTGATCTCGTCGACGGCGTAGTTGACCAGCGCGATGGCGAAGGCGACGAGGGCGATGCACAGTCCGGAGGGGACGAAGGCCCACCATGTGCCGGTCATCAGCGCGCCGTCGTTGCTGGCCCAGTACAGGTTGGTGCCCCAGCTGACGACGCTGCTGTCGCCGAGGCCGAGGAACTCCAGGCCGGCCTGGGCGCCGATGCCGAAGATCACGCAGCCGAGCAGCGTGGTCATCGCCACGGACGCCATGTTGGGCAGGATCTCGCGGAACATGATCCGCAGGGGGCGTTCTCCGGTGACGACGGCGGCGGCTACGAAGTCCTTGCCGCGGATCGACTTGGCCTGCGCGCGCAGGACCCGGGCCGAGCCCGCCCAGCCGGTGACGACGAGCACCAGGATCACGGTGGAGGTCCCGGGCGGCAGGAACGCGGCCAGGATGATGAGCAGCGGCAGGCCAGGCAGCAGCAGGAAGATGTTGGTGACCAGGGTCAGCGCGTCGTCGACGACGCGGCCGAAGTACGCGGATGCGAGGCCGACGACGATGGCGACCGCGGTCGCCACGAGCCCCACGGTGAAGCCAACGAAGAGGGAGCTGCGCGCACCCCAGAGGGTGAGGGCGAGCACGTCCTGTCCCTTGGCGGTCGTACCGAGCCAGTGCGCGGCCGAGGGGGCCTGGCTGCCCGTGGAGTTGATGAACGACGGGTCGCCGGGTGCCAGGACGGGTGCGAGCAGGGCCAGCAGCGCGAAGACGGCGAGCAGGATCAGCCCGGTCAACGCCTTCTTGCTGTCGATGAGCTGGCGCACCAGTCCGCGTCGGCGGGAGGTGCGTGCGGGGGTCGTCGGCGTGGTGGCCGTCGCGATCTCGATGGCGGTCATGTCGGCAGCCCCCTTCAGCGGACGCGGACGCGCGGGTCGAGGCGGACGTAGACGAGGTCGACGAGGAAGTTCGCGATCAGCACCGCCGCCGTGATCGTCAGGAAGATGCCCTGCATCAGCGGGTAGTCCAGGCCCTGGACGGCCATCAGCAGCTGGTAGCCGATGCCGGGGTAGGCGAACACGACCTCGGTGAGCAGGGCGCCGCCGACGACGAAGCCGAGCGCCATGCCGAAGTTGGTGACGGAGGGCAGCAGCGCGTTGCGGGCGGCGTAGCGGAACATGATCCGCGAGGGGCTGAGCCCCTTGGCCTCGGCCATGGTGATGTAGTCCTCGGCCGCTGTGGCGATCATGGTGTTGCGCATGCCGAGCATCCAGCCGCCGATGGAGACCAGCACGATGGTCAGCGCCGGCAACACCAGGTGGGTGGCGACGTTGGAGAGGAATTCGCCGTTGAAGCCGGGGGTCAGTCCGACGTCGTAGGCGTGCCGCATGGGGAACCAACCGAGGCTCACCCCGAACAGGTACAGCGCGCCCATGGCCAGCCAGAAGTAGGGGAACGAGCCGACGAAGATCAGCAGGGGCGGGAAGGCGGAGTCGAGGACGCCGCCGCGTCGCCAGGCGGCGACGATGCCGAGCAGGTTGCCGACAACGGCGGCGATGACCAACGAGACGCCGCCGAGAAGCAGGGTCCAGCCGATCTGCGAGCTGATCACGTCGGTGACCGGGGTCGGGAAGCGGGTGATGGAGATGCCGAGGTCGCCGGTGAAGACGCTCTTGATGTAGCTGAGGTACTGCTCCCACAGGGGGCGGTGGTCGAGGCCGAGGAGTTTCCGCAACTGGGCTATCTGGTCGGGCTGCATCGTGCCCTGGGCCTGCGCGAACATCCGGGAGACCGGGTCGCCCGGCATGAAGCGCGGGAGCACGAAGTTCAGGGTGAGGGAGGCCCAGAAGGCGAGCAGATAGAACCCCAGGTTGCGCAGGATGAGACGCACGGGTCGTGCTCCTGTCGTAGGGGGTGGTGGGGGGGGTGGGGGGCGGTGGGGAGCGGCCGTCCGGGGAGGAGGACGGCCGCCGATCCGTGCGTCAGCTCTTGACGGGCTTCAGCGAGGTGAGCACGAGGATCGTGCTGCCGTTGCGGTTGCTGAGGGTGGCGTACGGGTTCTCTTCGGTGGGCCAGCCGGTGAAGCGGGCGTCCGTGTACGCGCCCCACTCGGGGCCGGTGAACAGCGGGACGACGGGCGCGTCCTCGTTGTAGAGCTTCTGCAGGCCGTTCATCTGCTCGCGCTGCGCGCTCTCGTCCGCGGCGGCGGCGAAGGCGTCGATGAGCTTGTCGGTCTTCTTGTCGCCGAAGCGGTGGTAGTTCTCCGTGGCCTGCTTGCCGACCGGCTGGAGCATCTTGGTCGACATCACGCCGCGGTAGTACTCGTACGGTGTGGCGCCGTTGTTGCTCCAGACGATGCCGGTGTCGAAGGTGCCGGTGTTGTACGAGGACGAGACCGCCGACCAGTCGGGCGTCTTCACGGTGGCGGTGATGCCGACCTTCGCGAGGTCCTGCTTGATGATGTTGGCGACCGAGATCCAGTCGGAGGAGGCCGAGCCGACGGAGATGTCGAGCGTGAACGGCTTGCCGTTCTTCAGCTTCCGCTTGCCGCCGCTCTCCTTGTAGCCGGCCGCATCCAGGGCCTTGGCCGCCGCGTCGGTGTCGTACTTCGTCCAGGTGCAGGAGGCGGCCAGCGACGTGTCACGCCACTTGTCGTAGGTGCGGGCCAGGCCCGTGCAGTCGGCGGGTTCGGCGTAGCCGTTCATGGCGACCTTGGTGACCTGGTCGCGGTCGACGGCCATGCTGAGCGCCTTGCGCACGGCCGGGTCGTTGAACGGCGCCTTGGTGGTGTTCAGCTGCCAGTTGATCACGGCGGCGGTGGCCGGGAACCAGTAGTGGTTGTGCTTCTTGTCCTTGGCGACGAAGGACTTCTCGATGTTCGGGATGAACGACTGCGTCCAGTCCACCTCGCCGTTGGTGAAGGCGATGTTGGCGCTGTCGTTGCCGGAGAAGGCGAGCATCTGGATGCCGGCGATCTGCTGCTTGGCGGGCTGCCAGTAGTTCGGGTTCTTGCGCAGCTCGTACGACTGGCTCTGGAACTTCTGGATCTGCGTGTACGGCCCGGTTCCGACCGGGTTGGGGTTGGTGAATTTCGCCGGGTCCTTCACCTTGGACCAGATGTGCTTCGGCAGGATGTAGTGGGCGCCGATCTCGAAGAAGGCGGGTGAGAAGGGCTTGTTGAAAGAGAATTTCACCGTGTGGGCGTCGACCGCGGTGACCTTGTCCAGGTAGTCGAAGCCGCCCAGCACCTTCTTCTGGAGCTCGAAGGTGTAGACGACGTCGTCGGCCGTGAACGCCTGGCCGTCCGACCACTTCACGCCCTCGCGCAGCGTGAACGTGAGGGACTTGCCGTCCTTGGCCGTCTCCCACTTGGTGGCCAGCCACGGGGTGTCCTTGGCGTCCGCCATGCTGTGGACGACCAGCGGCTCGTAGATCCCCTCCTTGGTCATGGGGGCGGGCTGCGGGGAGAGCGGATTGAAGTTGCGCGTGAACGTCGCCAGATCCTCGCGCGGGATGGTGAGCAGCTGGTTGCCGGAGGTGTCACCGGCGCCGGAGGAGCCCGAACCACCCGTACAGGCGGACAGGACCAGGGCTGCGGCGGCGGTCGCGGTGACCGCTCTCAGGGCGGGCCGAAGCCGCCGCGGGGCGATGGAGGGTGCCATAATGGAGACTCTTTTCCTCTCTTCAACACACAGGACGAAGACGGGATGGGATTACTCGGCGGACTGATTCGCAGTCAGACCGACGAGCGTTCGAGCAGCGGGCAGTCGATCGTCACCCGGTGGGTGTCGAGCGGCTGCCCCGCTGCGAGAGCGGCGAGCATGTCGACGCCCTTGGTGCCCATGGCTTCGAAGGGCAGGGCGAGCGTTGTCAGCTTCGGCCGCAGATAGGCGGCGATGAGTTCCTGGTTGTCGAACCCCACCACGGCCACGTCGTGCGGGATGCGCAGTCCACGTTCCTTGATCGCGTCGTACGCGCCCATCGCCATCCGGTCGTTGCCGCAGAACAGAGCGGTCGGCCGGTCGGCGGCCGGGCGGTCCAACAGTTCGCAGGCGGCGGTGTAGGCGCCGTCGGCGGTGGCCCAGCCGGGGATGACGAGGGAGGGGTCGGGGGTGATCCCGGCCTCGCTCAGAGCACGCTCGTAACCCTCGCGCCTGCCGGTGGCGGCCGGGATCTCCGGGTCGAGGTTGATGAACCCGATGCGGGTGTGACCGGCATCCAGGAGCCGGCGGGTCGCCTTGTAACCGCCCGACACCTCGTCGGGCAGGATGCACGGCAGCTCACCTGCCGCGTCGTAGCAGTTGACGAGCACCGTCGGCACCTCCCGGGCGGCCTTGGGGAGCGTGACGGCGCGGTGCCAGGTCGTGGCGTACAGCAGCCCTTCCACGCGGTGCTCCAGCATCTGGTCGAGCGCGGCGGCCTCCTGCACGGGATCGCCCTCGCTCGCGGCGATCAGCAGGAACCTCCGGTCACCCCAGGCGCGGCTCTGCGCGCCCGTAATCACCTCCGCCGCGAAGGGGCCGGTCACGATCTCGGTGATCAGACCGAACCAGCCGCTGCGGTTGGAGGCCAGCGCCCGCGCCCCGGCGTTGGGCCGGTAGCCGAGCTCGTCGATCGCCTCCAGGATCCGCCGACGGGTCTCGTCGGGGATGGCGGCGCCGGGCTTGTCGTTGAGTACGAAGGAGACGGTGGTCCGCGAGACACCCGCGTGGCGGGCCACATCGCTCATGGTCACGCGATGCGCCTTGTTCGTGGCCACTTCCAGTCCCTTTCGGCCAGCCGGAGGCGCGACACGCCTCCGGTTTCGCGCTTTAATAACGCGCGTTACTTCCTTGTGGCAGGGAAGTTACGTCCGTCTTGAGCGGCATGTCAATACCTGTGCAAGGGCTGCATCAGGCCACCGTCCCGGTGCCCTTCGCCACCCGCGCTCTTTCTGAGAGAGGCAGACAGTCACCATGGCCCGACCCCAGGCCCCCAGCAGCGTCACCGTCCTCGGCGAGTGCGTCGCCGACGCCTTCACCGACCCCGCCCGGTCCAGCTCCGATGAACTCGCGCTGCGCGCCCTGCCCGGTGGCGGTCCCGCCAACACCGCCGTCGCCCTCGCCCGGCTCGGCACCCCCACCCGCTTCCTCGGGCGCTTCTCCACGGATGTCTTCGGCACCCTCTTCCGTGCCCGCCTCAGTGCCTCCGGCGTCGACCTGACCGGCAGCGTGACCGCCCCCGAGCCCAGCACCCTCGCCGTCGCCGACCTCGACGAGACCGGCCAGGCCACGTACACCTTCTACGCCGACAGCGCGGCCGACTGGCAGTGGACCGACGAGGAACTCGCCACCACCGGGTGGGAGAGCACGGCCTGCCTGCACACCGGCTCCCTGGCACTGATACGCCAACCCGGCGGCACCCGCATCGAGGACCACCTCGCCAAGGCCCGCGAGCACGTCACCGTGTCCATCGACCCCAACGTCCGCCCCCTGCTCGTACCGCCCGCCGCCTACCGCGAACGGCTCCCCCACTGGTGCGCCCTCGCCGACATCCTTCGCCTCAGCGAGGACGACCTCGCGTTGCTCCTGCCCGGCGTCAGCCCCGAGGAGGCGTGCGACACCTGGCACGCCGCCGGCGCGCGCCTGGTCGTGATCACTCTCGGCGGGCGCGGAGCCCTCGCCTCCCTCGACGGCCACCGCGTCACCGTCCCGACCCCGACCGTGGACGTCGTGGACACCGTGGGGGCCGGGGACTCCTTCACCGCGGGCCTGCTGCACCGCCTCACCGCACTGGGACACCTGGGCGGCCGACTCGACGGACTGGGCCTCGAAGCCATCACCGACGCCTGTACCTTCGCTGCCCACGTTGCTGCCCTGACCTGTTCCGTCCCCGGCGCAGACCCGCCCTGGGCAGAAACCTCCGCGATCTCCGTTCCCGCGATATCCGGACGCCGTCCGCTCCGCCGGCAGTAGTCCGGTGGTCTCGTAGAAGCGCAGCGTTGCGGCCGGATGCCGGGGCGCTCGGCCAGCTGCGATAGGCGGTAGGTCGTCGCACCACCGACGGTAAAAGCCTCGACACAACTCGAAGGTCAAGCCCCCATCGCCAAACCACCCGAACCCGCGCCTGGACGGACAGCCAGGACCCGTCCATATGCGGGTTCGCCCGCCGGAACCTCCAGGATTGCGGGAACCCGCGCGCTTCCCCCCTTGGACGTGCTCGCCGACACCGGCCCGTCGATCGTGCCGGCGCGGTCTACCACCCACGCTGAAGGAGGCCATGCTCTGGTCCGAGGCGCTCGAAGGCGCGGGCGCTGGTGCCCAGCCGGCGCACACCTGTTCGCAACAATCCACAGCTGGACAGGGCCTGTTGGTGACCGTCCCACCGGCCTGACCAGTCGAACCGCAGGGCTCTACGCAAGAGGGGCGAGTAACCCATCCGGGCGGTTTCCTCTTGGGGCAGTTTCCCCACCCCCTGGACGTCATCACAGATCGAGCGACGCGAGGGCGACAGTGTCTCCACAGCGCGATGACAGCCCATGCCGCGCAACCAGCAAATGGGACAACGAATCGCCCCGTAGACACCGTCGACTGAACACGACCGCGCCGTCCCGGCCCCTGTACGGCCCCTGGGTCTTGGCATCGGCCCTCAGAGCCGTCGCCCGGACTACGAGCGACAACCTCGAACACCTACTCCGCGGCAGGTCAGGCGGGTTGGAAGTACCGTGGGCGCCGCCGGACTCCAAACCCACGAGCAGCGGATTCAGTCCGTTCAAGCAAAGTTGACGATCCGACACCCAAGAATGAACGTTTCCGCAGGTCAGCGACCTGCACAGGTGGGGCGGGTGGGACTCGAACCCACGGCCGACGGATTATGAGTCCGCTGCTCTGCTTTACGCCGCAATCCGCCCCCTCATCACGTCCCAGTCGCCGGCATGCGGCCAGCCGCAACCAGACGGGGAATGCCCTCGCCGCACGCACCGAGCCTTGCCATGCAAACGACAGATTGCGTCGGCAAGCCTGTTGTTGAGCTGGACACCCGGGACCTGGTCTGGGTCTCGCGCCCGAGGCCAAGATCCGGGCCATTCCCGGACCAAGTCGCCATCCGCCGCCGACAGCGGTCCCGTTTCCACAGGCCGGAGCGCGTGTACCACCATGAGACCAAGAACCTGCCGGCTGCCGTTCACCCGTTCTGAAGCAGAGCCTGGCTTGCCGACAAGCCGCTTCCGAGACCTGTCGCTGCAGCCACACCCTCCCCATAGCGGTCCGCCCAAGGGGTGAGTACGGCAGCAGCGGCACGCCGGGGCATTGGGGGATTCCCACAAAAGCCCCCTCGTCACGGACTTCTCCTCCCCTTCGTCGCCCGGGCACTTAGGGACCCGTGCCCCAGCGCAAGTCACCGAAGTCAGCATCGGCCTGGCCTACACGCGAGCGGCAGCTCCGGGGCGGACGCTCCAACAGCTGCGACACCAGCGCCATGACACTGACGCTCCGTCAGGAAAGTCAGCATTGGGTCAGCATTAGGCTGACTAAACCCGCCTACAGATGGCCAGACATGAGAACGCAGCGTTGTCCGTCGACGGACTTCGCAGGAGCGATCGGCCCCTCGGGAAAACGGGGTGTCGAGCGGGGACAGCCGCATCCCACGAGAGGCCTGCACTAGAGCTGGAACCCCAGATCAGCGCACTCTTCCGCGCGGTTTCAGTGGTACAGGCGGGAGTTCGGGAGCGCGCAGTGGAGCCCCGTCATACCCCACCACCTCACCGAATCGGGAGCCCGCCATCCAGTCCGAACGGGCCTGTGCGATATCCTCGGTGGACCGCCCGATGAAGTTCCACCACATGACCAGCTCCTCCTCGAACGGCTCGCCGCCCAGGAGCATGAGGGACGCGTCCGACTCGGCGCGCAGGGGCAGTTCGCCGCGGCCGCAGCCGAGGTAGAGCATCGAGCCCGGGAGCACCGATACGCCGTCCACGTACGCCTCGCCCGACATGGCCAGCACGGCGTACTCGAAGTCGGGCTCCAGCGGGAGTCGTACGTCGGTGCCGCCGGCGAGGGTCAGGTCGGCGCCGACGATGGGGGTGTAGGTCGTACCGGGCGAGGTCGCGCCGTCGAGGCTGCCGAGCATCAGCGTGGCCTTGAGGCCGGGAGCCGTCACGACGGGCAGTTGCGCGTGGTGTTCGAAGTGTGGGTCGGTGTGGCGGTGGCTGTCCGGGAGGGCGACCCAGAGCTGCGCGCCATGCAGAAAGCGGGCGTGCGACTTGGGGCTCTCCTCGGAGTGACTGATGGCCCGGCCCGAGGTCATGAGGCCCAGTTCACGCGGGCGGATCGTCTGCAGGCTGCCCGTGGAGTCACGGTGGAGTACTTCGCCCTCGTGCAGCCAGCTGACGGTCTGCAGCCCCATGTGCGGGTGCGGCGGGACCTGCATGCCGGGCTCGTCGGCGATGTCATCGGGCCCGTAATGATCGACGAAGCACCACGCACCGATCATGCGGCGGCCCAGGTTGGGCAGCAGGCGGCGGACTTCGGTGGACTCGCCGAGCTTGACCCGGCGGGGACTGAGGAGTTCACGCACCGGCTCGGCCACCACGAAACCGCGGCCACCGCACAGGGCGGGAACTGCCTCGCGATCAAGATTGCTCATGGCGCACAACCTAGTCCCGTAGTGGACCGTCCGTCAGGTCATCGATCCTCTCATGGCAGGCGCTCGCCTCTCTTGGCAGGCGCTCGGCAGAAATAGTAGCCATGGAGATAGTAGCCATGTATGGTTTTTTGCATGAGCTCGGTACCCGAGAACGCGACCCCCGGTTTCCTCGTCTGGCTCCTGTCCCTGAAGTGGCGGGTGGCCGTCGATCGGGCGGTCGCGCCGCTGGGCCTGACCCACGCCCAGTACTCGCTGGTGGCGTCGTTGTACGGCATGCACAGGGCAGGGCGGCGGCCCAGCCAGCGGCAGCTCGCCGACCACACCGGGCTCGAAGCGCTCTATGTCTCGAAGCTGGCCCGCGCGCTGGAGACGGCCGGCGTCGTCGATCGGACGCGGGACCCGGACGACCCCCGAGCCATCCAGCTGTCGCTCACCGAGGAAGGGCGCGAGGTCGCACGCCGCGCGATCAGGGTGGTCCAGGGCCTGCTGGACCGACTCCTCGAGCCGCTCGGCGGGCTCGACGGCGAGCGCACGACGGCGTTCAGTCGCGAGCTGGCGACCCTGCTCGACGTATCACTCGATCCACCCGCCGAATTCGATCCGCATGCCGGGCTCGACGCGCGTTCCGAGCTCGATCCACACCTCGACAAGGAGCGGACATGACCACCACCACTCCCCCCGTCAACGGCCAGGTCATCGGCCTGGCCCACTATGCGAGCCGCGCCCGGCTGGAGGTGGCGCTGGCTCGCGCCGGATGCACCTTCAACCAGTCGGTGGCCCTGCGGGCCGTCTCGGACAACGGCGGGACCGTCGAGCGCTCCTGGCTCGTGGGCCGGCTGACCGGGGCACTGAAGATCGAGGAGGCGGCGGCTCGGGAGACCGTCGCCGGGATGACGGCCCTCAAGCTGCTGGAGGAGACGGGCGCCGAGCAGGTGTCGCTCACCGAGCGCGGGCGCGAGCTGTTCGAGGAGATCCGCACGGCCGGGAACGAGATCGCGGCGCGGCTGTACGCGGGCATTCCGGCCGAGGACCTGGCGGTCGCCGGCCGCGTGCTGACCCTGGTCACGGAGCGGGCCGACGCGGAGTTGGCCGAGGTGTAGGGCCCACCACCGCGGGGGCCGGGCCACAGAGGCCCTTCCTGGAATATTCAACCAACTGGGGCTGTTCCACGCGTCGAAGGAGGTCCGCAGTGGACACGAAGTACTACGACCAGGGAACGGCCGCGGAGCGCTGGGAGCGGGCGCAGTTGTTCTTCGACGCCAAGGACTACGCAGGCGCGGCGCGGGTTCTGGGCGGGCTGGTGGACGAGGTGCCGGAGCAGGTCGGACCGCGGCTGCTGCTGGCGCGCGCGTACTACCACTCGGCGCAACTGCGCCGTGCCGAGGCCGAGTTGCGTGTGCTGGTGGAGCGCGACCCGGTGGAGCACTACGCCCGGCTGATGCTGGGGCGCACGCTCCAGCGCCAGGGGCGCACCGACGAGGCCGAGTCGCACCTGCGGATCGCCTCGGCGCTTGCGGGTGAGTTCGAACAGGTGTGATCGCGCCCCGAGGGCGCGGGCCCGGGAGGCCGAGTGCCGAAGCGCGCGGGCCGGTCACCGAAGTGACCGGCCCGGGCCACGGCACCCGGCCTCTTCCCATGCCCCTGGGGTGAGTCCGGCGAGACGACCCAGGGCATATCGCCCCTGAGTCGATACGGCCCCGCGAAACTACAGGGCTGTGGCCGACGCTTCTCCGGTCACGCCGCCTGGCTGTCCTGGGTGCGCTTGCCTCGCCGGTGCGCGATCTCGCCGAGGACGACGTCCACGGCGATGAACACCGCGAGCGGGATGCCGAGCAGCGGAACGAAGTAGCCGAGGACGGCGACGGCCGCCATGAGCGGGACGAGGACCTGCGGGGGGACCTGCGCCCAGGCGCCGCGCGGGATGGGGCGGCCGAACGCGGAGCCGCGGCCGCGCTGCCACCACATGCGGTAGCCCAGCACGATCAGCAGGATCAGGGAGAGAGCAAGGGCCATCAGGGCGATCTGGTTGACCAGGCCGAAGAGGACACCGGTGTGGGCGTCGATGCCCCAGCGGGTCAGCTTGGCGAGCAGTGGGTAGTCGGCGAAGCGGACTTCGTCGGTGACCTCGCCGCTCGCCGGGTCCACAGCCACCGCGTCCTGCTTCTCGGGCCAGCTGCGCTGGATCTGCTTCACGACGTACGCGGAGGAGGCGTCGGCGGGCGGGACTATCTCGACGGGGTCACCGAGGCCCTTGGCGCGGGCGGCCGCGAGGATGTCGTCGAGGTTCTGCGTCGGGGCCTCGCCCGCCTCACCGGTCTCCCCGCCGCCGTGCTCCGCGTGCTCGCCGCTCGCCGCCGCCGACACCGAGGGGGTGGCCTGGCCGAGCGAGGTCTTGAGGGTGTCGATGTTCGCCCCGGCGTACGCCGACCAGGTCAGACCGGTTGCCGAGAGGAAGATGAACCCCGCGGCCGCCCAGACGCCGACCGTGCCGTGCAGGCCCAGGGTGCGGCGCCGCCCGGAGGTACCCCGCACCTTGCGCTGGGCGCGCCGACGGCCGAACCACAGCACGAGCCCGCCGCCCGCTATCACCCACAGCCAGCTCGCGGCGAATTCGCTGTAGAGGCGGCCGTTCTCACCGAGGTGCAGGTCGCGGTGGAACTCGTCGATCCAGGTGCGCAGCGGCAGCGCGCCGGTGGACCCGTACTGCTCCAGCGCTCCACGCACCTTCGCGGTGTACGGGTCGACGAACACCGCAAGGGTGTGGGTGTCGTCGACGCCCTGGACGCCGGAGAGCAGCACGCGCGTCGTCGCGTCCGACTCCGGGGAGGGGCGTACGGACGAGACGGTGCCCTCCGGGTGGGCCTTGCGGGCAGCGGCCACCTGTTGGGACAGCGGCAGCTTCTCGTCGCCCACCGGGACGGTCAGCTCGTGCGCGTACACGATCTTCTCGGCCTGGAACGAGGCGGCGTACAGGAAGCCGGTCGTGGCGGCGACCAGCAGGAACGGGGCGACGAACACCCCGGCGTAGAAGTGCAGACGCAGCACCAGCGGGCGCAGCGCGGACCAGACTCTTCGGGGCGGTGCCGGGTCGGCGGGCTGCGGGGACTGGTCCGTCGTGGTCGTGGGAGCGATGGACATCGGCGGGCTTCTCCGGTGGGGCTGGGGACGGACGCGGGCCGGGAGTTGGGCTTCCTCGGCGGTGGGCGATCCAGTAGTCGGGCCGTGGGGGCGGCGAGTTCCCGGGCGTCGACGTGGCGTGCGTCACATGACGCGAGGTGCTGGACGCGCCTGGCGCCGCCTCGCTCGGCGCGATCCCTCTTGGCATCCTGGCGCGATGGCATCCGAACGTGACCTCAGCGCCTCCCGCCCTCTGAGTGACCTGGTCGAGGAACTCCTCGCCCATGAAGGCCCGTTGCCCATCGTCGCCGCCGGGAACCCGGTGCTGCGCCGACCCGCCGAGCCGTTCGACGGCCAGCTGGACCCGGGGCTGCTGGCCCGTTTCGTCGCCGCTCTGCGCGCGACCATGCACGCGGCGCCGGGCGTCGGCCTCGCGGCGCCGCAGGTCGGCGTGCCGCTGCGCCTCGCGGTCATCGAGGACCCGGCGCCGGTGTCCGAGGAGGTTCGGGTGGTGCGCGGGCGGGTGCCGCAGCCGTTCCGGGTGCTGGTGAATCCGTCGTACGACGGGGTCGGCGCGAGTCGGGCAGCGTTCTTCGAGGGCTGCCTGAGCGTGCCGGGCTGGCAGGCCGTGGTGGCCCGGCACGCCGAGGTGCGGCTGCAGGCGCTGGACGAGCGGGGCCACATGATCGACGAGGTGTTCACGGGGTGGCCCGCGCGCATCGTCCAGCACGAGACGGACCACCTGGACGGCGTGCTCTATCTGGACCGCGCGGAGCCGCGCTCGCTGTCCTCGAACCAGGCGATGGCGGAGCGCTGGGCGCAGCCGACGCCGGCGGAGGCCGCCGAGGCTCTCGGCTTCGCCCTGCCCGACTGAGAAACCCGGGGGCGCGCCGGACCTCACCGACGGCGAAGTCCGGCGCCCCCGCGTGCGGCTACGCGTCCCGGTACGCCTCCAGCAGCCGCAGCCACACCTCGCTCACCGTCGGATAGGACGGGACCGCGTGCCACAGGCGGCTGATCGGTACCTCTCCGACGACCGCGATCGTCGCCGAGTGGATCATTTCGCCCACGCCGGGGCCGACGAAGGTGACGCCGAGGAGGACCTCGCGGTCGAGGTCGACGATCATGCGGGCCTTGCCGCGGTAGCCGTCGGCGTACAGGCCGGCGCCCGCCGCGGAGGACATGTCGACGTCGACCGCGCGTACGCGCAGGCCCGCGCGCTCGGCGTCGGCGAGGGAGAGGCCCGCGGCCGCGGCCTCCGGGTCGGTGAAGACGACCTGGGGGACGGCCGCGTGGTCGGCGGTCGCCGCGTGCGCGCCCCAGGGGTCCGTCGCCAGGAGGGGCACCCCTGCCGCGCGGGCGGCGATGGCGGCGCCCGCGATCCGGGCCTGGTACTTGCCCTGGTGGGTGAGGAGCGCGCGGTGATTGACGTCGCCGACCGCGTACAGCCACTCGCTGCCGGTCACCCGCAGGCTGTCGTCGACGTCGAGCCACGAGCCCGGTTCCAGGCCGACCGTTTCGAGGCCGAGGTCGTCGGTGCGGGGCGCGCGGCCGGTGGCGAAGAGGATCTCGTCGGCCTCGATGCGGTCACCGGTGTCCGTCAGGGCCACCACGGTCGAGCCCTCGCGCGTCACCGCGGTCACCGAGGTACCGGTGCGCACGTCCGCGCCCGCCTCCGTGAGGGCCTCGGCGACCAGCTCGCCGGCGAAGGGCTCCATACGGGGCAGCAGCCCCTTGCCGCGGACGAGAACGGTGACCTGGGAGCCGAACGCCTGCCAGGCCGTGGCCATCTCGGTGGCGACCACACCGCCGCCGACCACGATGAGCCGGTCCGGCACCTCGTGCGCGCTGGTGGCCTCGCGGCTGGTCCAGGGCTTCACCTGGGCAAGTCCCGGCAGGTCGGGCAGGAGGGCGCGGCTGCCGGTGCAGACGGCGACCGCGTGCCGGGCGGTGAGCACCTGCCGCTCGCCGCCCGGCCCGTCGACGATCACCTGGCGTGGACCGGCGAGACGCCCGTGTCCGCGGTAGATGTCGGCTCCGATGCCGCGGAGCCAGTCAGCTTGTCCGTCGTCCTTCCAGTGGGAGGTGAAGTAGTCGCGGTGGGCGAGGACCGCGGGGATGTCGAGGGGGCCCTGCACTGCCTGGCTGAGGCCGGGCACCCGGCGGGCGTCGGCGCGGGCGAGGACCGGGCGCAGCAAGGCCTTGCTGGGCATGCAGGCCCAGTAGGAGCATTCGCCGCCGATCAGTTCGCTCTCCACGACCGCGGTGGAGAGGCCGGCCGCGCGGGCCCGGTCGGCGACGTTCTCCCCCACGGGCCCGGCACCGAGCACCACGACGTCGTACGCGATGGATTCCGTTTCCGTCATGGGGTCAGTCTGGTTGGTGGCGTGCGCCGTGGCCACACGGGTACGCGCGCGGAATACGCCACCGGGAGGCGGCGTTGTGCAAACCGGCCCGATCCGGACGCTAGGAAGAAGGAAAAAACGTATGAGCAGCACCGTGGAGCTCACCAAGGAGAACTTCGACCAGACGGTCACGGACAATGAGTTCGTCCTGATCGACTTCTGGGCGTCCTGGTGCGGGCCGTGCCGTCAGTTCGCCCCGGTCTACGAGAAGGCGGCCGAGGCCAACCCCGACCTGGTCTTCGCCAAGGTCGACACGGAAGCGCAGCCCGAGCTGGCCGCGGCCTTCGAGATTCAGTCGATCCCGACCCTGATGATCGTCCGCGATCAGGTCGCGATCTTCTCCCAGCCCGGGGCCCTGCCCGAGGCCGCCCTGGAGGACGTCATCGGACAGGCCCGGAAGCTGGACATGGACGAGGTCCGCAAGTCCATCGCCGAGCAGCAGGCCCAGTAGGGCAAGTAAGACCCCGTTCGCAGATCAGAACGGGTACGGCGCCACGTCGCCCCGCACCGTCGTCCAGCGCACGTCGGTGAAGGCCTCCAGGTTGGCCTCACCGCCGAAGCGGGCGCCGGTGCCGGAGGCGGCGATACCGCCGAACGGGGCGACGGCCTCGTCGTTGACGGTCTGGTCGTTGATGTGGGCGATCCCCGTCGGGATGCGCTCGGCCAGGTCCAGGCCGCGCGCGATGTCCCGGGTGACGATGCCCAGCGCGAGGCCGTACGGTCCCGTCGAGGCGAGGGCGGCGGCCTCGTCGACGTCCGCGAAGGAACGTACCGGCGCGACCGGTCCGAAGACCTCCTCGGTGTACGCGGGGGTCGAGTCGTCGACGCCCGCGAGCACGGTCGGCCGGTAGAACAGCTTCTCGTGCGTACCGCCCGCCGCCAGCTTGGCGCCGCCTGCCGTGCTGGAGTCCACCAGCCCCTGGATCTTGGTGAGTTGGGCGGTGTCGATGATGGGCCCGAGGTGCACCTGCTCGCGGTGCGGGTCACCGACGGCGAGCGAGTCGGCCTTGGCGGCGAGCCGCTCGACGTACTCCTCGTAGAGCGAGGCGTGCACGAGGTGGCGGCCCGTCGTCATGCAGATCTGGCCCTGATGGAAGAAAGAGCCCCATGCGGCGGTGGAGATGACCGCCTCGATGTCGGCGTCTTCCAGCACGATGAGTGCCGAGTTGCCGCCCAACTCCAGGTGTGCGCGCTTGAGATGACGGCCGGCTGCCTCACCCACCGCACGTCCGGCGGCGGTCGAGCCGGTGAAGGAGATCACCGGTACCCGCGGGTCGGCGACCAGGGCCTGGCCGGCCTCGGGGCCACCGGGCAGTACCTGTAGCAGGCCTTCCGGAAGTCCCGCCGCGGCGAAGACGGCGGCGAGCGCGAGGCCGCCGCAGACCGCGGTGCGCGGGTCCGGCTTCAGCACGACACCGTTACCGAGCGCGAGTGCCGGGGCCACCGAGCGGATCGAGAGGATCAGCGGGGCGTTGAAGGGGGCGATCACGCCCACGACGCCGACCGGGACGCGTCGCGTGTACGACAGACGCGGGGCCTCCGACGGCAGGATCTGGCCCGCCGGGCGTGAGGCGAGGGCGGCCGCCTCGTAGCACTCCTGGGCGGCGACGTGCAGTTCGAAGTCGGCCTTGCCCGGGATGGAGCCGGACTCGCGGACGATCCACTCGCGCAGTTCGTCGGCGTGTTCGGCAAACAGATCACCGGCCTTGCGCAGGACGGCGGCGCGGACGAAGTGCGGCGCCTTGGCCCAGGCGGCCTGGGCGCCTGCGGCGTCCCGCGCGGCCGGCGCGACATCCTCGGCGGCGGCGAGCATGACCGTGGCCAGCGTCTCGCCGGTGGCGGGCTCGGTGACGGCGTACGCACCGCCCGCCAGGGTGCGGGACTGCCAGGTCTTGGGGTCGAGCAGCGGCATGACGGCTCTCCGATCGTTCACTGATCACACTGATCACCGGCGGGACTCACAGCGCGAGGGGCAGTCCCGTGTAGTTCGCGGCCAGTTCGACGGCCGCCGTGCGGGATGCGGCAATCCGGCGCAGCCGTGCGAGCTGCATCCGGTGGTCGAACGCATCTCCATCTGGTTGAGCGTGCAACATCCTAGTCATGTCGTACGAGAAGCGAGTGGCCTGCCACACCCGCTCGAGACACACCTCCGAGTATCGGTCGAGGAGTTGGGTCGAGCCGGTGCGCATACGCTCGGCGAGGCCGCGGGCCAGGACCCGTACGTCGGACACCGCGAGGTTGAGGCCCTTGGCGCCGGTCGGCGGCACGATGTGGGCGGCGTCCCCGGCCAGGAACAGTCGGCCGTGACGCATCGGCTCGTGGACGTAACTCCGCATCGGCGTAACCGACTTGGAGGTGATGGGGCCGCGTTCCAGCCGCCAGTCGCCGTCGATCCCGAAGCGCGCGGCAAGTTCGTCCCAGATGCGCTCGTCGGGCCAGTCGTCGGCGTCGGTGCCGTTCGGGACCTGTAGATACAGCCGCGACACCGACGGCGAGCGCATGCTGTGCAGGGCGAATCCGGCGGAGCCGCGCGCATAGATCAACTCCTCGCAGGAGGGCGGCACATCGGCGAGGATCCCGAGCCAGGAATAGGGGTAGTCGTGCGCGTAGGTGCGGCTCGCCGCGGCCGGGAACGCGTCGCGGGAGATGCCGTGCGAGCCGTCGCAGCCCACCACATAGTCACAGCTCAAGGTCTGCTCGCGGTCCTCGTGCACAAAGCGCACGACGGGCGCCTCGCTCTCCGGCTTCTCGACGGCGAGAGCCTCGGCCTCGAACAACAGCGGTGGACCGGAGGCGAGTTGGAGCGCGATGAGGTCCTTCACGATCTCCGTCTGGGCGTAGATCGTGACGGTGCGCCCACCGGTGAGCGCGGGGAAGTCCATGCGGTGACACTCACGGTCGAAGCGCAGCTCGATGCCGCGATGGATCAGCCCCTCGGCGTCGAGGCGGTCGGCGGCGCCGCATGCGCGCAGTGCGTCGACCGTGCCCTGCTCCAGCATTCCGGCGCGTTGCCGCCGCTCGACATACGCCCGCGGTCGGCTCTCCAGGACGACACAGTCGATGCCCGCGCCGTACAGCATCCGGGCCAGCAGGAGCCCCGCGGGGCCGCCGCCGATGATGCCGACCGTGGTCCGCATGACGCGCCTCCCGTCTCCGATCCGGCCGGGGACCCGCTACAGGTTCCGGCAGGGGACCGGATACAGCCTCTCTCAGCTCGAGTCGCGGTGCACCACCCGCGCGCCCAGTACTTCGTGGGTCTCCGGCGCGGCACCGGGTTCGCGCACCGCGCGGTCGACCAGCTCCGCGAGGTCGCGCCCGGACGGCAGCTCGATGTGGACGGTGCTGAGGCGGGGCCGCAGCAGCCGGCCGAGCATCAGGTCGTCGGCGCCGATGACGGCCGTCTCGTCCGGGACGCCGATGCCCTCGTCCTTCAGGGCCCGCATCAGCAGCATCGCGTATTCGTCGTTGAACGCGAACACGGCGTCCAGACCGAGCGTGCGCCAGCGCGCCGCGAGCCGGGCGGCGGCCGCCTCCTCGTACGCGAGCGGCAGTTCGGTCACCGTGGCGTCGGTGTCGTGCAGGGAGCGGCGTACGCCTTCGAGGCGGGGCTTGGAGAAGAGCTCCAGTCCGGGTTCCGCGGGCACCACGACGCCGATGCGGCGCCGGCCACGGGTCACGAGGTGGGTGCCCGCGCTGTGGCCGACCTTGCTGTGGTCCATGAGCAGGGTGTGCGCGCCCTCCACGCGCTCGGGGCCCAGGGTGACCACGGCCCGGGCGCCGGAGCGCTTGAGGACGGCCACGCCCTGCGGGCCGAAGCCGCTGCCGGGCACGAGCACGGCGACCGGCCTGAGCTCCGCCCAGGCACGGGCGGCCTCGTCGCCGTGCAGCCCCACACTGCCGTACTGCACGACGGTGTAGTCCAAACGGCCCAGTGCCCATTGCAGTTCGTTGAAGAACTGGCTGTAGAGCGGCCCCACGGGCACGGTCGGGGCGGGCATCAGGACCATCCGGCTGTGCCCGGCGCGCAGACTGCGGGCCGCGGCGTGCGGGACGTAGCCGAGTTCCTTGGCCGCCTCGTGGACGCGGCGGCGGGTGGGCTCGCTGATTCGGACGGCGCTGGTGTTGTTCAGAACGTACGAGACGGTGGCCCGGGAGACTCCTGCCAGGCGGGCCACATCGGCGCTCGTCGGCACGGGTCGTTGTGCGGGCGACGCCGGGATGGGCTGTTTCGGTATCTGCACCATGACGGGTCGCATCCTTGCAGAAGCCCCGCGCGCCTCACCGCGCCGGGGGAGCTTCGCGAGCCCCCTGCGGCGGAACAACCCCTTCCGTGAGGGAACTTCCCCATCGCGTGCGGGAGTGCGCGTCCGGCGGTTACCGTGCGGTAGACGACGCGCTCCGGAGGTGTCCCCCATGGCTCACGACCGTGCCGCAGGTCTGGCGGAATGTGCTCGCGCCCTCGCCGACGGTGAGGTGACCTCGCGCGAGCTGGTCGAGCGGGCGCTGGCCCGCATCGAGGCGACCCAGTCCTCCCTGAACGCCTTCCGCCTGGTGCGCGCCGAGGAGGCGCTGGCCGAGGCCGACGCTGCGGACAAGGAACTGGCGGCGGGGGTGCGCCGGCCGCTGCTCGGGGTGCCGGTGGCGGTGAAGGACGACATGGACGTGGCCGGCCTGCCGACCGCGTTCGGCTGCCGCGGCGTCTTCCCGCCGGAGCCCGAGGACGGGGAAGCGGTACGCCGACTGCGCGGGGCCGGGGCGATCGTCATCGGCAAGACCAACACCTGCGAACTGGGGCAGTGGCCGTTCACCGAGGGGCCCGACTTCGGCGCCACCCGCAACCCCTGGCACGCCGACCACACCCCGGGCGGCTCGTCGGGCGGCTCCGCGGCGGCGGTGGCGGCGGGGCTGGTTCCGGCGGCGCTGGGCTCGGACGGAGCGGGCTCGGTCCGTATCCCGGCCTCCTGGACCCATCTGATCGGGATCAAGCCGCAGCGCGGCCGGATCTCGACGTGGCCGCGCCCCGAGTCGTTCCAGGGCATCACGGTCAACGGAACGCTCGCCCGCACGGTCGCCGACGCCGCCCTGCTGCTGGACGCGGCGAGCGGCAACCACCACGGCGACCTGCACCGCCCGCCCGCGCTGCGGGTGTCCGACGCGGTGGGCCGCGATCCGGGCCGGCTGCGCATCGCCCTGTCGTTGAAGCCGCCGTTCACCGCGCTGCCCGCCCGACTGGACGCCACCGTACGGGTGAAGGTCCTCGCGCTCGCGGAGCGGCTGGCGGCGCTCGGGCACGTGGTGGAGGAGGCGGAGCCGCGGTACGGGCGGATCGGGCTCACGTTCGTCCCGCGCGCGACGGCCGGTATCGCCGAACGGGTGCGCGACCTGCCCCACCCACACCTCCTGGACCGACGCACCCTCGGCGCCGCCCGTCTCGGCCGGCTGCTCGGCGGCGCGCCCCTGCGGGCGGCCCGCAAGGCCGAGGCCACCCTGCACCACCGGATCGGCGCGCTCTTCGACACGTACGACGTGTTGCTCGCGCCGACGACGGCCGCTCCCCCGCCGCGCATCGGCTCGATGACGGACCTCGGCGGCCTCGGCACCGACCGGGCCATGATCGCCGCCTGCCCTTACGCCTGGCCGTGGAACGTCCTCGGATGGCCCGGCGTGAACGTGCCCGCGGGATTCGTCGGCGAGGGCCTGCCGGTCGGCGCTCAGCTGCTCGGCCCGGCCCACAGCGAACCCCTGCTGGTCTCGCTGGCGGCCCAGTTGGAGGCCGATCAGCGGTGGCACGAGCGGTGGCCGCCGCGCGGGGCCGCGGCGAATTCCCCGGCGGTGTAGGCAAGTTCCGGCCTTACTCTGTGACCATGGGCGATGCGTCGATGGGCGGATTGATGGGGCGGGTGACCGGCACGGTGGGGCCGGGGCTCGTCGGTGAGGTGATGGTCCGGGTCCGCGGCGGCGCCGAGCACTTTGAGATCGTCCGGGCGGGCGCGAGCGCGTGCGTCGACCATATGGTGCTTCGCAACGGCGCCGACGGTATGTCGGACATGTTCGCCAAGGCGCTGACGATGGGCGGCACAGGGCTGGGCCTCGCCCGTCAGTTGCTGGCCTCGATGAACCAGAACGGCACGACGGAGAACGCGGCCGCCGGGCTCAACGGTCACGTGCCGCCGCGCTCGGAGAAGGTGCCGGTGGAGAAGGACAACAGGTGAATCGTTGAGACGTCGGGCGTACGGGAGTTGACCTCCGTACGCCCGAAGTCGCGCGCGCCCCAAGCCTGTACGCACGCTCCAAGCCCTGTACGTACACCCACGCCCTGTACGCACACCTCACGCCCTGTACGCGCGCTCGAAGTCCCGTACGCGGGGACCCGCTCGGCGCGCGGTGCCGCTCAGGCTCTAACGTGACCTGCGTGACTGCCAACACCGACGAACACGTACCCGGTCGCTTCGGCCCTACGGCCACCACCGAGGCCGAGCCCCGCGAGGTGGGCCGGGTACGCACGGAGTACTCGCCCGCGCACGACGGCGACCCCGATCCCGGCGAGATCGTCTGGACGTGGGTGCCCTTCGAGGAGAACGACGGCCGGGGCAAGGACCGCCCGGTGCTCGTCGTCGCCCGTGAGCCCGCCGGCACGCTGCTCGCCGTCCAGCTGTCGAGCAGGCGGCACGACGGCGACCGGGAGTGGGTACCGATCGGCAGCGGGCCGTGGGACCGGTCGGGGCGCGACTCGTGGGTGGACGTGGACCGGGTGCTGCGGCTGCACGAGGACGGTATGCGGCGGGAGGCCTGCGCACTGGACCGGATGCGGTTCAATCTGGTGGTGCACCGACTGCGGGAGCGGTACGGCTGGCGCTGAGCGCTCGCGCCACCGCCTCTTACCGGACGGTCACCCCTGCAAATACGCGTTCGAATGCACTCCGAATGGGCGAACCCTTGCGGTCGAGCACCCCGAAAACGACGTGCTCGAAGGAACCGGCGAACCGTCCGCCGTCCCCGAGCAGGGCACGGAAGGCGCCCGCCACCTGCTCGGGATCGTTGCGGAAGACACCGCAGCCCCACGCGCCGAGCACCAGCCGCCGGTAGCCATGGGCCACGGCCGTCTCGAGAACCCGCTCGGCCCGCGTGCCCAGGGCGCGTGGCAGCTCGGCCGCGCGCTGAGGGGCGGTGCGCTGCACGACTCCGGCGTTGGGGGCCGCGGCGGTCAGGAAGCCGACGGTGTACGGCTCGTCGAGCAACTGCCCGCGGTCGTCGCGGAAGACGGGCACACCGGGTGAGTGGATGACCCGGTCCGTGTAGAACGGATCGCGGTGGGCGCGGTGATGGTCGTAGAACTCCCGGGCCCGCAGCAGGCACACGTAGAGCGCGGCGGCCCGGCACAGGGCCTCTTCCTGGGCCTGCGCGCCGTTCAGATAGCCGCCGCCGGGATTGCGCGCCGAGGCGAAGTTCAACACGGCCACCGAGCCGCCCTCGCCCGTGAGCCGTCGGGCGGCCTCCAGGCTGCTCTCGCCAGTGACCTCGAACGAAGTGTCGACAGGTCCGGCCGGCGCCACGTCCACCGGCTCGGGACCGTACATCCGCGTGCCCGCCCGCGCGGCCTCGATCGCCGCGGCGATCGTCACCTCGCGCCCGTCGGACGCGCGATACGCACCCGCCGCGACGATCTCCTCCGTCTGCCGCGCGATCGCGCGCAGGCGCGCGCTCATGGCGCGACCCCCGTACGCGCCACGAGCGCGCCCCGCGCGCTCTCCCCCGTCGTGCCCATGAACGCATCGTGAGCGATGCTGGTCGTACAGCGCAACAGAAATTCGCGACCCCGCAAACAGTGCTGCACGGCCCGCCGGACAGCGACTCCCGGCCCCGCGAGCAACTATTTGCACCCTTGTGCGAACCGTCTCGAGGGTCTTGGGTGGGACGAGCGATGCCGGTCCGGCACCACGGACGCCGGACCGGCGACATGGTGGCATCTCAGGAGGATCCCGACATGTCCGATTCGGTGAGTGACTGTACGGAGCAACGCTCCGCCGTCACCGAGGCCGAGGTGGAAGCGCTGGTCCATGGCATCTGCTTCAAGACCGGACCACCCCGCACCCTCGGTGTCGAAGTGGAATGGCTCATCCACGAGCTGCGGACACCGCGGCTCCCCGCAACACCCGAACGACTCGAAGCGGCCTACGCCGCCGTGCGGCCCCTGCCCCTGCGTTCGGCGCTCACCGTCGAACCGGGTGGCCAGCTGGAGCTCAGCTCCCCTCCCGCCGCCTCCCTGATGGAGTGCATCGGGACCGTGTCCGCCGACCTCGACGCGGTACGCGCGGTATTGCGCGAGGCGGATCTCGGCCTCAGCGGGTACGGCCACGAACCCTGGAACCCCCCGAGCCGTTTCCTCCATGAGCCGCGCTACGACGCCATGGAGCGGTATCTCGACCGCGCGGGACCCGAGGGGCGGGCCATGATGTGCTCCTCCGCCTCCGTCCAGGTGTGCCTGGACGCCGGGTACGAGGAGCCGGGACCGCTCGGGCACGGGCGCCGCTGGTGGCTCGCGCACCAGCTCGGCGCGGTCCTGGTGGCCGCGTTCGCGCACTCGCCGGTGGCCCGGGGCCGGCACACGGGCTGGCGCTCCACGCGGCAGTCCCTGTGGACGGCGATGGACCCTGGACGCAGCAGCGCGCCTCCCCTGGGCGGCGACCCACGCGCCGCCTGGGCCCGGCACGTCCTGGACGCGCCGGTGATGTGCGTCCGGGCGCCGGACGGCCCCTGGGACGTACCGGAGAACATGAGTTTCCGGGCGTGGACCCGATCCGGCGCACCGCCGGACCGGGCGGATCTCGACTATCACCTCACGACCCTGTTCCCGCCGGTCCGCCCGCGCGGTCATCTGGAGCTCCGCATGATCGACGCGCAGCCGGGCGACGACGGGTGGATCGTGCCGCTCGCCGTGACGGCGGCGCTGTTCGACGACGCGGAGGCCGCGGAGACGGCCTACCGGACCGTCAAACCCCTCGCGGAGCGGGCGGATTCGCTCCCCGCGCCGCGCAATCCGCTGTGGATCGCCGCGGCGCGGGACGGACTGACCGACCCCGAGCTGCACGAGGCCGCCGTCACCTGCTTCGCGGCCGCCGCGGAGGCGCTGCCCCGGATGGGCGCCTCCGTCGCCGTCCGGGACGCGGTCGCGGAGTTCACGGAACGCTATGTGGCCCGGGGCCGCTGCCCTGCCGACGATCTCTTCCACGGCCAGGTCCACGACCGGATCCACGGCAAGTCCCACGGTCAGCTCCACGGGAAGGACATCCACACATGACCGCCCCGACATCACCCACGGACCCCGAGTCGCTCCGCAAGCGCGCACTGGAGGCTCTGATCACGGCCCGCGACCGCACCGCGCTCCTCACCTCCTGTGTGGACGAGCCCGAACTGACGGCACAGCACTCGCCGTTGATGTCCCCGCTGGTGTGGGACCTCGCGCACATCGGCAACCAGGAGGAGCTGTGGCTGCTGCGCGCGGTCGCCGGCCGTGACGCGATGCGGCCCGAGATCGACGGGCTGTACGACGCGTTCGAGCACTCTCGCGCCGAGCGGCCCTCGCTGCCGCTGCTGGCACCCGCCGAGGCCCGCCAGTACGCCGCCGAGGTACGCGGGCGGGCACTGGACGTCCTGGAGGGCACCGCGTTCGAGGGCACACCTCTCACCGAGTCGGGCTTCGCCTTCGGCATGATCGCGCAACACGAACAGCAGCACGACGAGACGATGCTGATCACCCATCAGCTCCGCAAGGGGACGGCGGCCCTCACCGCACCCGACCCCGCACCCGTGCCGCCCTTCGCGGGACCCGCCGAAGTCCTGGTACCGGGCGGCCCGTTCACGATGGGCACGTCCACCGAGCCGTGGGCATTGGACAACGAGCGGCCCGCGCACCGGCGCGAGGTCCCGCCGTTCTTCATCGACACCACTCCGGTGACGAACGCCGCGTACCAGGCCTTCATAGAGGCCGGCGGCTACGGCACCGAACGCTGGTGGACCGCGGAGGGCTGGGCCCACATCCGGGCGCACGGCATCGAGGCGCCGCTGTTCTGGCGCCGCGAGGGCGGGCAGTGGCTGCGGCGCCGCTTCGGCGTCACCGAGCCGGTGCCGGCCGACGAGCCGGTGCTGCACGTCTGCTGGTACGAGGCCGACGCGTACGCCCGCTGGGCGGGGCGCCGGCTGCCCACCGAGGCCGAGTGGGAGAAGGCGGCCCGCCACGACCCTGCGTCCGACCGCTCCACGCGTTATCCGTGGGGCGACGCCGACCCCACCCCCGAGCACGCCAACCTCGGCCAGCGCCATCTGCGCCCGGCCCCGGCCGGCAGCTACCCGGCGGGGGAATCTCCGCTCGGTGTACGGCAGTTGATCGGCGACGTGTGGGAGTGGACGTCGAGCGACCTGCACCCCCACCCCGGCTTCGCGGCCTTCCCGTACAAGGAGTACTCGGAGGTGTTCTTCGGGCCGGAATACAAGGTGCTGCGCGGCGGCTCGTTCGCCGTGGACCCGGTGGCCTGTCGGGGGACGTTCCGCAACTGGGACTATCCGATCCGGCGGCAGATCTTCTCCGGTTTCCGTACGGCGCGCGACGGGACCGTCTGATGTGTCGTCATCTGGCGTTCCTGGGGCCCGAGGAGCCGCTCGGCCGGCTCCTGGTGGAACCGCCGCACAGCCTGCACCGGCAGTCGTGGGAGCCGCGAAGACAGCGGCACGGGAAGGTCAACGCCGATGGTTTCGGGGTCGGTTGGTACGCCGAAGGGGATCCGGTACCCGCCCGGTACCGGCGTCCGG
This sequence comes from Streptomyces sp. SD15, assembly GCF_054462255.1. Taxonomy (NCBI): domain Bacteria; kingdom Bacillati; phylum Actinomycetota; class Actinomycetes; order Kitasatosporales; family Streptomycetaceae; genus Streptomyces; species Streptomyces sp. SD15. The sequence continues at coordinate 186,895 of NZ_JBTLMO010000008.1, read as the reverse complement.
GGCCCATCTGGGGCGACCAGTCGTTCGCGGACCTGGCCCGTGTCGTCAGGTCCACGGCGCTGCTCGGCGCCGTACGGAACGCCACCCTGGGGGGAGCGGACGGGGAGGCCGCGGCGGCGCCGTTCGCCGCGGGTCCCTGGCTGTTCAGCCACAACGGCGCCGTCCCCGACTGGCCCGGCTCCCTCGCCCCGCTCGTGCAGACCCTGCCCGCCGAGGAGTTGCTGTCCCTGGAGGCCCGCTGCGACTCGGCGCTCGTCTGGGCGCTGGTCCTGCACCGGCTGCACACCGGTGACGACCAAGGCCGGGCGCTGGCCGAGACAGTTCTGGAGGTCGCCGAGGCGGCCCCCGGGTCCCGGCTCAATCTGCTGCTCACCGACGGCGAGACGATCACCGCGACGACCTGGGGCGACACCCTCTGGTACCTCGCCGACCCCGGCCGCCGCCGCACCGTCGTGGCCTCCGAGCCGTACGACGACGACCCGCACTGGCAGGAGGTGCCGGACCGCACGCTGCTCGCGGCGAGCCGCACCGACGTCCTGCTCACTCCGCTCAAGGACCCGCACGACCAGGAAGGCCCGTACGACCGGAAAGGCCGGCCCGCCCCCATGGCATCCGCACGCCCGAAGGAGCCCAGCACGTGAGCCCGTTCCTTCTCACCCGCACCCTGCCCGAGGACGCCACGGACGCGGCACTGCGTGCCGATGTCCTGCACGGCCTTACGCACACGCCCAAAACGCTGCCGCCCAAATGGTTCTACGACGCCTACGGCAGCGAGCTCTTCGAGAAGATCACCGAGCTGCCCGAGTACTACCCCACCCGGGCAGAGCGCGAGATCCTGATCGACCGGGCCCCCGAGATCGCCGCGACGACCGGTGCGCGCACCCTCGTCGAGCTGGGCTCCGGCTCGTCCGAGAAGACGCGGTACCTGCTCGACGCGCTGCCGGGGCTGCACACGTACGTGCCGGTCGACGTCAGCGAGAGCGCCCTGACCCAGGCCGGGCACGCGCTGATCGCCGAGCATCCGGATCTAGGCGTACATGCGCTGATCGCCGACTTCACGGGCGGTCTCGCGCTTCCCGGTACCCCCGGGCCGCGGCTGGTGGCGTTCCTCGGCGGCACGGTCGGGAATCTGCTGCCCGCCGAACGCGCCACGTTCCTGGCCTCGGTACGGTCCCTGCTGCAACCCGGCGACGCCCTGTTGCTCGGCACCGACCTGGTCAAGGACGAGTCGGTCCTTGTCGCCGCGTACGACGACGCGGCCGGGGTGACGGCCGAGTTCAACAAGAATGTGCTGACTGTCGTCAATCGCGAGCTCGGCGCCGACTTCGACCCGGACGCGTTCACCCATGTCGCCCTCTGGGACACGGAGCAGGAGTGGATCGAGATGCGGCTGCGGTCGCGGACCGACCAGACCGTGAAGATCCCCGCCCTCGACCTGGCCGTCGACTTCGCGGCGGGCGAGGAACTGCGCACCGAGATCTCGGCGAAGTTCCGCGAGGAGGGCGTGCGGCGCGAACTGGCCGCCGCGGGGCTCGACCTGGCGCATTGGTGGACGGACAAGAAGGACCGTTTCGCGCTGTCCCTCAGTCTGGTCCGGTGACGGCCGGGGGAGGCCCGGCCCAAGGGCGGGCCTCCCCCGTTCTCCCCGACATCTCGCGAACCACGCCCCTGTGGGGCACCGTGGAATGACGGGTGGCACACCCGTCACGGCCGAGAGGAGCACCCGCATGTCCGACCACACGTACCGGGTCACCGAGATCGTCGGCACCTCCCACGAGGGCGTCGACCAGGCCATTCGCAACGGGATCGCCCGCGCCTCGCAGACACTGCGCAACCTGGACTGGTTCGAGATCACGCAGGTCAGGGGGCAGATCGTGGACGGGGCGATCGAGTACTACCAGGTCGGCCTGAAGGTCGGGTTCCGCCTGGAGGACAGCGCCTGACCCGAACCGCCCGTCCCGGGCGGCGTACCCCTCAGGCCCGCCCCTCCCGCTCCTGCGCGTCCTTCAGCGCCGCGGACGCGGTCCCCCAGCGCGCCCGTACGACCTTGAAACCGGCCCGCTCCGCGTCGTCGCAGACGAGTTCGTCGTCGTCCACGAGGACGCGGATCTCTCGGTCGCGAGCGAGCCCACGAAGGATGTCCAGCTTGGTGCGGCGGGCGGGCCTGCGGTCGTCGTTGCGGCGCATCCAGATGCGCCCCTCGGGCAGCCCCTGGGCGGCCAGCCAGTCGACGGTGTCGCGGCGGCAGCGCTCGGGGCGGCCGGTGAGGTAGACCACCTCGCAGTCCTGCGCCCTTTTCAGCGCCAGGGCCATGCCCTCGGCCAGCGGGGGATCCTGCGGCGCGGCCGCGAAGAACGCGTCCCAGTCCCGGGGCTCGCGCTCCAGAAACCGCTGCCGATGCGCGGTGTCCGCGAGCGTGCCGTCGACGTCGAACACGGCGAGCGGCCTGGACCGGCCCGACGCCGTGATCCTGGTGGTCCTTGTCACGCGGACCACCCTAGGCAGTGCCTCACAACTTCTGTCTCTCCAAGGACTGTTGACAACACCGGGCGAGCCCTTAACGTGAACCCTCGCGCGGCCTGTCGCACGACATTCGGTATTTCGAACATGCGGGACGGTGGAGGGACACCACCACCCCGACTCTTCGGCATGCGGCGGATCACGTGAATCCCCCCGGACAAGGAGAGCCGCGTCATGATCACCCCCGACCGAAACGCGTCCTCGACGCCCCTCACGCCCTCCCGCCGCAGTCTGCTGCGCGCGATGGTCGCGCTCCCCGCGACCGCACTCGTCCTGGGCGAACTGCCCGGACTGCTGGGCACGGCCGGGGCGGCGGCACCCGCCCACGGCTCCGCCACCCGCTACACCATCGTGCCGTTCCTGAACAGCAACGACGGCACCGTGAACGTCTACCAGTCCGACGACGCCACGGACTTCCGTCTCGTCAAGGCGTCCGCCTACACCCCGCCCAGCAACCGCATCCGCGACGCCAGCGTGTTCAAGCACACCGACGGCTACTACTACATCACGTACACCACGCACACCTGGCAGGACGTCAGCACCACCATCGGCTTCGCCCGCAGCTCGGACCGGGCCAACTGGACTTTCCTGTACGACTACACGGTCCCCGTCGCCAACCTGTCCCGCGCGTGGGCGCCCGAGTGGTTCGTCGACAGCGACGGCAGCGTGAACGTCATCGTGTCCTGCTCGACCACCGCCGACGAGTGGATCTTCACGCCGTATGTACTGAAGGCGACCAACTCCGCGCTCACCGGGTGGAGTTCACCTGTAGGCCTGTCCGGCATCGGCACCAACCACATCGACACGTTCATCGTGAAGATCGGCTCCACGTACCACGCGTTCCCGAAGAACGAGACGACGAAGTACATCGAGTACGCCACCGCCACCAGCCTGACGGGGCCCTACACCATCACCAGGACCGGCGACTGGGCCGGCTGGGGCGGCACGCGTGAGGGGCCCGCGCTGGTCCAGCTCGACAACGGCGCCTGGCGGATCTTCTTCGACGGCTACGGCGACGGCAGTTACTACTACAGCGACAGCTACGACACCTTCGCCACCTGGAGCGCGCCGAGGAAGCTGCCGGGCGTCTCCGGTAAGGCCCGGCACTTCACCGTGATCAAGGAGACGGTCTCCGGCGGGGTGAACCTGGCGACCAACGTCACGCGTTCCTTCCGGTCGGGCAACTACACCACCCGCTACTGGCAGGGGCAGTCGGCGCTGCTCAACCTTCCCGTGGTGAGCGCCTCCAGCAGCACCGCCGAGAAGCAGGCGTCCACCTTCACCGTGGTGGCGGGCCTCGCCGACGCGAACGGCTACTCCTTCCGGGACACGGCCGGCAACTACCTGCGGCACTGGGACTTCCGGGCCCGCTTCGACGCGAACAACGGAACGTCGACTTTCGCCAAGGACGCCACGTTCATCGCCCGCACCGGCACGCCCGACGGCGCGCTGCGCTTCGAGTCGTACAACTACCCGGGCTACTACCTGCGCCACTACAACTACCAGCTCCGCGTGGACATCTCCGACGGCACCGACCTGTTCCGCCAGGACAGCTCCTTCGTCCCCGTGACGGCCTGGGCATGACCGCCGCAACAGCCGGAGAAGAGAGGGAGAACCCCGATGAGTGACCGCACCGGCCCGCTCCAGCCGTCCCGCCGCACCGTGCTGGGGGCGATGGCCGCCCTGACCGCGTCCTTTGCCATCGGCGCCCCGTCCGCGCGCGCCGCGGCCACAACCGCGTACGTCATGGGCTACTTCACCGAGTCCCCGAACTGGCTCGGCGCCGACTACGGCCTCCACCTGGCCGTCAGCACCGACTCGCTCCAGTGGACCCCGCTGAACCAGAACAACCCGGTCGTGACGCCGACCGGGGGCACCGGCGGTCTGCGCGACCCGTTCATCATGCGCAAGCAGGACGGCACCTTCGTGGTGATCGCCACCGACCTCAAGGGGACCGACTGGAGCCTGCAGAGTCAATACATCCATGTCTGGGACTCCGCCGACCTGCGTTCCTTCACCGGCTACCGTCGGTTGAAGCTGCACGACATGGCCACCCACAGCTGGGCCCCTGAGGCGTTCTGGGACGCGGGGCGCGGCCAGTACGGGATCATCTACTCGGCCGTCAACTCCAGTGGCCACAACGTCATCATGGTGAACTACACCACCGACTTCGTCACGGCATCGGCCGCGCAGGTCTTCTTCGACCCCGGCTACGACGTGATCGACGGCGACCTCGCCGTGGGCGTGAACGGCGTGAACTACCTGTACTTCAAGAAGGACCAGACACTGGTCGGCGCCAGGTCCACCTCCCTGAACCCGGGCAGCTTCACCGTGTTCAGCACGCCGGTCGCGCACGGCGGCACCGAGGCCCCGACCCTTGTGAAGTCCCAGACATCGAGCAACTGGTTTCTCTGGGGCGACACCTACACGCCCAACGGCGTGTTCTACGCCTGGCAGTCCACCGACCTCGCCGCGGGCACCTGGACGGCGGTGGACCAGCGCCTCTACACCCAGCCGCTCAACTCCAAGCACTGCACCATCCAGACCATCACCACGACCGAGTACGACAACCTCGTGGCGAGGTACGGCACACCGTCGTGGAACCGGATCAAGTCCTATAACTTCCCGGCCCGTTACGTCCGGCACTCCGACTACGTAGGCCGGATCGACGAGTACCCGTTCGACCCGTACACCGACTCGCAGTGGAAGCTCGTGCCAGGGCTCGCCGACAGCTCGGGGGTGTCCTTCCAGTCGGTCAACTACCCGACCCGCTACCTGCGGCACTACAACTACCAACTGCGGCTGGACGTGAACGACAGCACCACCGCTTTCGCCCAGGACGCCACGTTCTACCGGACGGCGGGCCTGGCCGACACCTCCTGGACATCTTTCCGCTCCTTCAACCATCCGGACCGTTACATCCGGCACGCAAGCTACGTCCTGCGCATCGATCCCATCTCCACCAGTACCGAAAGGGCCGACGCCACGTTCTCGGTCGGGTACTGATCCCCCTTCGTCCCCAGGAGACACCCCCCATGTCACCTCTCCGCAGACTCCTCGCCACTCTGGCAGCGGCGACCGCCGCTCTGGGCGGGCTCACGGCGACCGCCCCCACCGCGGCGGCCGCCGACTCGGGCACGTTCAACGTGCTCAGTTACAACGTCGCGGGGCTGCCCGAGGCCATCTCCAGCGCCCCGACCCCCCGCGAGTCCAGCACCACGGCGATCGGCCAGCGGATCGCCCCGTACGACATCGTCCAGGTGCAGGAGGACTTCAACTACCACGCGTACCTCTACGCCGCCGACACCACCCACGCCTACCGCACCGCCACCAGTGGCGGCGCCGGCATAGGCAGCGGGCTCAACACCCTGTCGAAGATCTCCTACGACTCCGACGACTTCGAGCGGGGCGACTGGAACTCCTGCCAGCTCGACTCGGGCGACTGCCTGACTCCCAAGGGCTTCACGTTCATGCGCGAGCGCCTCGCCGAAGGCGTCTACGTGGACTTCTACAACCTGCACACCAACGCCGGTACCAGTGACGGCGATCTGGCCTCGCGGGCGGACAACCTCAACCAGCTCACCGCGTTCATCCAGAGCCACTCCAAGGGCAACGCCGTGGTCGTCATGGGTGACACGAACACGCGCTACACCCGCTCCGGCGACACGATCCGCGAGTTCAACGCGGCCAACGGCCTGACCGACGCCTGGGTACAGCTCGTCCGCGGCGGCACCCCGCCCGCCAAGGGCAGCGACGCGCTGGTCTGCGACCAGACCGGCCCGACGGTGCCCAACACCTGCGAGGTCGTCGACAAGATCCTCTACCGGGGCAGCAAGCTGGTCTCGCTCAACGCCACCAGCTACAACAACGAGCACGCGAGCTTCCTCACCTCCGACGGGCTCATGCTCTCCGACCACGACCCGATCACCGCCAAGTTCACCTGGTCGCGCAACTCCGCCTACCAGCTCAGCGACCAGTTCGGCGGCCCGCACGGGAACTACTTCAACGACATCGACAGCGTGCCGGCCGGCGCTGGGGCCACCGCCGTCTCGCTGCGCGCCGGTTCACGCGTCGACCAGATGGGGCTGACGCTCAGCAACGGCACGACGCTGACGCACGGGGGCACGGGCGGCACCGCGTCGTCCCTCACTCTCGGCAGCGGCGAGTACCTCACCTCGGCGCAGCTGTGCCAGGGCGTGAAGGACGGCAACACCCGGATCTTCTCCGCGAAGTTCACCACCAACCTCGGCCGCAGCCTGGCCGGCGGCACGACGACCTCGGACTGCGTGACCCGCACCGCGCCGACCGGCTGGCAGATCGCCGGATTCCATGGCCGTACGGGCGACGAGGTCGACAAGATCGGCTTCATCTACACCCAGCGCTGACCGGTTCCCCGCCACGCCTCGAGGGGCGTGGCGGGGTCCCCGGCTACCGCGTCACGCCTCGACATTCTCTCGACCCGGGTCTACACGACCTTCTCCAACAACCAGTTCGGCTACGCCGCCGCCCAGTCCCTGGTGTTCATGGCGCTCATCGCGCTGCTCACCTGGGTGCAGCGGCGCGCGCTGCGGAGGGCCTGACGTGCTGCACAAGACCGTACGACCCGTGCGGAAGCGCTCGTGGGCGGCGATGGCCGCCGGGTCGAGCGTGGCGAGTATCCGGTCGGCCTCCGCCCAGGCCTCCGCGGGGGGCCTGCGCAACTGGCCGCCGCTCACCTGGTAGTGCGCGCCCTCGAAGTCGTACGACTCCCCGCTCCACGCCCTGCGCAGCAGGCTCAGGAACTCGTCGGTGCGCGCGTAGCGGGCGTCGTGGTCGAGGGCGCGTGGTGACGCGGGACTGGAGGGAGTTGCGCGCGGTCACGCCGACCACGGAGCGGTCATCGCCGGTGGTCGGCAGGAACCAGTGCAGACCGAGCAGCACCAGCGGCACCCGCGTCGCGGCGCGTGCCGCGCTCCGGTCGTCCAGCGCCAGTGGGCTGAGGATCACGCCGTCGACCAGCGGATCGGTGCGCCCCAGGGCGATGTCCAGCTCGTCCTGGGGACGGCCGCCGGTGCACTCCACGAGGAGTGTGCACCCGTGCGCGGCGGCCTGGCTCAGCAACTGCTCGGCCAGCTCCGCGAAGTAAGGCATCGTCAGTTCGGGCACGACGAGCAGCAGCACTCCGCTGCGGCCGGTGCGCAGTCCTCGCGCGGCGGTGTTGGGCCGGTATCCCAGTTCCTCGACGGCTCGCAGCACCCGCTCCCGGGTGGCCTCGGAGAAACGCCCGGTACCCCGTACGACATTGGAGACCGTCCGCATGGACACCCCGGCCCGCTCGGCCACTTCCTTGAGTCCGATCGCTGCGCTCACCGGCTCACCCTAAGGCCGACGACACCGGTCAGTGGTGGTCTCGTTGACCGCCCTCGTTTCCGTAACCGCCGTATCCATATCCGCCATATCCGCCGTATCCGTAGCCGCCGTATTCATAACCGGGTGAGCCGTACTGTCCAGTGGTCGGCGGGCAGTAGTTGTACGGGTAGCAGCCGTACGTGGGAGATGAGGACGCCGATGTCGACAAGGTCGGCGCGGGCGTCGACGACGGCTTGGCCGAGGGGGTGGGCGTGCTGCTCGGCGACGGTGTCGTCGAGGGTTTCCTGGGGGCGTGGGTCACCGGTGCGGTGACGTCCTGGTCGGCGTCCCAGTTGACCGCCTCCATCTGGAGCGAGGGCGAGGAGGTGTCCAACGTCCAGTGCTGGTCGGCGTCGTTCTCGCGGAGTTTGAGGACCAGTGCCGCTTCGCCCTCGGTGGAGGCGGGTGTGAGGGCCAGATCCTGGTTCCAGCGTGGCACCACCGCGCCCTGGAGGGTGAAGTCGTAGCGCACGTTCTTGGTGCCCGGCTGCGACTTGCCCGTGCAGGGCGCCAGTTGGACCGAGTAGCCGAGGTGGGAGTCGAGGCAGAGGTCGGGGGCGGCCACGTCACGCAGCACTCCGTCCTTCTCGTACGACCATTCCTGGCTCGCGGCCGAGGAGCACGGCGTGAGTGCGGTCTCCGCTCCCTTCACGGGCTTCTTGCCCACGATGCCGATGCACAGCCCGGTCTCGGTGTTGCGCAGCCGACCGCGCACGGCGCCGTTCGACGTCTCGTCGGCGCCTATCCAGGACGGGTTCGCGCCGGACGCCTTGGCCGGGCCCGAACTGGGCGAGCCCGAAGGTCCGGTGTTGTCGGCCATGCCGTCCTCGCCGCTCGAGCTCTGGCCGACCCACAGGACCAGCGGGACCAGGATCAGACCGCTCACGGTCAGCGCGGCCAGGGCGATGTTCCGGCGGCGCGGGGAGCGTCGGGGGGCCTTGTGCGTCGGCGGGCGGGAGTCGGCGGGCGACTGGTGTCGAGGTGCCGGGCGCGGGGGGGCGCTCGGCGGGAGGGGGAGATGGCTCGGCAGGGGCGGAATTCCGTTCACGCCGGGCACGGGGGCCGCGGCCGCGGCCGCCGTCACCTCCACGATCGCGGTGGCGGTGGCGGTGACGGTGACGCTTCCGGGGCGGGACGCCAGATAGGCCGCGGCGCCCCAGCCCAGCACGGCTTCGGCCAGCGGCGCGGCGAGTTCGCCGTTGAACAGGCTCAACTGGTCGGCGGTGTACCGGCAGTGCCGGCAACGGCCCATGTGCCGACGCAGATCGGGGTCCAGGTCGATGCCGCCGCGGCGCAGGGACACATCCAGCATCCGGTGGTAGTGGAGGCACTCCTCCTCGGGGGCCAGTTCGCGATGGATCTCCAGGCAGCCCTCGCGCAGGCGTTCCCGGGCCCGCCGCAGTTCCACGGCGGCGTCGTCGTCGCCGATGCCCAACAGGGCTGCGGGCAGGGCCAGTTGATCGGCCTCGACCTCAACGTGCCACAGCAGGCAGCGGGCGGGCTCCGTAAGCCGTTGGAACGCCCGGGACAACAGCCGTCTGCCCTCCGGCGGAAGGAGTCGCGCCGCGACCCGCTCCACGCTGTCGTCACCGGCCAGCAGCTCGGGATGGAGCAGTTCCCGACGCTGGTCCGCGAGCCATTCGGCGCCCATTCGGCGCACGGTGACCAGCAACTGCGGCCGCCAGGCAGCCGTCGGTCCGGTCTGCCGAAGCGATTCGCCGAACAGTCGGGTGAAAGCGGCCGTGGTGAGCATTCCGGCGGGGCGTACACCGTTGGTGCACAGTCGTGCGTAGGAGAAGACCGCTTCCCAGTGGCGGTCCAGGAGTTCCCCGACGGGATGGTGCGCGGGCGTCTTCCCCGAGCTCTTCTTCAGTTCGACCGCGAGCCGCTCATCCGAAACGTCGAACAAGCGAGCGGGTGTTGGGGAATGAGACAGTGCTGCGTCATTCACGTCCGCTTTCCTCCCAAAGGTAACGCAGGAAATAGTCCATACCAATGGGTATGTAGCCCGCCCGACGAAGCGGAGGGACTACCCATGGGGGGGTTGTTACCGCAAAACACCGCCTCAGACAGCCCTTTTGAAGCGAGGGGTGAGCGGGCACACCGTGTGCGCGCAGAAGGAAGCGAATTTGTCTGCACGCCAACAACGCACACCTTTGCACAGGGCACCTCACCGAAACAAGAGATCTCGTCACTCTCCTATTCCGCTGCGGCGTAGGCGGATTGACGGAAAGTCAGCCGAAGTCTCCACAAAGAAATTCGGAATCCCATACAACCTTCGGCCGAGACCCGCACTCCTCGCGACACCCGTCACGAGGGCCAGTGACGGCCGGAAAGGCGTTCTCGCACCCATTGACGCCCTGACATGCCCATGCAATGCTCACCATGGGAGCGCTCCCAATTCCCGCTGTCCACCCTCTCGTGACAGCGGTATCGGATTCACTTCACCCGCTGGGAGCCGCTCATGCCCGTATTCCCATTGCCCCGCAACCGCCAAAAACACCTGGCGGCCGCCCTGCTCGCGGGGGCGTTGCTCGTCGGCGGCCTGACGGCTGCCCCCGATGCGGCGGGACTTTCCGCCGCCGCGGCCACAACCTCCGTACACGTCAACCAAGTCGGCTACCTGCCCGACGGGCCCAAGCGCGCGACCGTGGTCACCCCCGCCGCCCAGCCGCTCACCTGGCAGCTGCGCAACGCCTCGGGCGCGGTGGTCGCCTCGGGGTCGACCGTCAGCACAGGCACAAATACGGACACGGCCTCCGGGCAGACGACCCAGGTCGCCGACTTCTCCTCGTACGGACGGGCCGCTTCGGGTTACGTCCTGGTGGCCGACGGGCAAGTCAGCGATCCCTTCGACATTCGCGCGAATCTCTACGCCGGTCTCCGCTCCGACGCACTGGCCTTCTTCTACCACCAGCGCAGCGGCATACCCGTCGAGGCTTCTCTGGTGGGCCCCACGTCTGCCCGGCCCGCCGGTCATCTCGGGGTCGCGCCGAACCAGGGCGACGTCGACGTGCCCTGCCAGACCGGGGTGTGCGACTACACCCAGGACGTCAGGGGCGGCTGGTACGACGCGGGAGACCAGGGCAAATACGTCGTCAACGGCGGCCTTTCCACCTGGCTGCTCGTCAACTCCTTCGAGCGGGCCAAAAGAGCGGGCACCGAGTCCGCGCTGGGCGACGCCACGCTGAGCGTTCCCGAACGCGGCAACCGCGTACCCGACATCCTGGACGAGGCGCGCTGGGAGCTCGACTTCCTGATGCGGATGCAGGTGCCGGACGGCCGCCCGTACGCCGGAATGGCCTTCCACAAAGTGCACGACGCCACCTGGACCGGTCTGCCCACCCGCCCCGAACAGGACGCCCAGCCGCGCGAACTCCACGCTCCGTCCACCGCCGCCACCCTCAACCTCGCTGCCGCGGCCGCCCAGTGCGCGCGCGTCTTCCGGCCCTACGACACCGCGTTCGCGAACCGGTGCCAGACCGCGGCGCGCAAGGCGTGGACGGCGGCGCGGGCCAACCCCGCGAAGTACGCGCCGGATTCGGACAGCACGGGCGGCGGGGCCTACGGCGACTCCCAGGTCACCGACGAGTTCTACTGGGCCGCCACCGAGTTGTACGCCACGACCGGCGAGCGCACCTACCGGGACGCGGTCACCTCCTCCCCCTGGCACACCGCGTCGACCGCCTTCCCGGCCGGCGGTTTCAGCTGGTCCGACACCGCCGCACTCGGCAGGATCACGCTGGCGACCGTGCGGAGCGAGCTGCCCGCGTCCGACCTCGCACGCGTCCGCGCCTCGGTGACGGCCGCCGCGGACGGCTATCTGGCCACCATGGCCGGCCAGGGATACGCCGTGCCGATCCCCGCCACCGGATACGTCTGGGGCTCCAACAGCGCGGTCACCGACAACGCGATCGTCATGGCCGTGGCACAGGAACTGACCGGCGACCGGCGCTACCGCACCGGAGTCCTCGAGTCGATGGACTACCTCCTGGGCCGCAACGCCCTGGGCCAGTCGTACGTCACCGGATACGGGGAGCGGTACTCCCGCAACCAGCACCACCGTTTCTGGGCACACCAGTACGACGCCTCGCTGCCCAACCCTCCGGCGGGCTCCCTCGCGGGCGGACCCAACAGCGGACTGCAGGACCCCGTCGCGCAGGAGCACCTGCCCGGCTGCGCGCCCGCGGCCTGCTACATCGACGACATCGGCTCGTACTCGACCAATGAGGTGGCCGTCAACTGGAACGCGCCGCTGGCGTGGCTGGCCGCCTACGCCGCCGAGCCCGACTGCCCCGCCGGACCCAGCTGACCAGTCCCACGACCTGACGGACTGATCAGTGGCCGCTGATCGCCCGGGGCGTGTACGGCTGCTCCAGCTGCTCGATCTCCTTCTCCGTGAGCTCCACATCGAGGGCGGCCACCGCGTCGTCGACATGCCCCGCCTTGGTCGCACCGACGATCGGCGCGGTCACGGTGCTGTGGCGCAGCAGCCAGGCGAGGGCGACCCGCGCGCGGGGAATCTCGCGCGCGGCGGCGATCCGGGCGACCGCGTCGACGATCTCGCGGTCGCCGTCCGGGTAGAGCCTTCTGCCGTACTCGTCGGTGCGGCTGCGCTCGGTGGTGGCTGCCCAGTCGCGGGTGAGGCGGCCGCGGGCGAGCGGGCTCCAGGGCAGCACGCCGACGCCTTGGTCCGCGCAGAGCGGCAGCATCTCGCGCTCCTCCTCGCGGTAGAGGAGGTTGTAGTGGTTCTGCATGGAGACGAACCGCGTCCAGCCGTGCAGCCGGGCCGTGTACTGGGCCTTGGAGAACTGCCAGGCGTACATCGAACTCGCCCCGATGTAACGGGCCTTGCCCGCCTTCACCACGTCGTGCAGGGCCTCCATCGTCTCCTCGACGGGAGTGGCGGGGTCGAAGCGGTGGATCTGGTACAGGTCCACGTAGTCGGTGCCCAGCCGGCGCAGGCTGTTGTCGATCTCCGTCATGACGGCCTTGCGGGACAGGCCACGGGCGTTGGGGCCGTCGTGCATGGCGCCGTTCACCTTGGTGGCGATGACGATCTCGTCCCGGCGCGCGAAGTCCACCAGTGCGCGGCCGACGATCTCCTCACTGGTGCCGTCGGAGTAGACGTTCGCCGTGTCGAAGAAGGTGATCCCGGCCTCCAGCGCCCGGCGGATCAGCGGGCGGGACGCCTCTTCGTCGAGGGTCCACTCGTGGGGCCCTCGGCCGGGCAGCCCGAAACTCATGCAGCCCAGGCAGATCCGGGACACGTCCAGGCCCGTCGAACCGAGCTTCACGTACTGCATGCTCACTCCTGCTTTCCGTGGGGGTGAAGCAGCTCCTGGCTTCGCGGCCTCGGCAAGCCGCAGGTAGGAGCCCCGGGGAAGCCATTCCCCATCGCGGTTCGGTAACACGCCCTCGGCTCGACCGGCCCGTCCGCGTGCCGTCGCGCGGAACTCCAGCAGCGTACGGCCCGCCCGCTCGGCAAGCAGAACGTCGGCACGTCCCGGATCGATCTCATCGGACGCGGCTGACCGGTTTCGACGTCCCGTGGGGCTCCGAGGTGGTCCTCGAGGGCGTCATCGAGAGCCGCGTACGGCAGCCCGAGGGACCCTTCGGTCCCGGCCGTACCGCCGCTGCTCCCTCGGTAGCGAACACCGGGAATCCCCGCGCGCCTGAGGCGTTGAACCTGGTGTGAGCTCAGTGATCGCGGCCACCCGCTTCTCCGTCCTCGACCGCTCCCGCACCCGCGAGGGGCACGCGGCGCCCGAGGCGCTGCGCGACACCGTGCGCCTGGCCCAGGACCTGGAGGGGCTCGGGTACCACCGGATCTGGGTCTCGGAGCATCACGGTGTGCCCGGAGTGGCCGGCTCCGCACCCCCCGTGCTGGCCGCCGCGGTCGCCGCCGCCACCCGGACGATCCGGGTCGGCACCGGCGGCGTGATGCTGCCGAACCACCAACCGCTGGTCGTGGCCGAGCAGTTCGGCGTACTGGAGTCCCTGTTCCCCGGCCGAATAGACATGGGGCTCGGTCGCAGCGTCGGTTTCACGGACGGCGTACGCAGGGCGCTGGGCCGGGACAAGGACCACGCCGACGACTTCGCCGCGCAGCTCGCCGAACTGCTCGGCTGGTTTCGCGGCACATCGTCGAGCGGGGTGCACGCGCGCCCGGCGGAGGGCCTGACCGTGCCGCCCTTCGTGCTCGCCATCGGTGAGGGCGCCACGATCGCGGCGCGGGCGGGCCTGCCGATGGTCATCGGGGACTTCCGGAACCAGGAGAAGATGCGGCGCGGCATCGATCACTACCGCGCGACGTTCCGCCCTTCCGTCTGGGCGCGGGAGCCGTACGTCGTGGTCTCCGGCACGGTGGCGGTCGCCGGAACCCCACAGGAGGCGCGCCGTCTGCTGCTCCCGGAGGCCTGGTCGATGGCGCACTCCCGTACGCACGGCACGTTCCCGCCGCTGCCGCCCGCCGAGCGCGTCGAGAACCTCTCGATGACCGACAAGGAGCGGGGCTTCTACGAGTCCGGGCTCACCGGTCACATCGCCGGCACCGAGGAGCGGGTCGCCCACGAACTGGAGACACTGATCAAGGAGACGGGGGCGCAGGAGGTGCTGGTCACGACCAGTACGTTCGACCGGGACGCGCTGCTGGACTCCTACCGGAGGCTCGCCCGGGTCGCGGGCCTGGCCGCCGCCTAGGATGGTGGGGTTTGTCCCAGGCACCAGGAGTCCAGCCGATGCACAGCCCTCACGACCCGTACGTCCGCGTCCGGGGCGCCCGCGAGCACAACTTGCGGGGTGTGGACGTCGACATCCCGCGCGACGTCGTGGCCGTCTTCACCGGTGTCTCCGGCTCCGGCAAGTCCTCGCTGGCCTTCGGGACGATCTACGCGGAGGCCCAGCGGCGGTACTTCGAGTCGGTGGCGCCGTACGCGCGGCGGCTGATCCACCAGGTCGGGGCGCCGAAGGTCGGGGAGATCACCGGGCTGCCGCCTGCGGTCTCGCTCCAGCAGCGCCGCTCGGCGCCCACCTCCCGCTCGTCCGTCGGCACGGTCACCAATCTCTCCAACTCGCTGCGGATGCTGTTCTCGCGCGCGGGCGACTACCCGCAGGGTGCCGAACGCCTCGACTCGGACGCCTTCTCCCCGAACACGGCGGCCGGTGCCTGTCCTCAGTGCCATGGGCTGGGCCAAGTTCACCGTACGACCGAGGAGTTGCTGGTCCCGGACCCGTCGCTGTCCCTTCGTGAGGGCGCGATCGCCGCGTGGCCGGGCGCCTGGCAGGGCAAGAACCTGCGCGATGTCCTCGACGCGCTCGGCCACGACGTGGACCGGCCATGGCGCGAGCTGCCCGCCGAGGAGCGGGAGTGGATTCTGTTCACGGACGAGCAGCCGGTCGTCACCGTGCATCCGGTGCGGGACGCGGGACGGATCCAACGTCCGTACCAGGGCACGTACATGAGCGCCCGGCGTTATGTGATGAAGACGTTCTCGGACTCGAAGAGCCAGTCGTTGCGGGCCAGGGCGGAGCGGTTCCTGACCAGTGCCCCCTGCCCGGTGTGCGGTGGCAGCCGACTGCGGCCCGAGGCGCTGGCCGTGACCTTCGCGGGGCGGACGATCGCCGAGCTGGCCGCGCTGCCGTTGACGGAGCTGGCCAAGTCCCTTCCACCGCGGGGGGAAACGGCCCGCGTCCTCACCGACGATCTGAAGGCCCGTATCAGCCCCGTCGTCGAACTCGGCCTCGGCTACCTCAGCCTCGACCGCCCCACCCCCACCCTTTCCTCCGGTGAGCTGCAACGGCTCCGGCTGGCGACGCAGTTGCGCTCCGGGCTCTTCGGAGTCGTGTACGTCCTCGACGAGCCGTCCGCGGGCCTGCACCCGGCGGACACGGAGGCCCTGCTCACCGTGCTGGACCGGCTCAAGGCGGCGGGCAACTCGGTGTTCGTCGTGGAGCACCACCTCGATGTCGTACGCGGTGCCGACTGGCTCGTCGACGTCGGTCCGCGGGCGGGCGAGCACGGTGGGCGGGTGCTGCACAGCGGCCCGGTGGCGGAGCTGGCGGAGGTCGCGGAGTCGGCCACGGCCCGCTTCCTCTTCGGCCACTCCCCCACGCCGGTACGCGAAATCCGTTCCGCGCGGGGACAGTTGAAGGTGGGGCCGGTGACCCGGCACAACCTGCGCGGCGTGACCGCGGAGTTCCCGCTCGGCGCGTTCACCGCCGTCACCGGGGTGTCCGGCTCCGGCAAGTCCACCCTCATCGGTGCGGTGACGGAGGAACTGGAGGGCGTCGGACGGCTCGTCTGCGTCGATCAGAAGCCCATCGGCCGTACGCCCCGCTCGAATCTGGCCACGTACACCGGTCTCTTCGACGTGGTGCGCAAGGTCTTCGCCGCGACGGCGGAGGCGAACAGGCGTGACTACGGTGTAGGGCGCTTCTCCTTCAACGTCGCGGGCGGACGCTGCGAGACCTGTCAGGGTGAGGGATTCGTCAGCGTGGAGCTGCTGTTCCTGCCGAGCACGTACGCGCCGTGTCCGGACTGCGGTGGGGCGCGCTACAACCCGGAGACGCTCGACGTGACGTACCGCGGACGGAATATCGCGCAGGTGCTGGACATGACGGTGGAGACCGCGGCGGAGTTCTTCGACGACCACCCGGCCGTCGCCCGCAGCCTCGGCACGCTCCTCGACGTGGGCCTCGGGTATCTGCGACTCGGCCAGCCCGCCACGGAGTTGTCGGGCGGCGAGGCGCAGCGCGTCAAGCTGGCCAGTGAGTTGCAGCGCGCCCGCCGCGGCCACACGCTCTATCTCCTCGACGAGCCGACGACCGGCCTGCACCCCGCCGATGTCGAGGTGCTGATGCGTCAGTTGCACGGCCTGGTCGACGCGGGTCACACCGTCGTGGTCGTCGAGCACGACATGACGGTGGTGGCGGGCGCGGACTGGGTGATCGACCTGGGTCCGGGCGGTGGGGACGCGGGCGGGCGGATCGTGGCCGCGGGGCCCGCGGCCGAGGTGGCGCGGACGGAAGGGAGCACGACGGCGCCCTATCTCGCCCGCGCGCTCGCTCCGGCCCCCTAGGGCCTGTCGTCACATTCCCGCCTGCCTCGCGACGCCATGCACGCTCCCCCAAGCTCTTCGAGCAGGGGGGACCCCCACCCGCCGCACCGGGCGCAGACCCACGTACAACCAGTACGAGGGTCTGCGCCCGGCACGCCGAGAGCACGCACCTACGGCAAACATCAGCCGCTCCGCGGCGGGCGCGAGGCCCGCCCTCCGGGCGGACGACGGGAAGGTGACGACAGGACCTGGGCGGGATGTCCGCGCGGGGGTGTCAGAGGTGTGCGGGGACCGCCGCGCGTGCTGCCGTCGGCGAGTGCACCCCCCTTGCGCCGCACGGGCCGGATTCCGCCGCGCGGGCCAGGCTCCGCCGGTCGGGATGGCTGCCTGGCGCGAGCGCGGGCCGCACCTCGACCTCCGCCACCAGCCCCCGCGCCGAGGTCACCCGCCACAGCGAGGCGAGCAGCGAGTCGTTCCCGACGAAGGCGGGCGCGGTGCTCGCCGCTCCCCCGGCGAGCCGGTAGTGCAGGCGCACCGGCTGGACCGGCACTCCCGCGTCGAGCGCGGCCTGGAAAACGGCCCGCCGGAAGTGGCCCTGCTCCCGGCCGCACCAGGTGCTGCCCTCCGGGAAGGCCACCACCGCGGCGCCGCCGCGCAACAAGTCGGCGATCCTGGCGACCGTGCCCGGCAGGGCGCGCAGCCGGTCGCGCTCGATGAACAGGACACCGCCGCGCGCGGCCAGCGGGCCCGCCACCGGCCACTGCCGTATCTCGTACTTCGCCAGCATCCGGGCCGGCCGGACGGCGGCGAGGAGCGGGATGTCCAGCCAGGAGATGTGGTTGGCGACGATCAGCAGCCCGCCCGTGGGTGTGGCGGTACCTCTGATGTGGACCCGGACGCCCGCGGCCCGGACGACGGTCCGCGACCACACCCTGACCGCCCTGGCCGGAATCCGTCCGCCGATCGGGCAGAGCACGACCCCGACGAGGAGCAGGACGAGGACCGCCGTGAGGCGCAGCACGGCCCGCGGTACGGCGGTCACGGACCCCGCCGCTTCCACACACGCCCTCGGGGTGCAGGGCGCGCTGGGCAGCCAGACGCTCATCAGGCCGGTACGAGCGAGAGGAAGTGCCGCAGATAGCGCGGGTTGACCCGGCGCATCGACAGCAGCACGTACAGGTCGGCGACCCCGAAGTCCGGGTCGTGCGCGGGCTGGGCGCAGACCCAGGCGCCGAGGCGGAGGTAGCCGCGCAGCAGTGGGGGCAGTTCGGTGCGTGCGGAGCGGGCGACCCCGTCCGGGTTCCAGGGCAGCAGCGGCCGTACCCGGTACTCCTCGGGCGCCAGGTGCTTGGCCTGGACCCGGTCCCAGGCGCCCGCGGCGAGGGCGCCGCCGTCGGCGAGCGGGATCGAGCAGCAGCCCGCGAGCCATTCGTGGCCGCCGTCGACCATGTAGCGGGCTATCCCGGCCCAGATGAGGCCGATGACCGCGCCGTCGCGGTGGTCGGGGTGCACGCAGGAGCGGCCGACCTCGACGAGTCCCGGGCGGATCGCGTCGAGTGGGCCGAGGTCGAACTCGCTCTCCGAGTACAGCCGCCCGGCGATCGCGGCCCGCTCCGGCGGCAGCAGCCGGTAGGTGCCGACGACCTGGTCGGTCAGCGTGTCCCGGACCAGCAGGTGGTCGCAGTACGCGTCGAAGGCGTCGATGTCGAGGCCCGGTTGCGGGGAGGTCAGCAGGGCGCCCATCTCCCCGGCGAAGACGTCGTGACGCAGCCGCTGCGCGGCCCGGACGTCGGCCTCGGAGCGGGCGAGGGTGACGATGTAGCGGGTGGGGGCCACGGGCTGCGGGGGGCTGTCGAGGGTGGAAACGCCGGTCATGGCACTCTCCTGGTCACGGGCCTGGTTCGGCTCAGCGTCGGCAGACCGGCTCGGTGCGGTCTGCGCGCTCCTGTTCTTCCGATGCCGATTGGCCTGCGCGTGACGTGCGCCAGGAGACGGGATGTGGGGATGCTGAATGCCAGGGGTGCCCGTAAGCGCGAGACGGGACCGGGGCTGAGCACCACCCCCGGTCCCGCCCGTCCGCACTTTGCCGGCGAACGACGTACGGCTAACGCCTGCCCGACTTGCGGCTCGCGCGCAGCCACTCCTTGTTCATGCTGGTGATGGAGAACAGCGGAATGCCCTTCGGGCAGGCGGTGGCGCACTCCCCGGTGAGGGTGCAGCCGCCGAAGCCCTCCTCGTCCATCCGCGCCACCATGTCGAGCACCCGGGTCTCGCGCTCGGGCGCGCCCTGGGGCAGGACGTTGAGGTGGTTGATCTTGGCGGAGGTGAACAGCATCGCCGCGCCGTTCGGGCAGGCCGCCACGCAGGCGCCGCAGCCGATGCATTCGGCGTGCTCGAAGGCGAAGTCGGCGTCCGGTTTCGGCACGGGCGTGGCGTGGGCCTCGGGTGCGGCGCCCGTCGGGGCGGTGATGTAGCCACCGGCCTGGATGATCCGGTCGAAGGCCGACCGGTCCACGACGAGGTCCTTGACCACCGGGAACGCGGAGGCACGCCACGGTTCGATGTCGATCGTGTCGCCGTCCTGGAAGGACCGCATGTGCAGCTGGCAGGTCGTGGTGCGCTCGGGGCCGTGGGCGTCGCCGTTGATGACGAGCGAGCAGGCGCCGCAGATGCCCTCGCGGCAGTCGTGGTCGAAGGCGACGGGGTCCTCGCCCTTGAGGATGAGCTCCTCGTTGAGGGTGTCGAGCATCTCCAGGAAGGACATGTCGGCCGAGATGCCGTCCACCTCGTAGGTGGACATCGCTCCGTCGGCGTCGGCGTTTCGCTGGCGCCAGACGCGCAGGGTGAGCTTCATGCGTAGCTCCGCTGAGTGGGGTGGACGTACTCGAAGACCAGGTCTTCCTTGTGCAGGACGGGCGCGGCGCCGGTTTCGGTGAACTCCCAGGCCGCTCCGTACGAGAACTCCTCGTCGTTGCGCGCCGCTTCGCCGTCCGGGGTCTGGGACTCCTCGCGGAAGTGCCCGCCGCAGGACTCGGCCCGGTGCAACGCGTCGAGGCACATCAGCTCGGCGAGCTCCAGGTAGTCGACGATGCGGTTGGCCTTCTCCAGGGACTGGTTGAACTCCTCGCCGGTGCCCGGGACTTTGATCCGCCGCCAGAACTCCTCGCGGATCTGCGGGATGCGCTCGAGCGCCTTGCGCAGCCCGGTCTCCGTGCGGGCCATGCCGCAGAACTCCCACATGAGTTCGCCGACTTCGCGGTGGAAGGAGTCGGGCGTGCGGTCGCCGTCGACGGCCAGCAGCAGCCGCATCCGGTCCTCGGTCTCGGCCAACACCTCTTGGACTGCGGGGTGTTCGTCGGTGACCTGCTCGTGGTGCGGATTGCGAGCGAGGTAGTCGTTGATGGTGGACGGCAGCACGAAGTAGCCGTCGGCCAGGCCCTGCATCAGGGCCGAGGCGCCCAGCCGGTTCGCGCCGTGGTCGGAGAAGTTGGCCTCGCCGATCGCGAACAGACCGGGGATGGAGGTCTGCAGGTCGTAGTCGACCCACAGTCCGCCCATCGTGTAGTGCACGGCGGGGTAGATCCGCATCGGCACGGTGTACGGGTCCTCGGCGGTGATCCGGGCGTACATGTCGAAAAGGTTGCCGTACTTCTCCTCGACCTTCGCCTTGCCCATGCGCCGGATGGCGTCGGCGAAGTCGAGGTAGACGCCCTGGCCGCCGGGGCCGACGCCGCGGCCCTCGTCGCAGACGTTCTTGGCGGCCCGGGAGGCGATGTCGCGGGGCACGAGGTTGCCGAAGGACGGGTAGATGCGCTCCAGGTAGTAGTCGCGCTCGTCCTCGGGAATCTCGTTCGCCGGGCGGGTGTCGCCCTTGGCCTTCGGGACCCAGATGCGGCCGTCGTTGCGCAGCGACTCACTCATCAGCGTCAGCTTGGACTGGTGGTCGCCGGTGCGCGGGATGCAGGTGGGGTGGATCTGGGTGAAGCAGGGGTTGGCGAAGTAGGCGCCGCGCCGGTGCGCCCGCCAGATGGCGGTGGCGTTGGAGTTCATGGCGTTCGTCGACAGGTAGAAGACGTTGCCGTAGCCACCGCTGGCCAGGACGACGGCGTCCGCGAAGTACGTGTCGATACGACCGGTGATCAGATCGCGGGCCACGATCCCCCGCGCCCGTCCGTCGACCACGATCAGGTCGAGCATCTCGGTGCGCGGATGCATCTCGATGTTGCCCGCGGCAATCTGCCGGGACAGCGCCTGGTACGCCCCGAGGAGGAGCTGCTGGCCCGTCTGGCCACGGGCGTAGAAGGTCCGGGAGACCTGGACGCCGCCGAAGGAGCGGGTGTCGAGGAGGCCGCCGTACTCGCGGGCGAAGGGGACGCCCTGCGCCACGCACTGATCGATGATCTCCACCGAAATCTGGGCGAGCCGGTGGACGTTCGACTCCCGGGCCCTGAAGTCCCCGCCCTTGACGGTGTCGTAGAAGAGCCGGTGGATCGAGTCGCCGTCGTTGCGGTAGTTCTTCGCCGCGTTGATGCCGCCCTGGGCGGCGATCGAGTGGGCGCGGCGGGGCGAGTCCTGGTAGCAGAACTGGACGACGTGGTAGCCCTGTTCGGCGAGCGTGGCGCCGGCGGAGCCGCCCGCGAGGCCGGTACCGACGACGATCACCGTGTGCTTGCGGCGGTTGGCGGGGTTGACCAGCTTGGCCTCGAAGCGGCGGGTGTCCCAGCGCTCGTTGATCGGGCCCTCGGGGGCCTTGCTGTCGACGACCGGCGCACCGGTCGCGTACTCAGCGTATTCGGAGGCTACGGTCATGTCAGCTCACCAATCCGGTCATGACACCGACAGGTACGGAGATGAAGCCCACCGTCAGCACCAACGCGAGAACGTTGGCGACGGTCTTGAGGGCGCGGTCGCGGGTGCGGCTGCCGGCGCCGAGGGTGTGTGCCGCGCTCCAGAAGCCGTGCCGGATGTGCAGGCCGAGCGCGAGCATCGCGACGATGTAGATGACATTGCCGTACCAGGTGGAGAAGGTGTCGACGACGTTCTGGTACGGGTGTCCGGACTGGAAGCCGCCCGGGTGCACGGTGCCGGTCGTCAGGTCGAGGATGTGCCAGACGATGAACAGGGCGAGGATGATCCCGCCCCAGCGCATGGTGCGCGTCGCGTAACTGGATCGCGGCTTCTTGTGGACGTACTTGCTGGGGCGTGCCCTGATGTCGCGGCGGCTCAGTTGGTAGGCGGCGGTCGCGTGGGCCACCACGGCGACGACGAGGAGCACGCGGACGATCCACAGCGCCCACTCGTAGTGCAGGAAGGGCTCACCTAGGGTGCGCAGCCAGTGCGCGTAGTGGTTGAAATCGCCGGAGCCGAAGAAGATCTTCAGGTTGCCGAACATGTGGACGACCAGGTACAGCAGCATGATCAGGCCGCTCACGGCCATCACGGTCTTCTTCCCGACGGAGCTGTCCCACACGGAGCGCGTCATGGACGGTCGTCGGTCCGTCCGCGTTGCCAGAGCCATGTCGAAGACGCTAGACCCGGCAAGGCCGATCGGTCCAAGACATGGAATGGCTCGTTTCCATAGTGATGGCCTATCGTGGCTCGGGTGCAGTTCCACCAGCTCCAGTACTTCGTGGCGGTCGCCGAGACCCGGCACTTCACCCGGGCCGCCGATCTGGTCCATGTCGCCCAGCCGTCCCTGTCCCAGCAGATCAAGGCGCTGGAGCGGGAGTTGGGGGCGGATCTGTTCCTGCGGGCGCGCGGAAACATCACGCTGACGGACGCGGGCGAGGCGCTGCTGCCGCTGGCCCGACGCATCCTGGCCGACGCGGACACGGCCCGGCACGAGGTGCAGGAGCTGGCCCAGCTGCGCAGCGGCCGGGTCCGGCTGGGCGCGACCCCGAGCCTGTGCACCGGCCTGCTGCCGGACGTGCTGCGCACCTTTCACGACCGCTATCCCGGCATCCGGCTGCTGATCGAGGAGGGCGGCTCGCACGATCTCGTACGGGAACTCGCGCGCGGCGCCCTCGACCTCGCCCTGGTGGTGTTCCCGCTTCCCACCCCCTCCCCCGCGCTGACCACGGTGGAGCTGCTGCGCGAGGACCTGGTGGTGGTGTCGTCGTGGGAGGCGCCCACACCGGGGCGGGGCCGTGCGGTACGCATCGGCGATCTGGAGGGCGAACGCATGGTCATGTTCCGGCACGGCTACGACCTGCGCGAACTGACCGTCGCCGCCTGCCGCGCCGAGGGCTTCGAGCCGGACTTCGCCGTCGAGGGCGGCGAGTTGGACGCCGTACTGGGCTTCGTCCGGGCGGGGCTCGGCGTGGCCGTCGTACCGCGCATGGTCGCGACCCGGTCCGGGCGGGGGCTGCGGGTGACCCCGCTGGCCCCGCCCGGCCTGCACCGCACGATCGCGCTGGCCCACCGCAGCGATGTGGCTCCGCCTCGGGCGGCCAGGGAGTTGCAGCGGATGCTGCTGGAGCGCTGACCTGCGTGCGGGTCCCTGTGGATGCGGCTGCTGCGTCGACCGGCGTGCGGTTCACCCGGGGATGCGGCTGTGCCGACAGGCCCCGTCGCCGACGTCACCAGGTGGGAATGAAGCCTCCGTCGATGACCAGGTCGCTGCCGGTGATGTTGCGGGCGAGGTCGCCGGCGAGGAAGAGGACCAGGTCGGCGACCTCGCCCGGCTGCGAGAAGCGGCCGGTGACGGCGGCGCGGGCGGCCTGCGCGACCACGTCGTCGGGGGTGATCCCGGCGGCGGCCGACACGGTCGCGGCCACTCCGTCGCCGCCCAGCCACAGCTCGGTCTCCACCGGGCCGGGGCTGACGGTGTTGACCCGGATGCCTTGGGGGCCGACCTCCTTCGACAGCGCCTTGGAGAAGGCGACCAGTGCGGCCTTGCTCGCGCTGTAGTCGATCACCAGGGGGTCGGGCAGGGTGGCGTTGACCGAGGCGATCGTCACTATGGAAGCCCGGCCTTCCGCCGGCATCAGCGGCAGGGCGGCCCGGGTCACCCGTACGGCCGTCAGCAGGTTCAGATCGACGGTGCGCTGCCAGTCCTCGTCGGTCACCGACAAAAAGCCGCCGATGCGGGCGGGGGCCGAGCCGACGTTGTTGACCAGGACGTCGATCCGTCCGTCGGCCGCCGCCACGAGGCGTTCAGCGGCACCGGCTTCGGCGAGGTCCACCGGCACCCAGGTCACGGTGCCTTGCTTGACCAGCGCGTCCAGGCCGGGCGACGTGGTGCGGGACCCGGCGACCACCGTCGCACCGGCCCCGGCGAGCTTCTGGGTCACGGCCAGTCCGATGCCCTTGCTGGCACCGGTCACCACTGCGGTTCTGCCCTGAAGGTCCGCGCTCATCCTGCTCAACTCCTTGTCCGGATCGGGTGTCGCAGCACCCGGTGCCCCCCGGACAGGGCCGCGGCGTGGCCTCCCCGTTCCAGGAGACCACGCCGCGCGCGAAGGCTCAGCCCGTCGCGTCCACCAGCGCCAGCTCGTGCAGCCGCTCCGGTGGGCCCGGGCGGGCGTAGTACCAGCCCTGGGCCGTGTCGCAGCCCAGTATCCGCAGCTGCTCGGCCTGGGCGCCCGTTTCCACGCCCTCGACCGTGACTGCGAGGTCGAGGCTGTGGGCGAGCGTGACGATCCCCTCGACGATCTTGAGGTCGACGGGGTCCGCCGGGAACTGCTGCATGCCCTGGGTGAAGGAGCGGTCCAGCTTGAGGATGCTCACGGGCAGGCGGCGCAGATTGGCGAGGTTGGAGTAGCCGGTGCCGAAGTCGTCGAGGGCGATGTCCACGCCCATCTCGGCCAGTCGGCGCAGCGGCTTGAGGAGGTCGTCGTCGGCCCCGATCAGCGCGGACTCGGTGACCTCCAGGCACAGCGCGTCGGCGTCGAGTCCTTCGCGCTCCAGGATGTCGACCGTGTCCTGGACCAGCCCCGGATGGGTGAGCTGGCACGGGGAAAGGTTGACGTTGATCCGCAGGGAGCCCGCCGCCTCGTGTCGCTCCTGCCACTCGCGGGCCTGGCGGACCGACTGCTCCAGGACCCAGCGGCCGAGCGGGACGATCAGTCCGGTGTGCTCGGCGAGCGGGATGAACTGGTCGGGGCCGAGCACGCCGTGCTGCGGGTGCAGCCAGCGCACCAGCGCCTCCGCGCCGCGCACACTGCCGTCGCCGAGGTGCACGAGCGGCTGGTACTCGATGAAGAACTCGCCCCGGTCGAGGGCAGCGGGAAGCGCGGTGGTGAGTCCGTGCCGGGTGATGGCGCGGGCGTCGGCCTCGGGGTCGGCGAGCTCGAAGCGGTTGCCGCCGGCGGACTTGGCCCGGTACATCGTGATGTCGGCGCTGCGCAGCACCTCCGCGGGGCCGCGCTCGCCCGCCGGTCCCTCGACGATGCCGATGCTGCCGCGCACGGTCAGCTCACGTCCGTCGATGCTGATCGGGGTGACCAGGGCGTTCATGATGCGCCCGGCGAGTTCGTCGACCTCGCGCTCGGTGTCGGGGCCGGTGGTGAGGGCCACGAACTCGTCGCCGCCGAGCCGGGCGACCATCTCGCCGGGGGCGGTCGCACAGGACTGCAGTCGGTCGGCGACCTCGACGAGCAGCCGGTCGCCGGCCGCGTGCCCGAGGCTGTCGTTGATGGTCTTGAAGCCGTCGAGGTCGAGGTAGCACAGCCCGAAGCGCTGGGCCCCACCCACGGCCAACGCCTTTTCCAGGCGTTCGAAGAACAGGGTCCGGTTGGGCAGTCCGGTGAGCGCGTCGTGTGTGGCCTCGTAGCGCAGCCGCAGATTGAGCAGCCGCCGCTCGGTGGTGTCCTCCATGAGCGCGAGCTGGTACTGCGGCTCGCCGTCCGCGTCACGCAGCAAGGACACCGTCAGGTTGGTCCACAGGGAGGTACCGTCGGGCCGGTAGAAGGCTTTCTCGACGTGGTAGTGCTCGCGCTCGCCCCGCACCAACTCCTCGTAGAGCCGCCAGATTTGGGGCCCGTCCTCTGGGTGCGTCCACTCCGGGACCTTGCGGCCGCGCACCCCTTGCTCGGAGCCGCCGAACATACGCAGTAAGGCTCCGTTCACCTGCAGTATGTTGCCTTCGAGGTCGGCGATGCCGATACCTATGGCCGCGCCCTCGAACACAGCTCGGAAGCGGGCCTCGCTCGCGTGCAGCGCCTCGGCCACCGTGCTGCGCGCGTTCAACGCCGCCTGGGAGATGGCCTCCTGCTCGGCGAGCGTCCGCTCCCGCAGCGCCCGCGCGAACCCGGCGGCCAAGGCGTGCTGCAGGCGCGCCGAGCGGGTCCGCAGGGCCTCCTGGGTCTCCTGGGTCTCCTGAGGAACGTCCTCGCCGCAGTAGAGCACCAGATAGGCGTCGACGCAGTCGAGGGTGCGACTGAGCGCCTCCGGGTCGGTGCAGTGCGCGGCGACGAGCGCGGCCCCGACCGCCTGGCCCTCGGCCGCGTCGAAGGTCCTGGCCCGCAGCGCGTCGCACAACCGTCGGGCCAGCGGCAGTAGTTGCTCCTCGAGCTGGGGCCGGGTCAGCGACGTCGAGGTGACCGGGAAGACCGCCCGGCTCCAGATCGTCGCGAACCTGCGCAGTCTGTCCTCCGGCCCGTCCGGCCCGGCCGGTTCGGCGGTCACGCCGTGCGCCCCACGCCGCCGAACCCGGAGAAGGAATACGGATCCTCGTCCTCGGGTGCCGTGTCGGGCCGCCAGATCGGCATCGGCACCAGTCCGGGTTCCACCATGTCGTACCCCTCGAAGAACCGCGCGATCTCGTCGCGCGAGCGCATGATCAGCGGGTTGCGGATGTCCTTGTACACGTCGACCGTGCCCTCGACCCGCTCCGCGGGGAGCGGAATTCCCTCGTACGAGGCATGCGTGACGACGAGCAGGCTGCCCGGCGCGAGCGCGTCGCGCAGCTCGGCCACCGCACCGTACGGGTCGTCCGCGTCCTCCACGAAGTGCAGTATGGCAACGAGGAGGAGGGCGACCGGCCGGTTCAGGTCGATCAGTCGCTGAACCTCGAGGCTCGCCAGGATCTCCCGGGGCTTGAGCAGATCAGCGGCGACGACGTCAGCGTCGTCGTTGTCCCGCAGGACGGCCTGGCTGTGCGCGACGGCCACCGGGTCGTGGTCGACGTACACGACGTGCGCGCCCGGCCTGGCCGCCTGGGCGATCTCGTGGACGTTGCCGAAGGTCGGGATGCCGGAGCCGATGTCGAGGAACTGCGTGATGCCCTCGTCGGCCGCGAAGCGCACGGCGCGGCGCATGAAAGCCCTGTTCGCCTGCATGATCTTGGGCAGTCCCGGCACGAACTCCATCGCCTTGCGAGCAGCCTCCCGGTCGACCTCGAAGTTGTGCGAACCGCCCAGGTAGTAGTCATAGATACGGGACACGCTCGGCACTGAGATGTCAATGCTCCGAGGGGCCCAGGCGGGACGCTCCATCTATCTCTCCAAGGCGTAGTCGACGGCGTAGGACGGTGCAGGACAGGTACGGGCGATCCGGTGTTCGAGCTGAGGCTACTGATCGCCCGCCAAGGGAGCGAGCTAAAACGGAAATTGACCGTCCGTTCACTGTCACTGCCTCGGACATGTGCCGAATGGGCACCCTCTACAGGTCCTTCGAACACGCCGTCCGCCGTCACCACGAAATCGACCCGAAGCATTTCAAAAAGCTCACGGGAGTTACAAAGCGTCGCGACGGTATCGGAAGCGCGCGCTTCCGTGGCGTCACAAGTCTTTTGCACCCGCGCACACCGGGTGGTCCCCGCACGCCGAGCGGTCCACCCACGCCAAGCGGCCCACGCACGCCAAGCGGTCCGCCCCCTCCGTGCGGTGCGGAGGGGGCGGACCTGGGTCACGCGCGCTGCTTGGTTCGTCCGGCACACTTGCCTGCTCTGGTCCACTCCCTTCCGCGTTCCGACTGTCCGGGCGATGGATGCGATCAACCCTGGGGAGGTGATCCACTACTCCGGCGCGCCGACCGCCTTTCCGTCGGGCGCGACGGCGTACCACGTGCCGCCCACGCCCTGACCGTTGGTGTCACCGGGAGCCTTGTCACCGGCGAAGGTGTAGATCGGCGAGCAGTTGACGGTCATCTGCTTGGCGCCGTCCGACCTCGTGAAGCTCATGAGGCCCTTCTTCTGGACGCCCTTGGTGTCGTTCGCGGCCACGGGGGCGATGACGGGCCACTTCTCCAGGCAGGCGCCGACGCAGTTGGACACCGGGACGGGCCAGGCCTCGTCCTTCATGAAGCGGTAGACCGTCATGCCGTTCTTGTCGACGACGATCTCACCGAGCTTCGCGTCATTACGGGTCGACAGGCCCGGCAGGTCCGCCAGGGTCGCCTTCTTGCCGTCGGGAGCGGAGGCATACCAAGTCCCGCCCACGCCCTGACCGTTGGTGTCACCGGCCTTCGTGTCCTTGGCGTACCGGTACATCGGCCAGCCGCCGATGGTCAGCTGCTTGGTGCCGTCCGCGCGGGTGACCTCGCCGAGCAGAGCCTTGTCCACGCCGGTGGCGGCTGTGACACCGTCGGCGGGAACCGGCGGCCAGGCCGTCGCGCAGTCGCCGTCACAGTTCGACTTGGGCGGCTCCGCCGTGTCCTTCTCGAAGCGGTACAGGGTGAATCCGGCACTGTCGGTGAGAACCTTGCCGAGCGCCGCACTCTCCGCGACGGCGAGCTGCCCCGCGGACTCCGCCTCGGTGACGGCGCCCTGCTGAGCCGCGCCGGCGTCGTTCGGCGCCGTGGTGCTGCTACTGGTGCCCTGGCCATAACCGTTGGCAGCCGCCGCGGCGCCCACGTTCTGGCTGCCGGTCGACTGGGTGGTGCCCTGTTCCTGACCGCACGCCGTCGTGAGCACGAGCACGGCCGCAGCTGACGCTACGAGTGAGGCGCTCCGCCAGGAGTTCTTCATTGGGTAACTCCCACTATTCGCATAGATGTTGCAGCGCCCTACCGCGCCGCGTCGCATGGCCCTAGGTACGGGCGGGAGTGGCCGATCTGTTCAACCGGCGCACAAAAATCTTTCCGAACCCTGTGACACGACCGTCAAACCACCCGGACCCGCAATCCCTCGTTCGGGGCAATACCGCGCCACTCCGGCGTGCCTGGGCGCGGCACGGCCCATGATCTTCGTCGTGCATGGACCACAGCGGACCCAATCCGCCCTCGTCATACGGGTACTGGCGCTGCTGACGCTGGCCTGGCTCCTCGGCGGAGCGCCGACCTCGACGGCTGTCGCCGACTCCTGCGCGTACGCCTCGGTCGGCCCGGACGGTACGGACGCGGTGGCGATCGCCGGTGGCGGCTTCTGCACCACCCCGACGCCGTCGCCGCCCACGCCTTCGCCCACCCCGACGCCGCCTCCGAGCCCGTCGGCCACTCCGAAGCCGCCACCACCGCCCCCAGCGCCCCCGCCCAAGCCCAGTCCGAAACCGCCGCCTCCCGCTCCCCAGCCGCCACCGCCTCCTCCTCCCGCCTCACCGACCCCACGGCCCCCCGCTGCGGCGCCGCGGCCGGCGGCCACTCCGACGCCTGCGCCTACGCCTACGCCTACGCCAAAACCCTCTCCCACGCACAAGGCGCGTCCCAAGCCGTCGCCGACCCCGGTGAGTTATCCCGCGTACCGCCCGACGGCACGCAAGCACTCTCCCCGCAGCGGGCCGCCCCTGGTCTCGCTCACCCTGCTCGTCACCGTGCCCGCGCTGCTCGCCGTCGCGGCGCTGCGTCCGCGCTGACTCCTGGAGGCATCCTTGTCGGAATGGCTTGTTCTCGTCCTCGCGATGATCGCCGCGATGCTCGTCGTCCTCGTCGTGACCCTCGTACGCCATCGCACGGCTCCCGATGACGAGGATCCGTCCGAGACCCCGGACGTGATCGAGTACATGACCATGATGATCGGCGTGGTGTACGCCATCGTCCTGGGCCTGGCCATCGCGGGTGTGTGGGAGGCGCGCGGTGTGGCCCAGGACCATGTGCAGACCGAGGCCCAGGCCCTGCACGAGATCTCGGAGCGGGTCCGCGTCTACCCGCCGGACGTGCGAGATCGCATCCGCGGTGACGTCAACACGTATGTCGGCCACGTCGTCAGCACCGAGTGGAAGGCCATGGCGGACCACGGCAAGGTGACCGCCGAGGGCGGCCGGCTCTTCGACCGGATCCGCCAGGACGTCACCGACTACGAGCCCCGGACGGACTTCGAGGCCCAGGCCTACCAGCCGCTCGTCGACCAGGTGACCGTGGCCGACGCGGCGCGTGCCTCCCGCGCCGGCTCGACCGGGGCGACCATGCCGGGCGTGGTGTGGTTCGGGTTGATCACCGGCGCGGTGGTCACGATCGGGATGGTCTTCGCGCTGCAGATCCGGCGCACCAAGCGGGAGCTGATCCTCGCGGGGCTCTTCTCGGCCCTGATCGCCTTTCTGCTCTTCCTGATCTGGGACTTCGACGCGCCCTACAGCCGGGGGATCACAGCCTCCGCCGAACCGTTCAAGGAGCTGTTCCCGCACCTTCCGGGGTGACGGGCTCTCCGTAACGATTCCTCAGCAGGACTCACCTCATCCGGGGGACGGACGCCACGCCGCGTCCGTCCCCCGACTGCATGCACGCCGTCCCCCGTACGGCCCACACGGTTGCCCCATTCGCGCTACTGCGATCGCGCCCCCGCCCCGCCTCTCCTAGCGTTCCGGTCATCGAGGCGCAGCAAGGCTCCTCGGGGACCGGAGGCTCACCATGCGCGCGATACGCGTCGCTTCGGCCGCACTGCTGGGCGTGACCGCCCTGATCTTCTCCGTATCCGCCGCCTTCGCCGAAAACGGTGACAGGGACAGCGGCAGCGGCGACAGCAACATCACCTCGTTCGGCTTCGACGTGCAGCCGTCGACCATCGTGGCGGGCGGCCAGGTCCGTCTGAACGTGGAGGACTGCGACTCCGCCGCCAGGGTCTCCTCGGAAGTCTTCGACGCGGTCACCATCCCCAGGGGGCAGTCGTCCGCAGCGGCCACGGTCGACCGTGACGCCAAGCCCGGTGCCGTGTACGAGGTGACGTTCCGGTGCGGCGACGAGAGCGGGCACACCGATCTCACCCTCGCCACCGGCCGCCAGGACAGCGAGCCGACCCAGGTGCCCGTGCCCGTGCAACAGGGCGTCAGGGCCGGAGCCGGGGGCAGCGTCGGCGATTTCGACCTGAAGGAGATCGGTCTGGGGGCCGCACTCATCGGCGCTTCCGTGGGTGCCGCGTGGTACCTGTCGCGCCGCCGCACCGACGACGACGACTCCTGACGGCGCGGCGCACCGCCCTTCGCCCCGGACCCGCCCGGCAGGGTCCGGGGGCGAAGTGCTGTCAGGTGCGCGCCTGAAGGGCACGCCCGGTCAGGTCCGCCGCTCGGACCTGCGGCGCACCCAGAACGCCCCGCCGCCGAGGAGAGCCGCGCCCACGAGCCCGCCGCCGATCGCCATGTCGGTGGGCGTCGCCCGGGGGGAACTGCTGCCGCCGAGACCGCCACGGACGCCGCCGATGACGGTGAAGGCCCGGGAGCGGGTGAACGCCCGGTTTCCGCCGCAGCGGACCGCGATGTCGTACGTCCCCGCCCGCGCGTTCCGGTCGATGGTGACCGTCGCGGTGGACGTGTTGCCGCTGACCCGGCGCAGCGAGGTGGTGCGGAAGACCGGTGACGAGACCGCGCTGCCTTGGTATTGGCACGCGTCCCCGTCCACGGTGACGGTCAGCTGCCCGCCTTGCGCAATGACGCTGGGCATGGCGACGATATTGCTCGGTTCGTTCCAGGCCGTGGCCGCGGGCGCGGCGAGCCCCACCGCGGCGACCGCGGCGGCAGAGACCGCCAGGGCACGAGTTGTACGCATGTGATCCTCCGCGGAAGACGCCCCGGGAACCGTCCCCGGTCGATCGGCGAGAAAGCGCCTCCCAGACAGACCCTCAGATGCCGTGCACAGAGCCGCATTTCGAGAATGGTCCGTCCTGGTGAGAAGACACGCCGAGAGAATTCCATACAATCGGATATTGTCGCAGGTCACGGACCGTCAGAAAATTCCTGTGCTCGGCAACTCGGATGGCGCACCACGGCTGCACGGGGCCACCCGTTCGCCCGTGCCCCGTCGCCGTCCGGGCAGGCGGCACTTAGCGTTCTCGTATGCGCGACGGACGCGGCGACGGCCGCGTCGAGAGGGGATGGCGAATGTCTTCGTCCGAACTGGCCGAAGAGGAGGAGCGGCAGAGGAAGCGTGCCCCGTGGGGTGTGATAGCGCTTGTTCTCCTGACCGGCCTCGCCCTCATTCGGAATGGTTCCGGTGAGTTCGACGTGGGCCCTCCGCAGCCCGCGTCGGCGGCGGCTGCGGACAGCCGGACCCCCGGAACCACCTTCTCGAGCGCGCTGCCGCACTCCGTCGTCGACCGGGTCCGGATCCCGGCGATCCAGGTCGACGCGCCGGTCGTGCCGGTGGGTTTGGACACGGCCGGGTGGGTCGACGCGCCGCCGCCCGACGACCCGAATCTCGCGGGCTGGTTCACCGGCGCGGTCTCGCCCGGTGAAAAGGGCACAGCCGTGGTCGTGGGCCATGTGGACAACCTGCGCGGTCCCGCCGTCTTCTACGGACTCGGCGCCCTCAAAAAGGGAAACCGGGTCGAGGTGCAGCGAAAGGACGGGAAGATCGCGGCATTCGAGATCTACGGCATCGAGGTCTTCGAGAAGAACAACTTCCCCGGTGATCGCGTATACGGCAGCAAGGGCGCCCCGGAATTGCGGGTCATCACCTGCGGGGGTGGTTTCTCCAAACAGAATGGTTACGACGGAAACGTCGTCGTGTTCGCCCGCCTGGTCGAGGTTCACTGAGTGTTCCTCGGCCGGGCGAGCGAAAGCCCGTCACCCCTTCGGGAGGCTTCAGGCGTAGCGCCGTCGCGGCACAGTGATGTGATAGCCGGAATCGAGTAGTTGGGGCAGATAGTCGCGCAAGGCCCTTACGCTCTGCGAGCGTTCGCCGCCCGCGTCGTGCGAGAGCACCACGACGCCCGGTCCGGCGCCGTTCTCCACCCGGTCGATGATGGTGCGCGTGCCCGGGCTGGTCCAGTCGAGGGTGTCGAGCGTCCAGGCCAGCGGTTCCATACCCAGGTCGGCGCCGATCTGGAAGGTCGCGCGGCTCCACGCGCCGTAGGGCGCGCGGAACCAGACGGGCGGTTCGCCGTAGGCGTCCTCGATGACGTCACTGGTGCGCTCCAGCTCGGAGCGGACCTCGGAGCGCGAGAGCTGGATCAGCAGCGGGTGGCTCCAGGTGTGGTTGCCGACGATGTGCCCCTCGTCGGCCATCTCGCTCAGCAGGTCCTTGTTGTCGACGGCCATCTCCCCGCACACGAAGAACATCGCGCGCACATCGTGCTCGCGCAGGGTGCGCAGGATGTCCGGGGTGTAGCGCGGGTCGGGGCCGTCGTCGAAGGTCAGCACCATGCTGCGGCCACGCCCGGACATACGCAGAATCGGCTCGTGGCGGACCACGGGCCGCGCGGGTGCGCTGCGCGGCGGGCCGTATCCCGTCATCGGCGCGAGGCGGTAGGCGGAGGGCTTGAGGGCCCGGCGAGCCTGCGGGCCCGCGACCGCAGGGGCGTTTCGCGCCGGGCTCGCGGCCGGCTCGGCGGTGAGGACGCGTGCCGTGCCCGCCACCCCGGCCGCCCCCAGGACGGCCGCGCCGGCGATCAACGCCCGGCGCCGTGTGAGCAGCTGATCGTTTTGCATGATTCATCAGTCACCCATGTGCGGGGTGACACGACTGAGCAACACCGCCACGGCCTCAGCAAAGCACCCGATGAGACCAGCTCAGCGACGGCGCACCAGCGGGAACGGCAGCGTCTCGCGGATCGTCAGCTCTGTCAGGAACATGACAATCCGACCCCGATACCGAGACCCCCGGTGGGCGGCATCGCGTACTCCAGCGCGTCGAGGAAGTCTTCGTCGAGCTCCATCGCCTCGGGGTCGCCCCCGGCGGCCGGCAGTGACTGCGCGGCGAGCCGTCGCCGCTGCTCCACCGGGTCGGTCAACTCGGAGTAGATGGTGCCCCTTTCGGTGCCGAAGGCGACGAGGTCCCAGCGTTCGGCGAGGCGCGGGTCGGTGCGGTGCTGTCGGGTGAGCGGGGAGATGCCGGTCGGGAAATCCGGGGTCTCGACCTCGAGGTGACCGCGGTTGAGCCGGCTCTCGGGTGGCCCTTGCTCCAGAGCTTGCGCAGCGAGGAGGCTCGCGGCGGGCCACGATCAGGAGTATCAGGGCGAGCCCGCAGACGACGAAGGACGGCAGCGACTGGGCGTACAGGCCCATCGCCAGGCCGACGATGTCGAACAGGACGAGCAGCCCGAGGTGGACGACGACCAGCCACCAGGCGACCTTCGTGCGGGCCGCGGTCGCGGCGGCGAGGAGGAAGAGGAAGCCGGCGTACGCGAGGTTGGCGCTGACCGCGACGGTCAGCAGGTCGAGGAAGTCCACGACGGGGCGCAGCAGGCGGCGCAGGGGGTGCGAAGAACGCCAGCAGGGCGCAGAGCAGGGCGAGGGCGCCGAACAAGACCGCGACGAAGCATTGGGGGACCTTGCCGAGGAGGCCGCCTCGGGACGGCCGTATCGGGCCCTTCGTGTCCTTCGTGTTCTTCGGTGCGCGGGCCTGCACGGGGGCACTCATGGCTTCGACTGTAGGAAGAGCCGGACGGACCCGCCCGTCGAGCGGTCACGGGGGCAGCGGGGGCTGCACCCGGTTCGAACCCGCGCGGCTCCCGGACCTGCGGATTCCGATAGCCTCGGCCCTGTGACGGAACAGCAACCCGCGCAGCGGTTCGAACGTGGCACGGACGGTCCCAAGGTCATCGTCGCGGGCGTCGACGGCTCCGACTCGTCCCTGCGGGCCGCGGCCTACGCCGCGGGGCTGGCCAGGCGGCAGCGCGCGCTGCTCGCCCTCGTCTACGTCCAGCCCATCATGGCCGCGGGGGCGGCGCTCGGGGTACCGGTCGCCGAGACGACCGATCGGATCGCCGAGGACCTCATCGCGCAGATCCGGGAGTACGCCGAGCGGTCCAAAGACATATTCTCGATGCGCTGGGAGTTCCACACCTTCCGTGGCGACCCCTACAACGGCCTGGTGACGGCGGCGGACGAGCTCAAGGCGGACGCCGTGGTGGTCGGTGCCTCCGAGCAGGCGGGGCACCGGATCATCGGGTCGGTGGCGGTCCGGCTGGTGAAGGCGGGGCGCTGGCCGGTCACGGTCGTCCCGTAGTGCGTCGTACGTAGTACGGGCCGGTGGGGTCACTGTCCCATCATCAGCCCGTCCTGGGCCGCGCCGCGGCTGAGCACGACGTCCCGGATCCGGTCACGTACGCCGCCGACGTCGGCCCCCGACGCCAGGGCGGCGTTGAGGTTGACCACGCGCCCGGCGTCGATGTCGAAAAACTGCGGCACGAACTCCGCCTTCGTGACCTCCCAGCGGGCGCCCTTGCCGGTGGGAGGGGCGAAGGTGAACCGGGCGAGGGTGCTCTCGTTGCCCCGCGAGTCCCGGACGCCTTGGTAGTTGAACATCTCGCCCGCGATCTGGTCACCCATCCCGTAGACGACCCAGGTGCCGTTGACCTTCTCGTACGCCTGCGGAACACGGGCGTGCGTGCCGAGGATCAGGTCGATGTCGGGCCGCCCGTCCGTGTGGGAGGCGGTGAGTTCCCTGCTCAGGGTCACTTGCTGCATATCGGGCTCGTCCTGCCATTCGGTGCCCCAGTGCAGGGATACGACGACCACATCGGCGCCCGCCTTCCGGGCGGCCCGGGCATCCGCGAGGATCCGGTCGCGGTCGATGAGATTGACGGCCCAGGGCGCGCCCACGGGCATCGGCAAGCCGTTCGTCCCGTACGTGTAAGCGAGCTGGGCGACCGTGGCGGGGCCCGCGCGCATGAGGGTGACCGTGCCCGCCTCGCCCGCGGTGCGTGCCGTTCCCGCGTGCCGTACGCCCGCGCGGTCGAGTGCGTCCAGAGTGCGCTGGATACCGGCGGCGCCGTCGTCCAGGGCGTGGTTCGAGGCGGTGGAGCAGGCGTCGTAGCCGGTCGCGGCGAGCCCGTCGGCCACCTGCGGCGGGGACTTGAAGGTCGGGGCCGGGAAGCCGGATTGGGCGGCGCCGGCGCCGGCGGCGCCGTACACGGTCTCCATGTGACAGATCGCCAGATCGGCGCCGCCGACCAGAGGCTTCGCGGCTTCGAACATCGGCCGGAAGTCGTACCCCACGCCGCCCGCGTCGGAGTTCGCCCGCGCGATGACCGAAGCGTGCGGCAGTACATCTCCGGAGGCGACGAGGGTGAAGCCGCGCGCGACGGAGGACGGCGCCGGTGGCGGCCCGCTGTTGCCAGGCGGCGCCGACTGCTTCTGAGCGGCCTGGCAGCCCGCGGCGGCTACGAGCACGGCCGTGAGAGCCAGAGTGATCTGTCGTCTACGTGTGATCATGCCGAACCCCGATACAGTCATATTTAAGTACGAAGTCATATGAATCCACGTACGTGGGAGAGCCGGAGTCAAGGAGCAACGCACGTCTCTCGCCCGTCCGGCGCTCGTGGACAAGCCCGTTGGGGCGATACGAGGGCACCTCGGGCGAAGCCCGCTGAACCGTTCGCCGCGCCGTTCACCGACGGCATCGACCGCCCACCGCAGACCCGTGTCGCGGCCCTGTCCGAGCGGAGCGGCACCCGCTGGCATACAGGCCATGACGGCCGGAACCACCACCAAGACGACCGCCGAGCACGAGCTGGCCGCGCTGCAGCGCGAGCACGGCCGGCCCCTCTTCGCCCTGCTCCTACGCCTCTGCGACGGTGACCGACAGCGCGCCGAGGACCTGGTACAGGAGACGTTCGTACGCGCCTGGCAGCATCCCGAGGCGCTGCGCGCCGACGACTTCGACTCCGTACGTCCCTGGCTGCTCACCGTCGGACGGCGGCTCGCGATCGACGCGAGGCGGGCCCGCCAGGCGCGTCCGCCGGAGGTCGGGGACGCTGTGCTGGAGAGTGCGCGAGTCTGTGCGGATCACGCCGAAAGGTCGGCGGCGACGCTCGATGTGCGGGAGGCTGTGAAGACACTCACTCCCGAGCACCGTGAAGTCCTGGTGCAGGTGTACTTCCAGGGGGCGAGTGTGGCGGAGGCCGCCGCGGCGCTCGGAATTCCGCCCGGTACCGTGAAGTCGCGCGCGTACTACGCGCTGCGCGCCCTGCGCCGGGTTCTTCCGGGTTACGCGGCCGACCTGCGGTGAAACCCAAGGCCGGGTCAAGCCTCCGTAAAGCGCCTTGCTGAGGACCATGGTTGAGCAATCAGCTGTCCTCATCCGTTTTCCGGGTTGGGGCCCGGGTCGGGCGACGCGCACGCAAACCGGAGGAAGGCGGAAGGGATGCTGCACAGAGGTCAAGAGAGCACGGACGGCGCCGGCGGTGGGGAACTCACGGTCCCCATGGCGTGGTTGTACGCCGAGTACATCGCCGACGAGCTGCTGCGGACCGGCGACCTGATGCCGCCCACGTCCTTCGAGTTCCGCGCCGGGCGCGACGCCCTGGCGCTGACCATCTTCCTCTCCGACACGGAAGGCGAGCTCTCGGGCATCCGGGTCGTCACCCAGCTGGAGACCTGGCTTTCGTTGACGGCGTACGACCAGCCGTGGCAGGACTGGGTGCGCGAGCACATGGCCCGCCTCGCGGCCGAGGCGGTCGAGTCCGGCGGCCCCGCCCCGGACCTGGAGCTGGCGACGGCGGCCTGGCGCTGGCTGGAGGAGACCGAACTGCTCGCCCCCGACCTGGACGCCGTACCCGGTGGCGGCCCGGTCCCGGGCGAGGACGACGGTCCGAAGGTGTGGACACCGGCCTGGCAACTGGGGCTGCCACTGGGGCATCTGGCGATCCATCTCTTCTGACCGCCACGACCGGTCACTCTCCGAACAAGTTTTCCGAGCAACTTTTTTTCTGAGCTCGCACCAATCCGCGGGCCCTCTCGCTCCGAACGTCTTGGTCTCGATTCGGTACGGGTCTTGAGTGATTCGTGGCTCCGGTGCGTACGGGTGGGCAACAGCAACACCACTCCCACCCCGCACCATCGCCACGAGGATTCGGTATTCGGTATGAGGTCCCTGGAACGGCATCGAGACGTCGGCGCCTACGCGCTCGGCGTGCTGGACGAGGCGGAGGCATTCCGCTTCGAGGATCACCTCATGGAGTGCCCCCAGTGCGCGGCGCACGTGAGTGAGTTCCGCCCCGCCGCGCGACAGCTGATGCTGTACAGGCGAGCCACCCCGCGCTCCGTGCACCCCTTCGCCGCCCCCGGGCCCCGGCTGCTGGACCGGCTGCTCAGCGAGGTGGCGGCGCGGCATCGGGCCGGGCGCAGGCGCTGGCTGTACGCAGTGGCCGCCGCCGTGGTGTTCGCGGCGGGCGGGCCCGCGATCGCGATCGTGACGGCGAACGGCGACCCGTCGACCCAGGTCGCCGCGACAGACGCGGACACCGGTGTGTGGGCCCAGATCACCACCCAGGACCGGGTCTGGGGCAGCGAGGTCGACGTCAAGGTCAAGGACGCCGGGGGCTCGCGCCCCTGTCAGCTCGTCGCCGTCGGCAAGGACGGCTCGGAGGAGACGGTGACGAGCTGGATGGGGCCCGTGCACGACGGCGCGGCCACCACGATGCAGGGCGGCGCCGCGCTCCACTCCGAGGAGATCAGCCGGTTCGAGGTGCGCACAACGGACGGCGAGCACCTGGTGACGGTCGAATCCCGGTGACCGGGCGCTATTTGAGCAGCCTGGACATCCGGCGGTCCGCCAGCGGCTTCCCGCCCGTCTGGCAGGTCGGGCAGTACTGCAGCGAGGAGTCACTGAAGGAGACCTCGCGAATGGTGTCGCCACAGACCGGGCACGGCTCGCCCGTCCTGCCGTGCACCCGCAGACCACTCTTCTTCTCCGCCTTGAGACGCCCGGCGGCCAGCCCGTGGGAGCGCTCCACCGCCTCGGCGAGGGTGGCGCGCAGCGCCTCGTACAGGCGGCTCGTCTCCTCGGGGGTCAGCGAGGCGGCGAGCTTGAAGGGGGACATCTTGGCGGCGTGCAGGATCTCGTCGCTGTACGCGTTCCCCACACCCGCGATCAGGCTCTGGTCGCGCAGCGCGCCCTTCAGCTGACGCCGCTCACCCTCCAGGAGCTTCGTGAACCGCGCCTCGTCGAAGTCGGCGGCGAGCGGGTCGGGGCCGAGTCGGGCGATGCCGGGGATCTCTGCCAGGTCCCGTACGACGTACACCGCGAGTCTCTTCTGGGTGCCGGCCTCGGTGAGGTCGAAGCCTTCTCCGGTCTCCAGGGCGACACGCAGCGCGAGCGGGCCCTTGCCGGGGCGGGGCGGACCGTCGGGCAGCGTGTCCTTCCAGTGCAGCCAGCCCGCGCGGGCCAGATGCGTCACGAAGTGCAGGCCGTCGGCCTCGATGTCGAGGAACTTGCCGTGCCGGTGCACGGCGGTGACCTCACGGCCCTCGAAGGCGGTGACGGGTGGGTCGTACGTCTTCAGGACGCTGATGGCAACGGGCAGCACGCGCACGACCTCGCGGCCGACGAGATGGTCGGCCAGGAAGTCCTTGAGCGCTTCGACCTCCGGCAGTTCCGGCATGGCTCCAGGGTGCCACCCGGCTCCGACAACACCACCCGGAACGTCGCGCATCCCCGGCACACACCCCAGGCGCGCCGGTGGTCAGTCCCGTTCCCGGACGACGAACTCGCACCACACGCACTTGCCGCCGCCACGGGCCTCCACGCCCCAGACGTCGGTGAGCCGGTCGACCAGCA
The DNA here is from genome assembly GCF_054462255.1 of Streptomyces sp. SD15. Taxonomy (NCBI): domain Bacteria; kingdom Bacillati; phylum Actinomycetota; class Actinomycetes; order Kitasatosporales; family Streptomycetaceae; genus Streptomyces; species Streptomyces sp. SD15. The sequence continues at coordinate 147,122 of NZ_JBTLMO010000008.1, read as the reverse complement.
GCAGGCCGCGCCCCGAGACCCCGGACTCGCCGGCCTCACGACGGCGCGGCAGGGCGCTGGAGCAGTCCTCCACCTCGGCGCGCAGCCTGCGGTCGGGGCCGGTGAGGACCCGCAGGGTGACGATCGCGGCGCCCTCGGTGTGTATGAGGGCGTTGGTGATCAGCTCGTCGGCGACCAGCTCGATCTCGTCGGTGCGCTCCTGGGCGCCCCAGGCGCGGACGGCGGCGCGGATCATGTGCCGGGCCTCGATGAGCGCCTCGGGGTCGCCGGGCGCGACATGCTGCTGGAGCCGCCCGCCGGACTGTTGCGGGCCGGCGCCGCGACGGCGCAGGAGCAGCAGGGCGACATCGTCGTCGCCACCGCGTTCCTCGGCGACGTCGATGAGCAGGTCGGCGAGATCGCGCACGTCATCCGGGCCCGAGCGGATCAGCTCCATCAGGGTGTGCATGCCCTCGTCGAGGTCGGCGCCGGGCTCCTCGACAAGGCCGTCGGTGCACAACAGCAGGGTCTGGCCGGGGTCCAACTCGAACGTGTCGACCGGGTATTCGAGGCGCCCGAACTCGGCGGACAGGCCCAGCGGCAGCCCCCCTTCGACGGGCAGCCTGCGGCAGCTGCCGTCGGTCTGGCGGATCAGCGGATCGATATGGCCGGCCCGCACCAGCTGGACGACACCGGTGGACAGGTCGGACTCCGCGTACAGGCAGGTCGCGAAGCGTTCGGTGTCCAGCTCGTGCAGGAAGACCGAGGCGCGGGCCATCACGGTGGCGGGGGTGTGGCCCTCGGTGGCGTAGGCGCGCAGCACGATGCGCAGCTGGCCCATGACGGCGGCGGCGTGGGTGTCGTGGCCCTGCACGTCGCCGATGACGGCACCGACGCGCCCGCCGGGCAGCGGGATCAGGTCGTACCAGTCGCCGCCGATGTCCCGGCCCAGGGAGGCGGAGCGGTAGCGGACAGCGATGTCGGCGCCGGGCACGCTGGGGATGGAGCGCGGCAGCATGGCCTGCTGGAGGCCCTGCGCGAGGTCTTTCTCCTGCTCGTAGAACATGGCCCGCTGCAGGCTCTGTGCGATGCTGCTGCCGAGCGCGACGAGGACGTTGCGGTCCTCCGCGGAGAAACCGCGCCGGTCGTTGTAGAGCAGGCCCATCGCGCCGATGGGGCGGGCCTGCGCGATGAGCGGCAGATAGGCCGCCGAGGTGATCTCCAGGTCGGTGATGTTCGGCCACAGCAGCGGGTACGACTCGGCGAAGTCCTCCGGGGACTCGATGAAGCGCGGCGCGAGGGTGCGTACGACCTCGCTCATCGGGTACTGCTCGTCGATACGGGTGACCATGGTGCCGGCCACGAAGCTGCCCTCGGGCCCCTCGGCGACCAGCCGGATGCGTCCGGCCTCCACCAGGCCCATGACCAGGCTCGTCGCCCCGAGGTGGGTGAGGCCGTGGGAGTCCTTGAGGACGTCGATGACGTCCTGGACGGTGCGGGCGTGTGCGAGCGCCGCCGTGGTGACCTGCACGACGTTCGTCTGCTGACGCCGGGCCTCGTCCTGGGCGGCCTGCTCGCGGCGCGCCGCGCTCTCGCTCAGCTCCTGGGTGGCGTCGCGGACGATGCCGATGATCCGGCGCGGGCGGCCCGTCTCGTCGCGGCGGATGTAGCCCTGGGTGTGCGTCCAGCGTGACGATCCGTCCCGGCAGCGGATGCGGAAGTAGGCGCCATAGTTCTCGCTGCCGTCCTTGAGTGCCTGGGAGACCAGGGTGTCGATGCGGCCGGCCTCGGTCGGGGGCACCCGCATGGACAGCAGCGTCCCGGGGCGGCCGTCGTATTCGTCGGGGCGCAGGTCGAAGACCTCGTGGGCCTGGGCGTCCATCTGCATCAGACCGGTGTCCAGGTCCCAGTCGAAACTGCCCATGCGGTTGAGCGCCAGGATCGGATCCGGGTGGGCGGGCCAGTCGTCCGGGAGTGACAGGGCGCTCGCTCCCCGATCAACCATGGGGCCACCTTGCCAGGATTTGCCCGATTATTCGACTTCTCCCCGGCGTGCAGGGGCTTTCTCTCCGGCCGTGCGGGGGCTAGGGCCTGTCCGGCGGATCAGGTCGCAGGGAAGCAACGGCGCCTGATAATCGCCGGTGAGCGGGGCCTGTTGCGTGCAGCTGCAAGGCGGAGGAGGGCGTCGACGCGATGGGGGTCCCCCTGTTCGAGCGAAGCCGAGAACTTGGGGGAGTCGGCAACCGACGACAACGCCGGAGGGGGTACCTCCCTGCTCGAGCGAAGCCGAGAGCTTGGGGGCGGGCGTGCCACGCCCCGCGTCTGCGGCATGATCCGCCGGACAGGCCCTAAACGCGCAGGGGCCACGACGAGACGGAGGCCTGGGAGATGCCCGCGGCCCGCGCGAAGGCGCGCGCCTTGCTCCGGTCGGCGGCGAGCAGGCCGATCCCCTTCTCGGCGTCGCAGCCGCCGACGGAACGGGTGCCTCCGTGGAGGCCGGGCGTGGAACCCGAGAGGGAACGCACCTCCTGCACGGCGGAGGCACTGTCCGTGGGCGCCGTGTACGGCCTTCGAGTGACGGTCGGGGTGGCCGTGGAGTCGGTGAAAGGTCCGGCCCCTGGACCCCGACCGGCTGGGGATAGAGCTCCAGCGCAGGTCGTGACGATGGTTCGGGTGGGTATGCGCACCGCGTTCTCCCGCGTTCCCCCCGTTCACCCTCCGGGTGTTTCGTCCGCTATTGTCTGCGTCGCCCAGTTGGCTTACGCAAGCCGAGACGGTCACCCAGCGTCACAATGGGAGGGAGAGGAGCGCCTTGTCGTGGAGTGGTTCATCGCCCCCGAGTACTGGCTGAGCCGGCTGGTCTTCCAGCGGGTGCTGGCCGTCGTGTATCTCGCCGCGTTCCTGGGCGCGGCGCTCCAGTTCCGCGCGCTGATCGGGGAGCGCGGGATGCTGCCGGTGCCCCATTTCGTGGCACGGGTGCCGTTCCGCAACGCGCCGAGCGTGTTCCAGCTGCGCTATTCGGACCGCTTCTTCGCGGCGTGGTGCTGGACGGGCTGTGCGGTGTCGGTGGCGTTGATCGCGGGCCTGGATCAACAACTACCGCTCTGGGGTGCCATGTTGCTGTGGGTTGTGCCCTGGGCGATGTACCTCTCCATCGTCAATGTCGGCCAGACCTGGTATGCGTTCGGCTGGGAGTCCCTGCTCCTGGAGGTCGGCTTCCTCGCCGTCTTCCTGGGCAATGACGAGGTCGCTCCCCCGATCGTGGTCCTCTTCCTGCTGCGTTGGGTGCTCTTCCGGGTGGAGTTCGGCGCCGGGCTGATCAAGATGCGCGGCGATGCCTGCTGGCGGAAGCTGACCTGCCTGGACTACCACCACGAGACACAGCCGATGCCGGGCCCGCTGAGCTGGTTCTTCCACCATCTCCCGAAGCCTTTTCACCGGGTCGAGGTGGCCGCCAACCACGTCACCCAACTCGTCGTCCCCATCCTGCTGTTCACCCCGCAGCCGATCGCGACGGCCGCCGCCTCGCTGATGATCCTCACCCAGCTCTGGCTGGTCCTGTCCGGCAATTTCTCCTGGCTGAACTGGACGACGATCGTGCTGGCCCTGTCGGCGGTCGCGTTCCCCACCACTCCCCCGCGGGTGTCCGGACCGCCCCTCTGGTACGAGATCGTGGTGCTCGCCGTCGCCACCGGCCTGGTCGTGCTCAGCTACCGCCCCGCCCGCAATCTCGTCTCCCGGCGCCAGGTCATGAACCGCTCCTTCGACCCGCTCCACCTGGTCAACACCTACGGCGCGTTCGGCAGCGTCAGCCGGATCCGTCACGAGGTGATCGTCGAGGGCACGACGGACGCCATGCCGCGCGAGGACTCGGACTGGCGGGAGTACGAGTTCAAGGGCAAGCCCGGCGCCACCCGCTACTGGCCGCGCCAGTTCGCGCCCTACCATCTGCGGCTCGACTGGCTGATGTGGTTCGCGGCGCTCTCCCCCGCGTACGCCGCTTCGTGGTTCACCGGTCTGGTCGAACGGCTCCTGGAGAACGACCGCGACACGCTACGGCTGCTGCGCCGCTCCCCGTTCCCGGCGGACGCGCCACCCCGGTACGTCCGCGCCCGCCTCTACCGCTATCGCTATACGACCTGGCGGGAGCTTCGCGAGACGGGCGCGTGCTGGCACCGCACGTATGTACGGGACTTCCTGCCGCCGATGCGGCTGGAATGGGTGGATCAGAGCCGTTGAAGTGCTCTCCTGACCAAAGCCGGGAGATTCCTGGGCGATGGGCACGGTGACGCCCACGTCGATGCCGACCTCCGGCCCCTGGTGAGGCCGCGAGACACCGGCGAAGGGCCGGCGATCAGCCCAGCCGCCGGCGGCCGGGCCGACTGGTTGGCGGGCAAGCGGGTCAATGGACATGAACAGGTCAATTGTTTGCTCCACCATGGGGATTAATCGCCATGCGTCACAGGTGCGTCGTGGCCAGTTCCGCCAATGAGAGTCCTTACCGTGGCGTGCGCTACGCAGGGCCCGGCTCGGGCGCCCGTCCTGCCCTTGTATCAACCACGAAAGGAGTGAGCGTGAAGGCTCGCTTTGGTGTGAAGCGGAAAGTGACGCTTGGGGTCACAGCGCTGGTCGCGATCGCTGCCTCAGCCGTCCCGGGATCGGCATCCGCCGTCACCGACGGAATCCAGGGAAGCTCGGATCACTGGGGCGTCATCACCCGCAACACAATCGGCTCTCCCGTCGCCGCCTTGAGGAACGGCCCGTTCGGCTCGTACGACGTAAAGGGCTCCTCCGCGAGGCCGCCCTACGGACGGGGCAGCCTCGGAATCGAGGTAGCGGACAGCTCCACCTCCCTCACCCCGCCCAGCGAGAAGGTCGACTTCGGCAACGAGGTCGACTTCTACGGCGACCCGGTACTGGGACTGAACCAGGTCGGTTTCCACGTCTTCCAGACCGGCGAGAACATCTCCTATGGCGGCCCGGGGAACTTGCCGAACATCAGGTTCGAGATCAATCCGAAGCTCACCGCGGCTGCGGCCACCACCTACTCCTCTGCGGTGTGGGTGCCGGACCCCTCCCCGGTGACGGACGGCTGGAGTTCCTACCTGGATGCCACCGAGACCGGCCTGTGGTTCCTCACGGGCAACGCGGGGGTCGTGACCGGCTGCAACCAGACCACCAAGTGCACCTTCCCGCAGTTGAAAACCGCGCTCAACGACGGCGGCGCGCGGCCGACCATCTACACCGCCGCGGTAGGCAAGGGCCGCGACTACATCTGGATCGGCGCTGTCGACGGCCTGCGGATCAACAAGACCATCTACGACTTCGAGGCCGACGGAGTCAAAACTCGCCGCGCCAACTGAGCGAGGCACCCGGCAGGGTGGCGTCGCCCCGGCCGTGGTCGCGGCGGTGGAGCCCCGCGTCGGCGACTCGGGGGAAGAGTAGGGGTGGTCAGCCGTCGGTCGGCGCCGGAGTGATGGCCGCCCACGTGATCAGCGCCTCCGAGTGCTCAACGAGCCGTCCGTCGTCTTGCAGGCCAGCGCCCTCGAAGACGGGTGCTGGCCTGCGCCGTCGTGAGCTTGACGGATCAAGTCGACAAGTAAAGAAAGGGAGTACCCCAAGAGCTGGAGCCCGTGCTCACTGTCAGAGCAGCTCCGAGGTGGTCTTCACCCCCGCCGTGAACGGCGGCGCGCCGGCCAAGATCAAAGGTAGACGCGGGTCGCGGTGCCGCCGAAGACCTCGGCACTCTCTCCCGCACCCAGCCCACCGAGCAACTCCTGTGCCGTGTCGAGCACTTGGGCGTACGAGGCCGCCAAGGTGCACACCGGCCAGTCGGAGCCGAACATCAGGCGGCCGGGCCCGAAGGCCTCCAGGACGGTGTCCGCGTACGGGCGCAGCTCGTCGACCGTCCCCTTCGCGAGATCCGCCTCGGTGACCATGCCGGACAGTTTGCACACCGTGTGGGGAAGCGCGGCCAGCTCCCTCACGCCCGTCGCCCACGGCTCCAGTACCCCCGTGGCGATCGGCGGCTTCCCCAAGTGATCCAGGACGAAGGTGAGTTCAGGGTGATCCGCCGCTGCCCGAACGCACGCGGGCAGCTGGTGCGGCAGCACGACCAGGTCGTAGACGAGGCCTGCCGCCGCGACGGCCGCGAGCCCGCGCCGTACGTCCGGACGCAGTAGCCACTGGGGGTCGGGCTCGCCCTGGACCTGATGCCGGATGCCCTTGAGGTACCGGCCGCCCGGCAGCTCCCGCAGCCGGGCGAGCTCGTCGGCGATGTCCGGCCGTGTCAGGTCGGTCCAGCCCACCACCCCCGCGATCAGCTCGCTCCGCTCCGCGAGGGCGAGGAACTCCGGGGTCTCCTCGGGCACGGTGATCGTCTGTACGAGGACGGTGCGGTCGACCCCGGCGGCCCGCGCCTCCGGTTCGAGGTCCGTCACGCCGAAGTTCCGCCTCAGTGGCTGAAGTTCGGGCCCGGCGATCCAGTCCTGGTCACGAACGGAGAGGTCCCACACGTGGTGGTGCGCGTCCACCCTCACGGCAACTCCCATACGACGGGAAGCCCGGCAGCCGCGCCCTCGTCGGAGTAGTCGTGCACGACGTCGAGGAGTTCGGCCATGCGTGCCTGCCAGCCGATGTTGACCGGCAGTTTCTCCAGTTCGGCGAGCATGCGGCCGTAGTCCTCGCACTCCAGGACGTGGAAGAGGTCGGTACCGCTGCGCCAGATCGTCCAGGAGGTGGCTCCGGCGGCACGGATGGCCGCGGTGAGTTCTTCGGGGACCTCTCGGTGGGCGGTCTCGTACTCGGCGATCCGGTCTGCGCGGACCTTTGTGTGCAGGGCTACTCTCATGACGGATCCTGTACGGGTACGGGGGCGTCCTCGGGCAGTAGTTTCGCCTCCCGCAGCTCCCGCCAGAACGCGGCGGGGACCGGCGCTTCGAACTGCTCCACGCAGTCGCCGACTTCGTACGGCGAGCGGGCGCCGACGAGGACGCTGGCCACGGCCGGGTGGGCGGCGGCGAAGGCGAGCGCGGCGGCGCGCAGGGTGGTGCCGTGCCGCTCAGCGATCGTCTTGAGCCGCAGGGCCCGGTCCAGCAACTCGCCCGACGCCGCCGCGTAGTTGTACGTCGCTCCGGGCCGCGGGTCGGCCAGCAGACCGGAGTTGAAGGCGCCGCCGATGACGACAGAAGTGCCGCGCTCCTCGGCGGCCGGCAGCAGCTCGGCCAGCGCGCCGTGGTCGAGCAGCGTGTAGCGGCCCGCGCAGAGCACCACGTCCACATCTGTCTCGCGTACGAAGCGGGTGAGCATCTCGGCCTGGTTCATGCCTGCTCCGATGGCGCCCACCACGCCTTCCGAGCGGAGTTTCTCCAGTGCGGGATATCCCTCTCGGAAGGCCTGCTCGGCGTGGTCGTCCGGGTCGTGGAGGTAGACGACGTCCACGCGGTCGAGACCGAGCCGTTCGAGGCTGGCCTCCAGGCTCCGGCGTACGCCGTCGGCGCTGAAGTCCCAGACGCGATGGTGCGTGGCGGGTACCGCGAAACCGTCGGCGAGGTCGTCGCCGCCCTTGTCCGTGGGCTCCAGGCGGCGGCCCACCTTGGTGGACACGGTGTACTCGGCGCGGGGCCGGTCGCGCAGGGCCGCGCCGAGACGGCGTTCGGAGAGGCCGATGCCGTAGTGCGGCGCGGTGTCGAAGTAGCGGATGCCACCGGACCAGGCGGCGTCCACGGCCTCGTACGCCTGCTCGTCGCTGACCGCGGTGAACAGGTTGCCGATGCCCGCGGCGCCGAAGGACAGGGGACTGACCGCGACGCCGCTTCTCCCCAGGGTGCTCACTGGCCCACCGGGCGCAGCCGCAGCCCCTGCATGCCGCCGTCCACGGCGAGGGCAGTGCCGGTGGTGGCGCCGGACAGGGGGCTCGCCAAGTAGGCGATGGCACCCGCGACCTCGTCCGCCGAAACGAGGCGGCCGGAGGGCTGACGGGCCTCCAGCGCGGCGCGTTCGGCGGCCGGGTCGGGGGCGGTGTCGAGGAGGCGGCCGACCCAGGGCGTGTCGGCGGTGCCGGGGTTCACGCAGTTGACGCGGATGCCTTCGCGGAGGTGGTCGGCGGCCATGGCGAGGGTGAGGGAGAGGACGGCGCCCTTGGTGGCGGAGTACAGGGCGCGCTGCGGCAGCCCGGCGGTAGCGGCGATGGAGCAGGTGTTCACGATCGCCGCGTGCGCGGACTCCCGCAGGTGGGGCAGGGCGGCGCGGGCCGTACGGACCATGCCGACGACGTTGACGTCCAGGACCCGGTGCCACTCGTCGTCGGCATTGTCCTCGACGGTGCCCTGGGCGCCGATCCCCGCGTTGTTGATCAGTACGTCGAGTCCGCCGAGGTCCGCGACGGCCGCGGCCACGGCCTGGCGTACGGAGGCGTCGTCGGTGACGTCGGCACGGTAGCCGAGCAGGGGCTTCTCGACCGTCGAGGGGTCCAGGTCGAGGACGGCGACCTGGGCTCCGCGGGCGGCGAGCAGCTCGGCGGTGGCGCGGCCGATGCCGGAGGCGCCACCGGTCACCAGCGCCTTGAGACCTTCGAAGTCGGCGGTCACGCGACTTCCCCCTTCTGCTTTTCGCTCGTCTGGTTGTCGGACTTCTGTTGGGCGAGGTCGGCGGCCCAGAAGGTGCCGCCGGGGTAGGTGAACTCCGCGATGGACTCCGGTCGCATGGTCGCGGAGAATCCCGGCGCGGTGGGTGCCGTGTAGTGACCCTGCCTGATCACCACCGGATCGAGGAAGTGGCCGTGCAGATGGTCGACGTATTCGATGACCCGGTCGTCGGTGGTGCCGGAGAGCGCCACGAAGTCGAACATCGACAGGTGCTGGACGAGTTCGCACAGGCCGACGCCGCCGGCGTGCGGGCAGACGGGCACCCCGAACTTGGCCGCGAGGAGCAGGATGGCGAGGTTCTCGTTGACTCCGGCGACACGGGCCGCGTCGATCTGCAGGACGTCGATGGCGTCGGACTGGAGGAGCTGCTTGAAGACGACGCGGTTCTGGACGTGCTCGCCGGTGGCGACCTTGACGGGGGCGACGGCCTTGCGGACGGCGGCATGGCCGAGGACGTCGTCGGGGCTGGTGGGCTCCTCGATCCAGTAGGGCTCGAACTCGGCGAGGGCCTTGGTCCAGGCGATCGCCTCGTCCACGTTCCAGCGCTGGTTGGCGTCGATCGCGATGCGGATGTCGGGGCCGACGGCCGAGCGGGCGACGCGGCAGCGACGTACGTCGTCCGCCAGATCGGCGCCCACCTTCAACTTGATCTGCCGGAACCCGTCGGCGACGGCCTCGGCGGCGAGGCGGGTGAGCTTCTCGTCGCTGTAGCCGAGCCAGCCGGGCGAGGTGGTGTAGGCGGGGAAGCCTCTCTCCCGGAGGATCGCGGCGCGCTTGGCGGCGCCCTGACGGCCGCGGCGCAGCAGGTCCAGCGCCTCCTCCGGCGTGAGGGCGTCCGTGAGGTAGCGGAAGTCGACCTGGCGGACCAGCCACTCCGGTTCGGCGTCGGCGAGCAGCTGCCACAGCGGCTTCTCGGCGCGCTTGGCGGCCAGGTCCCACACGGCGTTGACGACGGCGCCGATCGCCATGTGCATCACGCCCTTCTCGGGCCCGAGCCAGCGCAGCTGGCTGTCCCCGATCAGGTCCCGGGCAAGGGCGCCCGGGTCGGCGCACAGCTCCTGGACGGACCGTCCGACCACATGCCCGCGCAGCGCCTCGATCGCGGCGACCTGGACATCGTTGCCCCGCCCGATGGTGAAGGTGAAGCCGTGCCCCTCGGGACAGTCGGCCGCGTCGCTGCGCAGCACGACGTACGCTGCCGAGTAGTCGGGGTCCGGGTTCATCGCGTCGGAGCCGTCGAGCTCGCGCGAGGTGGGGAAACGGATGTCGTAGGTGTCGACCGCGGTGATGCGAGCGGCAGTTGGGGACACGGGAGGCCTTTCGGTCCGGGACAGGGGCGTACGGAGGGGGCCGTGGATCCGTGGATCCTGGGTTCCGTACGAAATCGAAGGAGGGGGTCAGTCCTGGGCGCGGCCGGTGGTCACGCGGGCGATCATCAGGGCGACCAGGATGATTCCGCCGTAGATGGCCTGGATCCAGAAGGACGGCACCTGGGCGAGCGTGAGCAGGTTCTGCACCACGCCGAGGAGGAGTACGCCGGTCAGGGCGCCGAACATGGTGCCCTTGCCGCCGTCGAGGCTGATACCGCCGATGACCGCCGCCGCCATCACCGTGAAGATCATGTTGTTGCCCTGGTTGGCACTGATCGCGCCGACGTAACCGGTCTGCATGATCCCGCCGACCGCGGCGAGGACGCCCGCGACGACGGACACCCCGAGCAGCATCCGGTCGACGCGGATACCGGCCGCGCGGGCCGCCTCCGCGTTGCCGCCGATCGCGTACAGGGCGCGGCCGACCCGGTGGTACTTGAGGATCAGCCCGGCGACGCCGAAGGAGACCGCGGCCAGCCACACCGACAGCGGGACGCGCAGGAAGGTGGATGTGGCCAGGGAGAAGAACGCGTCGGGCATGCCGAACAGCGTCTTGCCCTTGGTGGCACCGACCAGCAGACCGCGCAGCACGATCAGCATCGCGAGGGTGACGATGAAGGCGTTGAGCTTGAACTTCACCACGAGGACGCCGTTGAAGGCGCCGATGACCCCGCCCACGACGAGGACCGCGACGAGGGCGAGCGCGGCCGACCACTCGGTGCCCCAGCCGGACTGCGCGGCGGGCAGTACCAGCAGGGCGCCGACGGCGGGCGCGATGCCGACCACCGACTCCAGCGACAGGTCGATCTTGCCGGTGATCAGCACCAACGACTCGGCGAGGACCACCATTGCGAGCGCCGCGGAGGCGCCGAGGATGGAGATCAGGTTCCGTTCGGTGAGGAACGAGTCGTTGACGATCGCGCCGAGTACCAGAAGCACCAACAGAGCGGGTACGAGGGCGAGTTCGCGGGCCCGACGGAGCAGCACGGTCTTGGCGGCCTGCGCGTCGGGGGCTCGCACGGAGGTGGGTGACGAGGCCGACGGGGCCTTCGTGTCAGCCATGGTCCACTCCTTCGATGGAGGCGATCAGCTCGTGGTCGTGCCAGCCGACCGGGTGCTCGGCGACGACGCGGCCGTGGAAGAGGACCAGGACGCGGTCGCAGCGGCGCAGGTCGTCGAGTTCGTCGGAGACGACGAGTACGGCGGTGCCGTCCTCGCGGGCGCTGTCCATACGGGACAGCAGTGACTCCTTGGACTTCACGTCGACACCCGCGGTGGGGTTGATGAGGACGAGGAGGCGGGGGTCGGAGGCGAGTGCGCGGGCCATGACGACCTTCTGCGCGTTGCCGCCGGACAGGTCCGAGACGGGCTGCTCGGGGCCTTCGGTATGGATGTCGAGGCGTTCGATCAGCTCGGTGGCGAAGGCGCGTTTGCGGGCGGTGCCGATGAAGCCGTAGCGGCCGAGCCGGTTCAGGACGCTCATGGTGGTGTTGTCGCCGATGGTCATGCCGGCGACGAGACCCTGCTGGTGCCGGTCGCGCGGAACGCAGCCGACGCCCGCCTTGAGCGCGGCCTGCACATCACCGAACGGAAGCTCCTCGTCGCCCAGTCGGGCGGTTCCGGCGGTCGGCGTGTGCAGTCCGGCGAAGGACTCGGCCAGCTCGATCTTGCCGCTGCCGCTGGAGCCGGCGAGGCCGAGGACCTCGCCGCGGCGGACGGTCAGGTCGATGTCCTCGTACGCGTCCGAGGTGAGCCCCCGAGTGTCGAGCATCACCTGCGCGTCGGCCGCCACGGACCGACGCGAGGTCACGTGATCGGCGATCGACTCGCCCGCCATGGCCTCCACCAGCGCCGGGCGCGGGAGTTCGGCAACCGGCGCGGTGGTGATCCAGCGGGCGTCGCGCAGCACGGTAACCGTCTGACACACCTCGTACACCTCCTGGAGGTGGTGCGAGATGAACAGGAAGGTGACACCGGACTCCTGGAGCGCGCGCATCCGGGTGAAGAGCCGCTCGATCTCCCGGTTGTCGAGCTGCGCGGTCGGTTCGTCGAGGACGATGAACCGGGCGCCGAAGCTCAAGGCCCGGGCGATCTCGACCATTTGGCGGTCCTCGACCTTGAGGTCGGCGGTGCGGGCCTCGGGGTCGACATGCACGTCCCAGGTCTCGAGGACCTCGGCCGCTTCGGCCCGCAGCCTGCGCCAGCTGATGAAGCCGCCGCGCCCGACGGGCTGCCGGTTGATGAAGAGGTTCTCGGCGACCGTCAACTCCGGTACGACCGTGGGCTTCTGGTAGACGCATGCCACCTTGCGGCGCCACGCGTCGCGGTCGGCGAGCGGGGGCGCGGGCTCGCCGTCGAAGCGGACCGTGCCCTCGTCGGGGGCCTGCAGGCCGGTGAGGATGGTGACGAGGGTGGACTTGCCCGCGCCGTTGCGCCCGACGAGGGCGTGGGACTCACCCGGCAGCACGGTGAGTCGGCCGTCTTGGAGGGCGACGGTGGGACCGTACCGCTTGGCTATCCCCCGCGCCTCCACCAGTGGGGTGCTCATTTGACCGTGTTGCCCCAGAGCTCGGGGTCGTCGACGTTGTCCTTGGTCACCAGCGGCGCGGGCAGCTGGTCCTCCAGGATGCCGCTGGGCAGCTTGACGATCTCGGAGTCGTGGTCGGTCGGGCCGGTCTTGAACGTCTTCCCCTGCATCGCGGCTTTGATGTAGTACATGCCGTACTTGGCGTACGCGTCGGCCGGCTGGGAGACGGTGGCGTCGATCTCACCCTTGCGGATGGCGTCGAACTCCTGCGGGATGCCGTCGTTCGAGACGATCGTGATGTGGCCCGCCTGGCCCGTCTTCTTCAGCATGCCCTTGGACTTGAGGGTCTGCAGGGTCGGCGCGAGGTAGACGCCGCCCGCCTGCATGTAGATGCCCTTGATGTCGGGGTTGGCGTTCAGCAGGGTGTCCAGCTTGGAGGCCGCGGTGTCGGACTCCCACTTCGCGGGGATCTCCAGAACCTTCAGCTTCGGGTATTTCTGCTGCACGCAGGAGCGGAAGGCCTCGGAGCGGTCCCGGCCGTTGACGGAGGCCAGGTCGCCCATGATCTGCACCACCTTGCCGGAGGGGATCTGCTTGCCGAGGTACTCGCAGGCCTTCTCGCCGTACGCGACGTTGTTGGCGCGCACGACCATGGCGACCTTGCCCTTGTCGGGCGCCACGTCGACGGCGACCACGGGGACGCCCTTGCGTTCGGCCTGATCGAGCCCCGCGGCTATCGCGGCGCTGTCCAGGGGGGCCACGACGAGGCCTTTCACGCCCTGGTTGAGCTGGTTGTTGATGTCGGTGATCTGCTGGGACGGGTCGCTGTTGGAGTTGACGGTCTTGAGCGCGTCGACCCCTTCGGACTTCGCCATCTTCGGCACGTAGTCGTTGTAGGACTGCCAGAACGGCGAGGTCAGCAGGGGCAGGATCACCCCGACCTTGCCGGTGCCGCCGCCTCCGCCGGAGGAGGCGGAGTCCTTGGTGCTGCCGCACGCCGCGAGCACGAGGGTCGCGCAGGCGGCCGCGGCCGCCACACGCACGGCACGTGACGAGATTCGCCTGTTTCGCATGGTTCTGCCGGCCATCTGACGGCTCCTCATTGAGCGAGATCGAACAGGACGCGCGGCCGGAGGTCCCTCTTCCAGCCGGGACGAATATTTATCAGACCACTTCGGGTCCGCAACACCCTTCGGCGGCTGATTTTCACGGTTTCCGGCCATAGTGGTCCGACCACATCGGTGGTTAGACTGCGGCGCACCGGCAACAGGAGGATGTGGCGTGGACGAGACCCTGCCCAAGGGAGCCGAGCCCGGGGGGACGGATGCCGCCCCACAGAAGGGCACGGTGACGCAACGCGCCATCGAGCGGATCAAGGCGATGATCGGCGAGGGCCGGCTGGAGCCCGGGCAGCGGCTGCCGACCGAGCGCGATCTCGCCGCCCAGCTGGGCATGTCCCGCAGCTCGATGCGCGAGGCGATCCGCGCGCTCACGGTCCTCGGCGTGCTGGAGGCCCGGCACGGCTCGGGCATCTACGTCACCCAGCTGGAGGCCGGGGACCTCCTGGAGACCTTCGGTGTCGTGGCCGATCTCTCGCGCGGCCCGCGGCTGGTCGAGCTGCTGGAGGTGCGCCGGATCCTGGAGTCGACGGCGACCGCGCTGGCCGCCGCCCGGATCACGACCGACCAGCTCGCCGAGGTCGAGAAACATCTCACGGCGATGAACGCGACCGACGATCCGGAGGAGATCCTCGCCCACGACCTGGCCTTCCACCGCGAGATCGCGGCCGCCGCCGGCAACGACACCATGGCCGCCATCCTGGAGGGCCTGTCCTCGCGCACCTTTCGCGCCCGGGTCTGGCGCGGCTACCAGGAGGAGGGCGCCTTCGCGCGCACACGCCGCGAGCACGCGGCGATCCACCGCGCGCTGGTGGCCCACGACCCGGAGGCGGCCAGGGCGGCCGCCGCCGCGCACGTGGGCGAGGTGGAACAGTGGCTGCGGACCCAGCTCACGCACTAGGACCTGTCCGGCCGATCACGCCGGAGACGCGGGGTGTGGCACCGCAGCTGTCCTCCGCCGTGATCGGCCGGACAGGTCCTAGCCGGGTCCGCCGCCCGTGCGGCGGTCACGCCCGCGTCAGCCGCAGCGTCACCAGCTCGAAGGGGCGCAGTGACAGGGTGACCCGGTCGCCGTCGCGCCGCGGTGTCGCAGCTTCCGCGAGGGGCCGCTCCAGCAGGTCCGTCACCGTCACTCCCCCGATCTCGAAGCCCGCCGTCAGCGTGGCCCTCGTGCGCCCGCCTCGGGACTCGTGGAAGCGTACGACCACATCCCCGCTGCCGTCGTCGGCGAGCTTGACGGCGGTCGCCACGACCGCGTCCTGCGCGACACCCACCAGCGGCGCGACCTCCCGCGCGCCGCTCATCCGCCGCTCCGGCAGATTGATCCGCCACCCCTCACGCACCGCGTCCCCGATCCCGGCCCCCGGCACCAGCGCATGCCGGAAGTGGTGGACGCCCTGGTCGGTCTCGGGGTCCGGGAAGCGCGGGGCGCGCAGCAGCGAGACACGCACGGTGGTGGTCGTGCCGGAGTCGCTGTCGCGAACGGTACGCGTCACGTCATGGCCGTACGTCGAGTCGTTGACGATCGCTACACCCCAGCCCGGCTCGTCGATGTGCACGAACCGGTGGTTGCACGCCTCGAACTTGGCGGCCTCCCATGACGTGTTGGTGTGCGTCGGCCGGTAGAAGTGCCCGAACTGGGTCTCGGACGCGTACCGATCGGCGTGCACGTCGAGCGGGAAGGCGAGCTTCAGGAACTTCTCGGTCTCGTGCCAGTCGACCTCGGTGTCGATGCCGAGCCGCCGCTCCCCCGGCGCGAGCGACAGCACCTGGGTGACCCGCGACGCGCCGAAGGATCGCACGATCCGGACCGACACGCCGTCCGCGCCGAGGCCGACCTCGTCGACGTCGACCAGGTCGGTGACCGTGTTGCGGTAGAACGCGTCGACGTCCCAGGCGTCCCACATGTTCGGGAAGTCGGGGTGGAGCTGGAGCAGGTTCGCCACGCACCCCGGGGCGATCGTCTCGCGGTCGGCGTCGATGTCGTACGCGGAGACGACGAGTCCCCGGGCGTCGATCTCGACCCGCAGCAGGCCGTTGTCGAGGACGTAGCCGCCGTTCACACGCGGTGCGAGCGCGACCTCGCTCTCGACCGCTGCCGGGAGGGCCCCACCCGCCGGGACCGCGTCGCGCCGGTGCGGCGCGGAGTTGAAGACGAGTTCCATGGACCCCTCGCCGGCCAGCGCGCGCTGCGCCCCGTCGATGATGCCGTTCAGCTCCTCGGCGATCCGCTCGTAGGTCCTGCGGGCCTCCCGGTGCACCCAGGCGATGGACGAGCCGGGCAGGATGTCGTGGAACTGGTGGAGCAGCACCGTCTTCCAGATGCGGTCCAACTCCTCGTACGGATAGGGGAATCCGGTCCGAACGGCCGCGGTCGCCGCCCACAGTTCAGCCTCGCGCAGAAGATGCTCACTGCGGCGGTTGCCCTGTTTGGTCCTGGCCTGGCTGGTGAGGGTGGCTCGGTGCAGTTCGAGATACAACTCGCCGACCCACACAGGGGCGTTGGCGTACTCGGCCTCGGCCTTCTTGAAGAACTCCGTCGGTGTCTCCCACACCACGGTCGGGGAGCCCTCGAGGTCACGAAGCCGGGCCGCCTTGGCGACCATCTCGCGGGTGGTGCCGCCGCCTCCGTCGCCCCAGCCGGTGGGTGCGAGGGAGTGCCGGGCGGCCCCCTTGTCCTTGAAGTTCTTGGCGGCGTGGGCGAGTTCGGCGCCCCGCATGGAGCAGTTGTAGGTGTCGACGGGCGGGAAGTGGGTGAAGATTCGGGTGCCGTCGATGCCCTCCCACTGGAAGGTGTGGTGCGGGAACTTGTTGGTCCGGGACCAGGAGATCTTCTGCGTGAGCAGCCACTTGGATCCCGCCGCCTTGATGATCTGCGGGAGTCCGGCGGCGAAGCCGAAGGTGTCGGGGAGCCAGGCCTCGTCGTTCTCGATACCGAACTCGTCGAGGAAGAACCGCTTGCCGTGCACGAACTGACGGGCCATCGCCTCTGAGCCCGGCATGTTCGTGTCGGACTCGACCCACATACCGCCCGCGGGCACGAACCGCCCGTCGGCGACGGCCTTCTTCACCCGGGCCCACACCTCGGGCCGGTGTTCCTTCACCCACGCCCACTGCTGGGCCTGCGACATGGCGAAGATGAACTCGGGCTCGTCCTCGATGAGCGCGGTCATGTTGGAGGTCGTCCGGGCCACCTTGCGGACCGTCTCCCGCAGCGGCCACAGCCACGCGGAGTCGATGTGCGCGTGCCCGACGGCGCTGATTCGGTGCGCGGAGGGCGCCGCGGGTTCGGCGAGCACTCCTGCCAGCCATGAACGCGCCGCGGCTGCCGTCCCGTTGACATCCTGGAGGTCGACCGCGTCGAGCGCCCGCTCCACCGCGCGCAGGATGTCCCAGCGCCGCGCGGACTCCACCGGCAGCTCGGCCATCAGCTCGCCGAGCACCTCCAGGTCGAGCACCAGCTCCCACACGGTCTCGTCCAGGACGGCGAGGTCCATCCGCGCGAGCGTGTACTGGGGCTCATTGCCCGCGGTCTCCTTGTCGCCCAACTGGGTGGGCAGGAAGGGGTGGTAGTCCAGGATCACCGGGTTGGACGCGGCTTCGATGTGCAGCCGGACCTCCTCCCCGCCCTCGACCGGCGCGCCGATACGCACCCACTGGTTGCGCGGGTTGAGTCCCTTCACCGGAGTGCCGTCGGGCCGGTAGACCAGCCCCTCGCACTGGAAGCCGGGCATGTTCTCGTCGAAGCCGAGGTCCAGCAGAGCCTCGACCGTCCGGCCGGCCCACGTCTCGGGGACGGTCCCGGTGACCCGGAACCAGCTGGTGCCCCACGGAGCACCCCAGCGCGCGCCCACCTCGATCGGCTCCGGTGCGGCCGCGAGCCCCTCGGCGACGGGCACCGGCTCGCCGGGCGCGTGCCACACCGCCACTTCCAGGGGTACGGACTCGGGGTACACGGCGGGTCGGATGCGTTCGTCGAGGACGCGCTTGAGGCGGGCTTCGACCAGTGTGCGGTCGTCATGCATGCGGGTGCTCCGTGGGGTGAGAGTGCTGGCTACCAGGTGTGGGTCGTGGTGGCGGCGGTCGAGACGGTGAACAGCTCCCCCACCGCACGCAGTTCGAATCCTGCGGAGACCTCCCCCTGCTCAGGGGTGAGACCGCCGACTTGGAACGCGGTCTGACAGGTGCCGCCGAGGAAGCGGCGCGTGCCGTCGGGGAGCGTCCGGTACAGCTCGTAGTGGCGTACGTCACTGGGGGCACCCTGCCACGCGAAGCGCAGGCTGCCGCCGTCCGCGTCGGTGACGCGCAGGTCGGTCGGCGCGTCGGGGTTCGCGGGGTTCGCCACCGCGTCCCGGACCGCGAGCGCTCCCAGCCGCCATCGCACGGGCCCACTGCTCGCGGTCAGCCGGACGCCCAGCGCGTACACCGTCCCCGACAGTCCGCTCAGCCGCACGGTGGACGTTCCCCAGCCGTCCCCCGAGGGCGACACGGGGAAGTACGTGTACGGGGGCGCCGCTCCTGCCCCGCTCGGCTCGGCGGTGGCGACGGCCAGCTCCACGGAGGCGCTGCCCGCGTCCGTGCGGTGGGTCAGCTCGACCACCGTGTCGGCGCCGAGCGGCAGCCGGGTCGCGTAGAGGTCCAGCGTGGTCGGCGCGTCGAGGGCGCCGTCGACGAGCAGGCTGCTGCCGCCGCGCCAGGCGGCGGCGAAGTCGAAGGAGACGGAGGGGCGTCGACCGGTCGTCCGCACGACCCAGCGGCGGGACGGCAGCCGGTCCTGCAGGCCGAGGTGGTTCCATTCGGCGTCCGAGCCGGCCTCGCCGTCCTCGTACCACTTCAGTCCGTGGCCGGTGTTGAAGACGGTCGCGAAGGGGAGGGAGCCGACGGTCGAACGGTCGGCGACCCAGAGCGCCGGGGCCCGCCAACCGGCGCTCGTGTCCGGCTTGGAGGGGTCGAGGGAGGCGCCCGTCCAGAAGGTGTCGTCGGCGGCGTGGAAGTCACCGGGAGTGCGGTTCGCGGGCAGGTGGTTGCGGGTCCACTCGGGTCGGTAGAAGCCCACGGAGACGACGTGTG
This sequence comes from Streptomyces sp. SD15, assembly GCF_054462255.1. Lineage (NCBI taxonomy): Bacteria > Bacillati > Actinomycetota > Actinomycetes > Kitasatosporales > Streptomycetaceae > Streptomyces > Streptomyces sp. SD15. The sequence goes on along the minus strand of NZ_JBTLMO010000008.1, from coordinate 128,413 downwards.
ATCTGGTGGTCGGCACGATGGCATCCCAATTGACGGACTTGCTCGTGCCATTGGCTTCGACATCGACGCCCGCCCACAACTCGTAGGGACTGCGCCCGAGTTGCTGAGCCGTCGTCGCCGACGAGGCCAGACCGCTCGGGGACCAGCGGAAGTCGACGAACAGGGAGTCCGCGGCCTCGAAGAACGGCCTGTTCTGGTTGTTCAGCGCGCCCTGCCAGCTCACCGACCCGCTCACGGTCATCGAGTCGTACCAGGTGACGCGCTGCCCCTGGGCCCTCCCGAGCACCTTCAACTCGCGCAGGAAGCCGAGCATGTCGGTGGCGAGCGCGGTGTTGCCGCCGCTGGTCTCGGCGTTGACGAACCACCCGTCGAAGCCGTACGCGGCCGCGACCGCGACCAGTTGGGCGGCCAGCGGGTAGTGCCCGGTCGCGTCCTTCTGCACCAGGTCGCGGGTCCACTGGAGCTGTCCGCCGTAGGCGACCGGGGGCAGGAAGACGTTGCCGAGGACGGGTACGCCGTGGCGGTGGGCCGCGTCCACGATCGGGGCGTTCGGCGCGAGGATCAGGCCCTCGCCCGACGAGCCGCCCCAGAAGACGAGTTCGTCGAGGTAGGCCCAGTGGGTGAGGGCGTAGTAGTCGGCGGTGGCCGCGCCCTGCGAGGGGTTGCTCGACGTGGGCCCGAAGGAGACGAGGGACTGGATGCGGGCCTGGCCGGCGCGGGCCGTCGTGTTCGCGGGGGTCGGGGTGAAGCGCGCGGCGAGCGGCACGGACGCCGCGTTGAACGCCAGGTCGGTGTCGGCGGCGGCGTTCCAGGCCTTGAGACTGCGCCAGGTGATGCCGGTGCCCGGGGTACCCGAGGGAAGCGAGTCCGGGTACCAGTAGGAGGCGTACGGCTGGAGGTCGCGGTCGGCGGCGGTCGCGGGGCCGGGCAGCGCGGGGGTGAGCGCCGCGGCGGCTCCCGCGAGCAGGAGGGTGCGTCTGCTGAGGTTCACTGTGTGCTCCGTATCGTCGTGGGGACGGGCTACTCGGTGACCTGCTCGGGGGTGACGACTTCGGTGATGCCACGGGCCGCGAGGTGTTCCTTGTCGTCGGCGCGGCTCGCGAGAACGGTGGTGGGACGGGCTCCGTCGGCGGTCAGCCGGGCGAAGGCCTCGAAGACGGGGCCGCCGGGGGCGCACGCGGAGCGCTGCTGCGCGGTGTCCACGACCAGGGCGGTCGTACGGGGGGCAGGGGCCCTGAAACGCCGCGCCTCGGCGATCCGCGCGAGGGCGTGACCCGTCGGCTTGGTCCGCCGGTCGCTGGTCAACAGGCCGAGGCTGTATTCCAGTTCGGGAAAGTCGGCGAGGTCTCGGCTGACGTCGTGCGAGCACCACCAGGTCACGCCCCACACATCCGGGCAGTCGAGCGCGTTCGCGACGGTCGCCTCGGTGAAGGCGGCCGCGTGCTCGGCGGGGATCAGCGGGGCCGGCGCGCCGACCTCCTGGAGCCAGACCGGGCGGTGCGGATCATCCGCCCACGCCTTGGACAGCTCGATCAGATACGCGGCATGGTGCTCGGTGGCGACGCCCGTACGGCCGTGGCGCTGCGCCGTCCCGTTGAACACCCACGAGTGCACGGCGGTGACCGCGCCGAGGCGGGCCGAGTGCTCGGGCATGAACGGCTGGTCGTCCTGGTACCAGGCGGCGTCGTAGGAGGCATGGAGATGCAGCTTGCCCGGCGCACCCTCCTCGCAGGCGGCGAGCAGCCGCGTCAGCCACCGGGAGGCCTGCTCGGGCGTGATGCGGTCGGGGTCGGGATGCGGCCCCGCCGCGAACTGGTTGACCTCGTTGCCGATCGTCATCCCGATGAAGTTCGGCCGGTCGGCGAGCGCGGCGGCCAGGGTGCGCAGATACTCCGCCTCCCCGTCGACCACATCAGGATCGGTGAAGATGTTCCGCCGGTGCCAGGTCCGCGTCCACGCGGGCAGGAAGTCGAAGCTCGACAAGTGCCCCTGCAGACCGTCGACGTTGACGTCGAGCCCGCGTTCGGCGGCCGCGTCGGCGAGCGTGACGAGTTGCTCGACGGCGCGTGGGCGGATCAGGGTGCGGTTGGGCTGGAAGTAGGGCCACAGCGGGAAGACCCGGATGTGGTCGAGGCCGAGCGCGGCAATCGAGTCGAGATCGGCGCGTACGGAGTCGAGGTCGAAGTCGAGCCAGTGGTGGAACCACCCAGCGCTCGGGGTGTAGTTGACGCCGAAGCGCACGACAGCAGGCATGCGGAGTCCTTGGAACGGGGGTACGGGAGTTCAGCCCTTGACGGCGCCCTCACCGACGCCGCGGAAGAAGTACCGCTGGAGACAGGCGAAGAGGGCGATCAGCGGTGCCACGGCGATGATCGTGCCCGCTGCGACGAGCCGTTCGTCGTTCGCGAAGGTGCCGTGCAGATAGTTGAGGCCGATGGTGAGGGTGAACTTCGAGGGATCGCTGAGCACGATGAGCGGCCACAGGAAGTCGTCCCAGGCACCCATGAAGGCGAAGATCGCGACGACGGCGACGGTGCCCTTCACCGACGGGAGCGCGATCCGCAGGAACCGCTGCCAGGCGTTCGCCCCGTCCACGAAGGCCGCCTCCTCGATCTCGTACGGGAGGTTGAGGAAGGCGTTGCGCATCAGCAGGACGTTCATGGCGCCGATGCAGCCAGGCAGAACGACCCCGATGAGCGTGTTGTTCAGGCCGAGCTCACGCATGGTCGTGAACTGGGCGATGATGATGCCCTCGACGGGGACCAGCATCGCGAGGATGAAGACGAGGGTGGCGACGCGTCGGCCGCGGTAGCGCAGCCGGGCCAGGGCGTAGCCCGCGAGGGCCGAACCGACGCAGTTCGTCACGACGTTGGCGCCCGCGACCTTGAGCGAGTTGAGGGCGTAGTCCCAGACGGGGATGGTGTCGGCGACCCGCTGGTAGTTGTGCAGCGTCGGCTCGCCCGGCAGGAACTTGGGCGGCGAGCTGAAGATGTCCTCGGTCGGGCCCTTGAGTGAAGTGGACAGCTGCCACAGGAACGGGCCGACGGTCAGGGCGAATACGGCGAGCAACAGCAGGTAGCGCAGGGCGAGTTCCCAGACACGGATCGTGCGGCCGTGCTCTTCGGTGATACGGCGACGGGGTCTGCGATCCGCCACCGGACGCCGCTCGACGGGCCGCGTCTCCTTCTCCAGCACGCTCACGCGCCCTCCTTCCGGTCGGCGCGCAGGACGAGCAGCATCAGCGCGACAGTGACGACGAAGACGACCACCGAGAGGGCGGAGGCGTAGCCGACGCGGCCGGTGAGTCCGGTGCCGGTGCGCTGGACGAGCATGACGAGGGTGGTGTCCTCGCCCGCCGGGCCGCCGTCCGGGCCGGCCATCAGATAGACCTCGGAGAACACCTTGAAGGCGGCGACCGAGGAGAGTGCGCCGACCAGCACCATGGTGGAGCGGACGGCGGGCACGGTGACGTTGAGGAAGCGGCGCACCGCGCCCGCGCCGTCCACCGAGGCGGCCTCATGCAGCTCGCGCGGCACGTTGGCGAGCGCGGCCAGATAAATGATCATGTAGTAGCCGAGGCCCTTCCAGACCGTGACGGCCATGGCGCTCAGCAGGAGCAGCCACTGATCGCTGAGGAAGCCGACCTTGCCGACGCCGATCGCCTCCAACAGCGAGTTCACCAGGCCGCGTTCGTCCAGGAGCCACACCCAGATCAGACCGACCACGACGATGGAGGCGACCACCGGGGTGTAGAAGGCCGACCGGAAGAAGGTGATGCCGGGGATGTTCTTCTGGACCAGCAGGGCGAGCAGCAGCGGCAGCAGGACCAACGCGGGGACGACCCCGACCACGTACAGCGTGCTGTTGCGCAGGCCGATCCAGAACATCTCGTCGTGCAGCAGCTCCCGGAAATTGGCCAGGCCGACGAAGTGGCCGGGGATCAGGGTCCGGCGGTCGGTGAAGGCGTTGACCAGCGTCGAGACGAACGGGTACAGGATGAAGACGCCGGTGATCGCCAGCCCGGGGGCTGCGAACAGCCCGGGACTGGTGGGCAGATGACGCCGTACGCGCGTCACGGTCGAACTCACCATGTGCCGGTTCAGCCCTGCTGCTGGAGCAGTCGGTCGCAGGCCTTGACAGCGTTGTCAAGGGCTTCCTTGGGGCTCTCCTTGCCCTGGAGCGCCTTGGCGACCTCGTTGCGCAACGCGGTCTTCATCTGCTCGCTGAACAGGACCGGCGTGTAATTGACCGCGTTCTTCAGGGACTTGGCGGCGGCGATCCGCACCCGCGTCTCGTCGGTCCCGTCCTCCTTGGTGAAGTACGGGTCGTCGAGCGAGCCGGCGGTGCTGGGGAAGATCGCGACCTTCTTGGCGAACGACATCTGGTTCTGCGCGTCGGTGACGTAGTGCGCGAAGGCGACCGCGGCGGGCGTGTGCCGGGTGCGCGAGTTGACCATCACGCCCATCACGTACATGTTCACCTTGCCGGTGCTGGTGATCTGGTCCGTGATGCCGATGTTCTTGTACAGGTTCGGCGCCTGCTTCTTGAAGTTGCCGAGGTCCAGGGCGCTGCCCGGGTTCATGGCGACGGCCCCGGTGAGGAACTTCTTGCCGGACGACTCGGGGGTCGCGGTCAGCGCCTGCGAGTCCAGCGCCTTCGCGTCGTACAACTCCTTGTACCTGGAGAGGAGTTCGACACCCTTCGCGTCGTTGAAGGCGAAGGCGGTACCCTCCTCGTTCATCAGCTCGACGCCGTAGCGCCCGAAGTCCTCGACGGTGGGCACGTTGGCGAGCGTGGCGACCTTGCCGTCACTCTTCCGCGCCAGTTCCAGGGCGTCGGCGAAGAGTTCGTCGTACGTCGTCGGCGGCGCGGAGGCGTCGAGTCCGGCCTCCTCGAAGAGCGACTTGTTGTAGAAGAGCGGGCCGGTGTTGAGGTACCAGGGGAAGGCGTACGTCCCGGTCATGCCCGGTATCTGGTGGCTGGCCCAGGCGCCGTCGAGGTACTCCTTCTTGTACTGCGCGGCGGATTTGTCGAGGTCGAGCGCGAGGCCCGCCTTGGCGAGCGGGGCGACGAGGTCCGGCGACACGTTGACGACGTCGGGCAGGGTGCCGCCGGCCGCGTCCGCGCTGATCTTGTCGGCGTAGCCCTCGGCGGGCTGGTCGACCCACTTCACATGGGTGCCGGGGTACTTCTTCTCGAAATCGGCGATCACGCCCTCGAAGTACGACGTGAAGTTGGCCCTCAGGTTCCAGGTCTGGAAGGTGATGTCGCCCTCGACCTTGCCGGAGGCGTCCGTCGAGCCGCCGCCGTCGCCCCCGGAGCCGCAGGCGCTCAGCGGCAGGACGACGGCGACAGCGACAGCGGCGAGTGCTCTGCGGGGTATGGGCACGGTGACACGACTCCCTTGCGCGTCGACGAGTGGTAGTGGCAGACCTTGCCCGCCGGGTTTGAGAAAAGTCAATGGATTCGCACTGACTAAAGGAAATGCTTCACCATTAGTCCAGGTCAGAGCGTTCTTGGCGACTACTTGCACCTCATCGCTAATGCGCTTTAGGGTGCTTCTGCTCAAGCGCTTTAGTGCACAGCTCGAAAAACTAGGGAGCCAACGTGCCGCCAGCCAAGCGGTCACCCGCGCGCCGGCCGACGATGAAGGACATCGCGCAGCGCGCCGGGGTCTCCGAGAGCGCGGTCTCCTTCGCGCTCAACGACCGGCCCGGGGTCTCCGAGATCACCCGCGACCGGGTGCGCCGCGTCGCCGATCAGCTGGGCTGGCGGCCGAGTACGGCGGCCCGCGCCCTGTCCGGCGAGGGCGCGGCCACGGTCGGTCTCGTCGTGGCACGCCCCGCCGACACGCTGGGCGTGGACTCGTTCTTCCTGCAGCTGATCTCCGGTGTCCAGGAGGTGCTGGCCGAGCGTCACCTCGGTCTGCTCTTCCAGGTGGTGGAGGACGTGACCGACGAGTGCGCGGTCTACCGGCGCTGGTGGGCCGAGCACCGCGTGGACGGCGTCCTGGTCGTCGACCCGCGGACCGACGACCCGCGTCCCGACCTGCTCGAGGAGCTGGGCCTGCCCGCCGTGGTCATCGGCGGCGTGCCGGACGCACGGCACGCCGGGATGTCCACGGTCTGGGCGGACGACGCGGGCGCGATGGCGTCGGTCGTGGACGAGTTGTACGCGCTCGGCCACCGCCGCATCGCGCACATCGCCGGCCTGCCGGGGCTCGCGCACACCGAGCGCCGCATCCGCACTCTGCGTGCCGAGGCAGAGCGGCGGGGACTGACCGAGGTGCGTTCGGTGCCGACGGACTACTCGGACGCGGCGGGCGCCGCCGTCACCCGCCGCGTCCTGGAGAGCGGCACCCCGCCGACCGCGCTGGTCTACGACAACGACGTGATGGCCGTCGCCGGGGTCGCCGCGGCGAGGGAGCTGGGCTTCTCCGTGCCGGGCGACGTCTCGGTCGTGGCCTGGGAGGACTCCGCGCTGTGCCGCATGGTCAGGCCGTGGCTGTCCGCGCTCTCCCGCGACACCGTGGAGTTCGGGCGCACGGCCGCACAGGAACTGACCGCGCTGCTGGACGGCGGTCCGGCGCGGACGGTGCAGGTGCCGGTGCCGCGGCTGATCGAGCGGGAGAGTACGGGGCCCTGCGGGGCTTGAGGGTGAGGGTGAGGCTCATCGCTGTGGCGGCAGCTCTCGACGCGGCACCCCGCACCCGGGCACAGTGCTGCTCCTCGTACTCACCAGTAATCCCCTGCCCCCGAGGAGCACACGTGACCAGCTGGGCCGGCCGGACCGCCGCCGAGATCGCCGCAGCCGTACGCGAGAAGCGGGCCACACCCCGCGAGGTGGTGGCCGAACACCTCGCGCGGATCGAACTGCTCGACGCCCGCGTCGGCGCCTTCCGCACCCTCCGGGCGGGGGCGGCCCTCGCGGAGGCCGACCAGCTGGCCGACCGCACGGATCTGGCCGAACTCCCCCTCGCGGGCGTGCCCGTGGCGGTCAAGGACAACCTCTCGGTGCGTGGCGAGTCGAACCGCAACGGCTCCTCCGCGACGCCGGACACCCCCGCCGACCACGACCACGTCACCGTGGCCCGGCTGCGCGCGGCGGGTGCCGTGGTCGTGGGCCTGACGAACGTGCCCGAGCTCTGCGTCTTCGGCACCACGGACGGCGTGCACGGCATCGCCCGCAACCCTTGGGACACCTTGCGCACCGCGGGCGGCTCCTCGGGCGGCAGCGCGGCCGCGGTCGCCGCCGGAATGGTGCCCATCGCGCTCGGCAACGACGGGATGGGCTCACTGCGCATCCCGGCCGCCAACTGCGGCCTCATCGGCCTGAAGCCGGGCCCCGGCACCATTCCGGCCGGGATCGGTCACGGCGACTGGTTCGGCATGTCGGAGAACGGGCCGCTGGCGACCACGGTCGAGGACGCGCGCCTGATGTTCGCGGTGCTGGCGGACACCGAGGCGATACGTCCGTCGGGGAATCTTGTCCGCAAGGTGGCCGTGTCCGTGCGCAGCCCGCTGGTCGGTGTGAAGGTGAGCCGCCCGTACGCGACCGCGGCCCGGGAGGCGGCCGAGCTGCTGGCCGGGGCGGGCCACCGGGTGCGGCCCGCCGACCCGCCGTACCCCCTGTGGCTGGGCACGACCTCGCTCGCGCACTGGACGGCGGGCACCGCGGTGGACGCCGAGGACCTCGACCTGCGCCGGCTCACCCGGCGTACCCGCGTGCACGCCACCGTGGGCAGCCGCTTCGTGGCCGGCGTCCGCAAGGGGGATCGCCGCGAGCAGTTGCGGAGGCGTCTGGAGCCGTTCTTCGCGGAGCACGACGTGCTGCTGACCCCGGCGCTCGCCCGGCGTGGTCCGGCCGCCGCGGCCTGGCACGAGCGGGGCTGGCTGCGCAATGTGCTGGCCAACACGAACTACTCGCCGCTGACTCCGCCCTGGAACCTCACCGGGTGGCCCGCGATGTCGGTGCCGTTCGGAACGCTGCCGAGCGGCGCCCCCTGCGCCGTACAGCTCGTCGGACGGCCCGGCTGCGAACTCGAACTTCTCGAACTGGCGGTACAGTTGGAGGAGTCGCGTCCGTGGCGGCGTACGGCACCGCTGGATTGAACTACAGGGCGCGATACATGATGTGCAGCCCCACCCGCCCGTGCCGGGCGTGCTCGTACGCGTCCGGCACGGTGCCCAGGATCGTGAAGCCGAGCGAAGTCCACAGCGTGACGGCGGGGTTGGTCTCGACGACGGCGTTGAAGACCATGCCCCGGTAGGCGTCGGCCTTCGCCGCGGCGAGGACGTGCTCGGCGAGGGCGCGGCCCGCGCCGCGCCCGGTGTGGTCCGGGTCGACCATGAATCCGGCGTTGGCGATCCGGGCGGCGGGGCCGCCGTAGTTGGGGGTGACGTAGGCGGAGCCGACGACCGCCCCGGTGGCGTCCTGGGCGACGTACACGCGCTTGCCCGGCGCCATCCACAGGGCGCGGGCCGCTTCCTCGGAGGTGTCCGGGTCCCAGGTGTAGGTCTCGCCCGCGGCGACGATTCGGTGCCAGAAAGGCCAGATCCGCGGCCAGTCGTCGGCCGCGGCTTCTCTGATCAGCATGGGCGTGAGTCTGACACGCCCATGCTGTCATCGTTCGCGATGGGTCCAGCCTCGGCCGGTCAGTCGACGCTGGGCAGGATGTGGGGCTCGGCGAGGTCGTCCTCGTAGCCCGCGAGGCGGATCGGGGCGGACCTGGCCCACACGTCGAGGCTGCCGAGCTCCTTCTCGGGGCTGCCCGCGCGCTCCGTACCTTCCGTGGACCGTTGTTCGCGATTCGTCTTCTCCGGTGTCACCGCGCACTCCTTTTGTGTCGGGTCACCCTCGGGACTTGCAGGGCCAGTCTGTTGCCGGTCGCCTGATATCCGCTCGGGGCTGAGTCGAAGGGCAGTTAGGGACGCGGTGGCGCCGGTAACTCTTGTGAGACCAGACCGTGGTGACCGGCTTGTCCCTCGACGGACCGTGGGTGTGGGTGGAACCCCTGCAGGCTTGCCCGTCCGGTACAGAGTAACCAAATGAGCGGTCACCCGCTCGATGGGGCTGAAAACATAAGGTAACCGTCTCGAGTCGATCAGCGTCCATCAGGCCCTGATCTGCGCCTATTTACTGATGTTTACCCAGCTTCATACCACCTGTTCGGCGTAGCATCCGACCGCCGAGATCACCTCGACCGATCTCCTGGTCGAACTCGGTGTGATGCCGACGCTGTTGATGGGCAGGGGCGGGGACCCGGCCCTCACGACCACCGCTGAACACGATGCGCAGTTCAAGTCCCGTTGGCCGGTTCGCAAGCCGGCCATGGTCTGCTGGCGCCCGGCAACGGCTTTTCTCGCGGGAGGACTGACGCATGGAGCTGTGCGGCGTCGAGGAGCTGATGGACCTGCTGCACGCCTGCCGGGGTGCCTGGGACACCCCCGGCCGCGGTGGCGACCCGGTCGATCCGCACGACCACGCCCTGCAGACCGCCGCGCTACTGCGCCGGAGTCGTCCCGCGGACAAGGAACTCCAGGTGGCGGGCCTGGTCCACGGCATCGGGCAGCTACTGCGGCCCGCAGACCGCGCCGGGCACGCCGACCTGGCGGCGGACACGGTGCGACCGCTGCTCGGCGAGCGGGTCTGCCATCTCGTCCGCCTGCACGCCGGCGGACGGGTGGACGCTCCCTACGCCGACGACGTGCTCAGCCTGCGCCAGGCGTGCGACGCGGGCAAGGTCGTCGGCCTCGATGCCGGAGTCATGGAGGACTGGCGCACGGTACTGGAACTGGTGGCGGCGCAGCACTCACGACTGGGGGCTGTCGACTGAGGGCCGTCGTCCGGCTCCGGAGGACAAAGGCCCCCGCCACGCGTTGAATGGTGCGCATGGGTGTGCGGCGACAGGCGGGACACCGCAGAAGGACGGCGCCGATCGCAGTCGCCGCGACCTCCCTGTTGCGCGCCGCGGGCACCCCGCCTCCGGCGGCGCTGCACCTCACGCAGGCGAAAGTGGACGACGCCGGCAAGCCCGCGACCGACTGGCTCGCACTGGTCGACCAGGTGCACCGGCAGCAGGAACGGCAGAGCCGCTCCCCCACCGACTGCACCGAGCGACCGCGGAAGGCGGCCGCCGCCCGCGTCCGGCGTGACGTTCAAGGTCGGATCGGACGGCTCGAAGGCGTCGAGGGTGACCGCCCAGGCCTGGGATCAGGACGGCCTGGGCACGTTCACCCGCTTCTGAGTGAACCGTCTACCACTTCCCGGACGCGTAGTCCTTCAGGAAGACGCCGTACAGGTCCTCGCCCTGCTCACCGCGCACGATCGGGTCGTACACGCGGGCCGCGCCGTCGATGAGGTCGAGCGGGGCGTGGAAGCCGGCGTCGGCGAGCCGCATCTTGTCGGGGTGCGGGCGCTCGTCGGTGATCCAGCCGGTGTCGACGGCGGTCATCAGGATGCCGTCCTTCTCGAACATCTCCTGGGCGCTGGTGCGCGTGAGCATGTTCAGGGCGGCCTTGGCCATGTTGGTGTGCGGGTGACCGGCGCCCTTGTAGCCGCGGTTGAAGACGCCCTCCATCGCGGAGACGTTCACGATGTAGGTGCGCTTGGCCTGCGCCGCCGCCATCGCCGCGCGCAGGCGGCTGATCAGGATGAAGGGGGCCGTCGAGTTGCAGAGCTGCACCTCGAGCAATTCGACCGGCGTGACCTCCTCGACGGACTGGATCCAGCTGTTGGTGTCGTGCAGGTCGGGGACGAGACCGCCCGCGTCGATCGCCGTACCGGCCGCGATCCGCTCCAGGGAGGCCGATCCGGACACCAGGGCCAGGTCCGTGACGTCCTGTGCGGTCAGCGCGCCGCCCCCGGCGACCGGGAGTGCGGCCACCGCGCCGGAGCCGAAGGTGCCGATCACCTCGGCGGGCGGCAGCTCCCCGGCGGGCAGCGGGCCGGACTCGGCGCCGAGCAGCTCGCTGTACGCCTCGGGAGAGCGTCGTACTGTCTGCGCGGCGTTGTTGATCAGGATGTCGAGCGGGCCCGCGGCGGCCACCGAGTCGGCGAGCGCGACGACCTGGGCGGGGTCGCGCAGGTCGATACCGACGATCTTCAGGCGGCCGATCCACTCGTCGCTGTCGGGCATGGCCTTGAAACGGCGGATCGCGTCGTTCGGGAAGCGCGTGGTGATCGTGGTGTGGGCCCCGTCGCGCAGCAGCCTGAGCGCGATGTACATGCCGATCTTGGCGCGGCCGCCGGTGAGCAGCGCGCGCTTGCCGGTGAGGTCGGCGCGGGCGTCGCGGCGGGCGCGGTTCTCGGCGGCGCAGTTCTGGCAGAGCTGGTGGTAGAAGTAGTCGACCTCGACGTACCGCGTCTTGCACGTGTAGCAGGAGCGCGGGCGCTGGAGTATACCGGCGATCTCGCCGGCGTCGGTCACGGACGAGGGCAGGATGCCCTCGGTCTCGTCGTCGATGCGCTGGGCGGAGCCGGTGGCGGTGGCCTCGGTGACCGCCTTGTCGTGGGCGGTCTTGGCGGCCCGGCGCTCCTGGCGGCGGCGCTGCTTGACCGTGCGATAGATGCCCGCGGTGGCGCGGCGCACGGCGATGGCGTCGGGGTGGTCGACGTCGATCTTCTCGAGTTCGTCGAGCACGCTGAGGCAGACGGCCAGCCGCTCCGGGTCGATGCCTGGCCCGTAGGACACCTCGTCCATGGCCGCCGGGCCGTCGTCTGTCACCGTCATCGCCGTTGCCGTTCCTCGGGGTTTCGCGCCGCGCTCGAACCGCGTTCGCTTTCGAAGGCGGAATTTTACGGAGCAAGTGGGCAAGGCGCCAAACCCGCGATGATCAGCAGCGCTTTCAGGGGCCGCAGGCGGCGGTCAGGGTCTCCACCTCCTCGGACACCGCGCGGGCCAGCCGGCCGAGATCGGGCACGGCCTGTGCGTCGGCGACGAGCCCGTAGTGGACGCGTCCGCGATACGTCGACACGGCGACCGCCAGCGCCTGGCCGCGGGCCAGCGGGGCGAGCGGATAGACCTCGGTGAGCGGACAGCCGCCGAGCTTCAGGCCCAGACTGGGCAGCGGCACACTGGTGACCAGGATGTCGAAGAGGAGCCGGGCCGCCTGGCCGACGACGGGCCCGCCGAGGCGATGGCCGAGCGGCGGCACATGGTCGGCGAGCAGAGCGACGGCGCCCGCTCCCCGGTTGGGCCCCGCGTCCTTGTTGCGGTCCATCGCCGTCCGTACGGCGCGCAGCCGGCCGAGCGGGTCCGGGTCGTCGACGGGGAGCAGTATCAGGTAGCCGGAGAGCCGGTTGCCCTGGGGGTGCGCGGTGCGCGGGCGGCGCCTGGAGACCGGGATCAGGGCGCGGGGCGCGACTCCCTCGCTGCCGTCGCCGCGCTCGTCGAGCCAGCTGCGCAGGGCGCCCGCGACGATGGCGATCAGGACGTCGTTGACGGTGCCGCCGACGCTCTTGCGGACGCGGTGCACATCGTCCAGGTCGAGGGCCACACCCGCGACACGGCGGGTGCCGGTGGGCTGCGAGGTCAGGGCGGGCGAGGACCGGACGCCCAGGGTGGCACGGGCGACGGAGGTGCCGATGTCGAGGGCACGGCCCACATCGGAGAGGGTGCCGCGGACGAGGTCCGGCAGCTTGCGGACGTCCGGGAAGAGCCCTCGTGGCGGCTCCGCGGGGCGCGGGCGGGGCTCCGGCATGTCCATCGGGTCCATGATGGCGGCGGCGAGCATCAGCGCCCGCAGCCCGTCGGCGAGCGCGTGGTGGAACTTGAAGAGCACGGCGAACGACGTGCCGTCCTCACCGGGCAGCACATGCGCCTCCCACGGGGGCCGACCGCGCTGCAGCCGGCGTTCCATGAGGCGTCCCGCGACCCCGTGGAAGTCCGCGGTCGGCGCGTGCAGCCGGACATGGTCGAGCGGCTCGAAGTCGGGCGTGGGCTCCCGGGTCGCGCTCCCGAAGGCCAGCGGGGAGGCGAGGGGCTGCCAGACGTCGCGGATCCGCATGCGCAGTCCGGGCACCCCGGCCGCGCGGGCCGCGAGCAGGTCGGCGGCGTGCGCGCCCGCGGTGGGCGAGTGCGCCTCGAAGACACCGATGGCGCCGAGGTGCATCGGGTGCTGAGCGGACTCGATGTTCCAGAACGCCAGGTCGAGTGGTGCGAGGAGGTCGTTAATCAAAGGCTTGCTCTCGCGTCGACGACGGGTGAGCAAGCAGTCAAACCCGGAGAGGTGATTACGGTCAAGTACGATCAAGCTACGCACAGTTAACAGCAGATTAAGTCACACCCCGCCGGAAGGGGTGGGACACAAGGGGCACCTGAGGCCTGTTCAGGACAGGGGGCGCGACCGCGGCGGTCGCGCCCCATCCGGACGGCTCAGCGCCGAGAGTGAACGCGAGCGGGCGGGGGCGGGCATTCGGGGTACGTGTTCACGACACGAGTTGACCCTTGCCCAGCGCGATCACTCCCCCTTTCGAGACCGTGTAGAGGTCGGCGTCGCGCCCGGGGTTGACGCCGATCGTCGCGCCCGGCGGCACCTCGACGTTCTTGTCGAGGACCGCGCCGCGCACGACAGCCCCCCGCCCTATGTGGACGTTGTCGTGCAGCACCGAGCCCTGCACGACGGCTCCCGGATCGACCACCACGCCGGGCGACAGCACCGACCTCGTGACCTGCCCCCGGATCAGGCAGCCCGCACTGATGATCGACTCACCGGCGATGCCCCCGGCGTTGAATCTCGCCGGCGAGAGCTGCCCGGAGTGGGTGTAGATGGGCCAGCTGCGGTTGTACAGGTTGAAGGCGGGGCGCTCGGCGATGAGGTCCATATGGGCGTCGTAGTACGCGTCGAGGGTTCCGACGTCGCGCCAGTACCCCTGGTCGCGGGTGGTCTCGCCGGGTACGTGGTTGTCGCTGAAGTCGTACAGCTGCGCCTCGCCCCGGTCGGTCAGCATGGGCAGGATCGAACCGCCCATGTCGTGCACCGACGCCTCGTCCTCGGCGTCCCGCTGGAGCGCCTCGACCAGGGCCTTGGTGGTGAAGATGTAGTTACCCATCGAGGCGAAGACGCACTCGGGGTCGTCCGGGAGGCCCGCCGGATCGGCGGGCTTCTCCAGGAAGCCCCGCACGCTCTGACCGTCGGTGCCGGGGCTGATGACCCCGAACGACGAGGACTCGGAGCGCGGCACCCGTATGCCGGCCACCGTCACGCCCGCGCCGCCCTCGATGTGCTGGGCCAGCATCTGCCGCGGGTCCATGCGGTAGACGTGGTCGGCGCCGAACACCGCGATGTAGTCGGGCCGCTCGTCGTGCACGAGGTTGAGGGATTGCAGGATCGCGTCCGCGCTACCCAGGTACCAGCGCGGTCCGAGCCGCTGCTGGGCCGGGACCGGAGTGACGTAGTTGCCCAGCAGACTCGACATCCGCCAGGTCGTCGTCACATGCCGGTCCAGGGAGTGCGACTTGTACTGCGTCAGGACGCAGATGCGCAGGATGTCGGCATTGACGAGGTTGGAGAGCACGAAGTCGACGAGGCGGTACGTGCCGCCGAAGGTGACCGCGGGTTTCGCGCGGTCCGCGGTGAGGGGCATGAGCCGTTTGCCCTCTCCACCCGCAAGTACGATTCCCAGCACCGAAGGTCCACCGCGCATACCGCCGCCCCTCTACGCCCGGTCGAGCCGCCCCCGGTCCACCGGGCCGGCCCTGTCGCTGAACTACGCCTGTCCGATGGTTACCCCGGTTTGAGGACTTCCTCGTACAGCTGCACGGTCTTGCGGGCCACCGCGTCCCAGCCGAACTCCCGCACCGCGCGCTCCCGTCCGGCCTCGCCCATCCGCCGGGCCTTCTCGGGGTCGGCGAGCACGGAGTCGAGGGCCAGCGCCAGATCGGCCTCGAAGTTCCCCTCGACCGTCACCAGGACGCCCGTCACGCCGTTGTCGACCACCTCGGGAATCCCGCCGACCCGGGACGCCACCACGGCCGTTCCGCAGGCCATCGCCTCCAGGTTGACGATGCCGAGCGGCTCGTACACCGAGGGGCAGACGAACACGGCGGCGTGCGTGAGGAGTTGGATGACATCGGGGCGCGGCAGCATCTGCGGGATCCAGCGCACTCCCTCGCGTACGCCGCTCAGCTCCTGGAAGAGGTCGCGGAACTCCCGGTCGATCTCCGGGGTGTCGGGGGCGCCCGCGCACAGCACCACCTGCACGACCGGGTCGAGGTGCCGTACCGCACGCAGGAGTTGGGGCACGCCTTTCTGGCGGGTGATGCGGCCGACGAACAGGACGTACGGACGGCCGCTGTCGATGCCGATGCGGTCGAGGACGTCCGTCCCGGGGTCCGGGCTGTAGAGGGAGGTGTCGATGCCGTTGTGGACGACGCGCACCTTGGCCGGGTCCAGGGCCGGGTAGCAGGCCAGGATGTCCTCGCGCATGGCGCCGGAGACGGCGATCACGGCGTCGGCGGCCTCGATGGCGGTGTGCTCGGCCCAGCTGGACAGGGCGTAGCCACCGCCGAGCTGCTCGGCCTTCCAGGGGCGCAGCGGCTCCAGGGAGTGGGCGGTCATGACGTGCGGGATGCCGTGGAGCAGCTTCCCGAAGTGGCCGGCGAGATTGGCGTACCAGGTGTGCGAGTGGACGAGGTCGCGGCCTTCCAGGGCGGCGGCGATGGCGAGGTCCACCGAGAAGGTGCGCAGCGCGTCGTTGGCGCCGTCGAGCGAGGACCAGGGCCGGTGGCGCACGACGCCGCCCGCGGCGCCCTCGCCCCAGCAGTGCACGTCCAACTCCGTGAGGGACCTCAACTCCCGGGCGAGGAACTCGACATGCACCCCGGCACCGCCGTATACGTCCGGCGGATACTCCCGGGTCAGCAGTCCCACTCGCACGCAGAACCCCCCGTAATAGCGTGTGCTGGTGCCCTTCATGGTCACCCAGATGAGGCGGTTGGGGAAGACCACGGACTTCAGGGAGGGCCCGCCGCCCGGTCCGGCGGGCGGTCGAAGCAGCAGTCGCCGCAGAGTCCGCCGCCAGGGAGGCGGTAGTAGAGGCAGCAGCTGCGGCGGCGGAGCGTGCCGGGGGCGAGGGTGCCGGAGAGGTCCGGATGCGCGAAGAGGTCGGCGGCGAGCCCGCGGGCCCGTTCGGCCACGTCCGTACGGCCGTCGGCCTTGGCCCAGCGATCGAGCTGACGCCAGGCGCCCGCCAGGGCCGAGCTCGCGTTGCCCCACAACAGGCGTTCCGAGATGCGGTACCGGGATCGCAGGGCCGCCGCCAGTGGGGCGAGGTGGCGGTCTCGTACGACCTCCCCGATCGCCGTGGCCGGCAGGGCGCGCACCTCGGACAGCCACAGATCGTCCGGAGCGCTGCCGTCCGGATCCCAGTGCAGCAGCTCCGGATCGAGGTCCGGCAGCCGCCCGTACAGCGCGGCGGCGCCGAGCGCGATCGACCACAGCCGGGCCGCGAGGGCCTGCTGCGCCACCGAGACCGCGATACGCGACTCAGGCGCACGAACACTCTGCGCAACCTTGCGAATGCGGAAAGTTAGCGAATCCGCGTAAACCTCTTCGGGGGCGCCGATTCGCGGTGCCGCATAGGCCTGGGCGAGCGTCGGCAGCGGGCCGCGCGGCGCTACGCCGGTGCGTAGTACGAAGAAGCCGCCGAGCGAGCCTAGCGCCGTGAGTTCGGGGTCGAGGTCCACGAAGAGCAGTAGTACCAAGCCCCCTAGGGGATGCCCCCACGGGGACCACACTCTGTGTCGCCCACCCAGGGGAGGACAAAGTGCGTTTCGTACTCCATCGGCAGTAGGACCCAATGCCTGCTCAGGTACGACGACGTGAAGGCATACGCGAGGCATCGTAGTGACTATGAAGGCCGATCGTTCGCCGCGACGGGCACACCGCCCGCGCCGCACGCAGAGGAGGGACTCATGAGCGCACTCGCGCTGTCCGTCCTGCTCTCGTTCGTCTCCGCCGTAGCGTACGCGGGCGGCGCGATCGTGCAGGAGCAGGTCGCACTGACCTCTCCCGACCAGACGTACGCGCCGATGCGCCGTCCGGGCTGGTGGGCGGCCGTCGCCCTGAGCGGCCTCGGCGGAGTGCTGCATGTGGCGGCGCTCGCCTACGGCCCGCTGAGCCTGGTGCAGCCGTTGGGCGCGCTGACCATCGTGTTCGCCCTCCCCATGGCGGCGCTCTTCGTCGGCCGCAAGGCCGGGGCGACCGCCTGGCGCGGCGCGATCATGGCCACGGTGGGCCTCGCGGTGCTGCTGTCCCTGGTCGGCTCGGCCGATGCGCAATCCCTGAGCGACGCACAGATCACGGTGCTGGCCGTGGTGGCGGGCGGCTCGGTGGCGGCGTTCATGGTGGCGGGCCGCGCCGCGCACCGGCACCCGGCCGCGCGCAGCGCGATGCTCGCGGTCGGATCGGGCATCGCCTTCAGCATGTCCTCCGTGTACACGAAGACGGTCGCGGTGGACTGGTCGAACCAGGTCTCGCTCTCCGACCTGCCCAGCCTCGCCCTCATAGGTGTCTTCGCGACGGCCGGAATGCTGCTGTCGCAGGCCGCCTACCGGGGCGGCGGCCTCGCGGCGCCGCTGGCCACGCTGACGGTCGTGAACCCGGTCGTGGCGGCCGCCGTCGGCATCACGATGTTCGGCGAGACGTTCCGGTACGGCGAGACGGGCACCCTGCTCGCGCTGGGCTGCGGCGTGGTCGCCGCGGGCGGTCTGATCCTCCTCACGACGGAGCAGATCGGCAGCACCCGGCGCACGGCCGATGTCGCCGCACCCGCTGCTCCGGCGGCCGGTGACGCCGATGCCGAATCGGACCCTGCCGTGTCGGCCTCCGTCGAGAAGCTGCTGCTCGCGGGGCTTCCCGAGCAGCAGCGCCACCTCGCTCAGACCCGCGAGGACAGGTTCGCCGCGGACCGCGAGGACAGGTTCGTACCGGCCGAGGACAGGTTCGTACCGCCTGAGGACGTCTTCGTGCTGACCGAGGACGTCTTCATACCGGCTCCGGCGGCGGTGCCTGCCGCGGAGGGCTCGTCCGAGAAGGACGGGCCGCCCGGCGAGCCGGCGTATGTCGGCCCCTTGTGCGGGCTCTACATACCGACGCCCGTCCTCGACCACCACCGCACGCGCGTCAAATCCTGACGCCGCCCGCCCTCAAGTAGGCCGCCGGGTCGATGTCAGAGCCGAAGCCGGGCCCCGTCCGCACCTCGAAGTGCAGATGCGGGCCCGTGCTGTTGCCCGTGGAGCCGGAGCGGCCGATCCGCTGGCCGCCCACCACGCTCTGCCCGTCCTTCACGGAGATCGCCGACAGATGGGCGTACTGCGTGAAGTGGCCGTCGGCGTGCCGGATCACCACCTGGTAGCCGAACGAGCCGCCCCAGCCCGCGGTGACCACGTGGCCCGCGGCGACCGCCTCCACCGAGGTGCCGGTCGGCACGGGGAAGTCGACGCCCGTGTGGTAGCCCTTCGACCAGGACGCACCGGCGGCACGGTAGGGCGTGCCGGTCGCGGCCTTCACCGGGGCGACGAAAGTGTGGGTCTTCTTGACCGGGTCCGAGGAGGTCTTCTTGACCGAGGACTTCTCCGTCGGCGCGGGCGCGCTCTCCGTCTGCGCCGGCGCCTGGGCCTTGCCACGCAGGTTCAGCCGCTGGCCCGGCAGGATCAGGTCCGGGTCGGAGCCGACGGCCTTGCGGTTCGCGGCGTACAGCTGCTGCCAGCCGCCCTGGACGTTGCGGGAGTCGGCGATGCCGGAGAGTGTGTCGCCGTGGATGACGGTGTACATCTCGGCGGTGCCGGCCTGTGACTGGGGGGTGGTCTGCGGTTGTACGTCGCGGACGGAGCGCTTGGCCGTCTGGGGTGCGGTGCTGGACGGGTCGGCGGTGGGGCTGATGTCGGGGGTGTCGCCACCCCGGGTGAGGCCCGCGCGGACCGAGCAGACCGGCCAGGCACCGGGGCCCTGGCCCTTCAACACCTTCTCGGCGATGGCGATCTGCTGGTCCTTGGTGGCCTGATCCGCGCGCTGTGCGTAGACCTTGCCGCCGTAGGCCTCCCAGGTGGACTGGGTGAACTGCAGTCCGCCGTAGTAGCCGTTGCCGGTGTTGATGCTCCAGTTGTTGGTGGATTCGCAGGCGGCCACCTTGTTCCAGGTGTCCACGTCGGCCGCGTGCGCGACGCCGGTGCCGATGAGCGGGAGTGCCATTCCGGCGCCGCCCGCGGTGACGGTGAGTGAGGCGCGATTGATCCTGTTCGGCTGATACCGGCGGTGCCGGCCGCGTACGGCCATGTGGGAGCCCCCTAGACATGCGTCAGGAGCGGCAAAAGTAAGCGCTGCGAACAGGCCATGACAAGGGTGCAATCGGTCGTACTGCGCCGCCGGTGGCCTGGATGACAACCTCCGCTGACGTCGGGTCACTTCGCCGCAGGCGGCGGCGAGTGAGGTGATGCCGGGTCGTTCGGGCGGTCTGTCGGCCGCCTCCGCGGCCTGACCTTCACCGGGAACATCGACCACGCCGTCGCAGGCGGCCCGATCCGCATGGGAACCCGGGACGTCTCCCGGGTCGCCTGATCAAGGTCCGCAGGCTTCCTCCGGCCATCGTCGTCTGCGCGCAGGGCCTGATCACAGCGGCGATCACCGCCGGTACCCGGGCGTACCGGCGACCGGACCGGCTGAAAGTCGCCGCCGTGCCGACACGCCCAGCGATGAGGCACCAGGGGGTAATTCTGCGTACACATCCTCGACGCGTCAGGATGGCCAGAGGCAACACTGACGAGTACGACTGACAGCACCGAACAGCAGCACCGATTACAGGACCTCTTGCAGGACCTCTTAGGAGCCAACGGTATGAGCACTTCAGCCCAGATCGGCGTCACTGGTCTCGCGGTCATGGGGCGCAACCTCGCCCGCAACTTCGCACGGAACGGCTATACGGTCGCCCTGCACAACCGCACCGTGGCCCGGACCAACGCGTTGGTGGAGGAATTCGGCCATGAGGGCGAGTTCGTGGCGGCGGAGACCGCGAAGGAGTTCGTGGCCGCGCTGGAGCGACCGCGGCGCCTGGTGATCATGGTGAAGGCCGGTGAGCCGACCGACGCGGTGATCCAGGAGTTCGCCCCGCTCCTGGAGCCCGGCGACATGATCATCGACGGTGGCAACGCGCACTTCGCGGACACCCGGCGCCGGGAGCGCGAACTGCGCGGCCAGGGCATCCACTTCGTCGGCACGGGCGTCTCCGGCGGCGAGGAGGGCGCGCTGAACGGGCCGAGCATCATGCCGGGCGGCTCGCCCGAATCGTACGAGTCGCTCGGCCCGATGCTGGAGAAGATCTCCGCGAAGGCGGCCGACGGCGCTCCCTGCGTGACGCACGTCGGTCCCGACGGAGCCGGGCACTTCGTGAAGATGGTGCACAACGGCATCGAGTACGCCGACATGCAGCTGATCGGCGAGGCGTACCAGTTGCTGCGCGATGTCGCCGGGTACTCCCCCGCGCAGATCGCCGACATCTTCCGCACCTGGAACACCGGTCGGCTCGACTCCTACCTGATCGAGATCACGGCCGAGGTCCTGTCGCACGTGGACGCGGCGACGGGCAAGCCGTTCGTGGACGTGGTGGAGGACCGGGCGGAGCAGAAGGGCACCGGTCGCTGGACCGTGCAGATCGCCCTCGACCTCGGCGTGCCGGTCTCCGGTATCGCGGAGGCGGTCTTCGCCCGCTCGCTGTCGGGGCACGCCGATCTGCGGGCCGCCTCGCGCGGACTCGCGGGCCCGAAGGCGACGCAGCTCGGGGAGTCCGAGGCGGCGGCCTTCGCGGACCGGGTGGAGCAGGCGCTGTACGCCTCGAAGATCGTGTCGTACACGCAGGGCTTCCACGAGATCAGCGCGGGCAGCGACGAGTACGACTGGAACATCGACCTCGGCTCCGTCTCCTCGATCTGGCGCGGCGGCTGCATCATCCGGGCGGCCTTCCTGGACCGTATCCGGGCCGCGTACGACGCCCGGCCCGATCTGCCGAGCCTGCTGTCCGACGACACGTTCGCGCAGGAGATCGCGGCGGCTCAGGACGACTGGCGGGAGGTCCTCGTGGCCGCCACCCAGCAGGGCGTGCCCGCGCCCGGTTTCTCCGCGGCCCTCGCCTACTACGACGCGCTGCGCGCCGAGCGTCTGCCCGCCGCCCTGACGCAGGGGCAGCGGGACTTCTTCGGGGCGCACACGTATCGGCGGACGGACCGGGAGGGTTCGTTCCACACGCTGTGGGGCGACGACCGGTCGGAGGTCGAGGCCTGAGCGCGGTCATCACGCGCCACTGAGGCCGCCATGTCCCCGGTTCCGGGGACATGACGGCCTCGCCGCGTACGAGAGGGTCCATGGGGGCCTTGGATCCCATGGACCCGCTCGCGTTTCAGGAGAGCGGTCGCGGTTCGGGCTCCGGCACCGGCTCGGGGCCCGGCGGCTTCGGGATCGGGGACGGGGGCGGGGGAGGCTCCGGTGCCGGGTGGGGGCCCGGATCCGGAGTCGGGTCCGGGACAGGCTGCGGGTCCGGGACAGGCTGCGGTTCCGGGAAGGGTTGCGGGCGGTCCGGGCCCGGCCCGGGTGTCGGGCCCGGCCTCACCGGATCGGGGAACGGATGCGTCATGGTGTCCTCCAGCCAGTCAATACATCGGCCCTGGGACTTGTCCCACACATACCCGGTCCCCGCGCACCCACTCACCCCGTCGCGCGAGGGACGCGGACCAGGTGGGTCTACTCGACGTGCGCCACCGTCACCTACCGCACCGCGGCCGCCCCGGCGGCGAGACCCGGGCGAGGGCTCGACAGAACCGGGGTCGAGGTCGTGGTCAGATGCTGGGCCGGAGCCATGGACCCCTGGGCGAGGACGATCGCGTCGGCGTCGGTGACCGCGTCGGTGGCGGCCGCCACGGCGCGGGCGCAGCCGTCCGTGTCGCCTGCCTCGAAGAGCGTCCACGCGCCCTCGACCAGCACGGTACGGACCTCGACGCGACGCCCGGCGCGACGGGCCTCCTCCTCGACGAGGGCGACCGTCGGCTCGAGCGTGCTCTCCACGGTCGCGAGGACGACGACGCGCGGGCCCGCGGTCACCGCGGCGGCGGCCATCGGCCGGTCCGAGCGGAGCACGGGCACCGCTGCGCCCGCCCGTTCCGCGACGCCTCCGATGGTCGAGCAGGTGCACAGCACGGCCCGAACGCCCTCCGCGGCGGCCCGGTCGAGCACCGCCCGCACCTCCTCTGCCACCGCTTCCGGACCGTCGATCCGGGCGCGGGCCAGCAGTCCCTCGTCCACGAAGTGCCGCAGCCGCAAACCCTCGTGCGCCTCGTCACGCAGCGCGTCGAAGACGGGGATGTGCGCGGGCGAGGTGTGCAGCAGAGCGAGCGTTCCGGGCCGGGACTTCACCGACGCCCCGTCGTCAGAAGTGCCGGTCATCAGAAGCGGCCCGGATGTGCCTTGAGCCACTGCACCGCCGCCTCCAGCAACTCCGGGGCGGCCGCCGGAGCCTCCTCGGGGTGGCGTGCCGCCCACTTCACGACGTACGGGCACAGCGGCGCGACCACTATGTCCTCGCGCGCGGCGATGGCGTACAACTCGCGGGCGAGGGAGCCCGCGATGCCCTGCCCCTCGTGCTCGGGTTCCACGATGGTGTGCACGGGGACGAGGGCGCGCGCGGGGGCTTCGAGGACGAAGTACTCGATGTGGCCGACCACTTCCTCCCCGGCCAGTGCCTCCAGGCGTCCGCCCGCCCGGTCGTCGCGGATCTTGATGTCGCTCATGGGTACTCCTTCGCGTCCTCGGGTCCTCTGTCGTCCGACTCCCTGGGCAGAGGTTCAGCCGGTGACCGCCTGTGGGCTGCGCTCCTGGTCCGAGCCCGGCACCGGCTCGGACGGATCGGCCCCCAGGGCCACCATCCGGTTGTCCCGGTCCACGTGCACGACCCGCGGCCGCAGCGCCCGCGCCTCGGCGTCGGAGACCTGAGCGTAACTGATGATGATCACCAGATCTCCGGGATGGACGAGATGGGCCGCCGCCCCGTTGATCCCGACCACTCCGGAGCCGCGCTCGCCCTCGATGACGTACGTCTCCAGGCGGGCGCCGTTAGTGATGTCGACGATGTGGACGAGTTCGCCGGGCAGCAGATCGGCGGCGTCGAGAAGGTCGGCGTCGATGGTGACGGATCCGACGTAGTGCAGATCGGCCTGCGTGACCGTGGCACGGTGGATCTTCGACTTGAACATGGTACGCAGCATTGAGGCACTCCCGGACCTAGGCTCCCTGCCTGCGTTTTTGCAGGTCAAGGGCTGTTTCCTTACCTTACGACGAGTCGCATGTTCGGGCAGCATTCGCAGGGTTTTTGAGGACTCATGCTGACCAATTGCTGACTTCTCTGACGCACCGTCAGGCAGCGTCCTGGGTCCATCGAGCTCCCCAGACCTGCTGCCACAACGACGGCGACCAGCCTACGCACCGGCCTTCACTGGCCTCCGTGACCTTCGCCACTGCCGGCCTGCACGGTCCAGATGTCTGCGCCGGCGGGACCGCCCCGCCCACGGACGGTCTGCCCTGCGTTCGGCGGGTTGCGGACGCGGCCGTACAGACCGTCGAGTACAGCCACGGCTCGTTCGGCCCAGGATGGTGTCCCGCCGAGTGGTGTAGCCGGTCGAGGTCGTGAACGCGCCGGTCTCTGCTCGGGGCGTGCATCCGCTGTCGGTGAGTGGTCCCTGACGAGGGGCAGGCCATCGCGCAAGTCTCCCTAGCGAACGGGCAGTTCGACCGGAGGAGCGCACGATGGCCTTGTCCCAGTCTGACCTGATGCGGCTGCTGGAGTCACTACGTACGGCCGACGGAGTTGAGACGATCAGGGTGCTGTGCGAGCGCATCCTGCAGGAACTCATCGAGGCCGGGGCAACCGAAGCCATCGGTGCCGCCCCGGGCGAGCACTCGAGTGAGCGCACGACCTGGCGCAACGGCCACCGCGACCGGCTGCTGACCACCCAGGCCGGCGACCTCGACTTGAAGATCCCGAAGGTGCGGACCGGGTCGTTCTTCCCCTCCCTGCTGGAGCGACGCCGGCGCATCGACCGGGCCCTGTTCGCGACCACGCTGGTGAGGGCTCTGCTAGTCCTGACGAACCGTGAAGTCGCCCGCTGACCGACGATCTTGACCGGAGTCATCCGCCCGCAACCAGCCCGAGCACCCTGAAGCCCGCGCACACCAGACCCGCGACCAGCAACTTCACGATGCATACCGCCCATTGGGCCAACCATGAGGGGCCGTGCAAGGTTCGGCTTCAACAGTCGAACACCGACCAGCAGATCTCGTTGCGCAGCCGCTGGTCATCAAGTACGAGCTCGCGGATCGCCTCCGGGAGCTGATTGCGCTGCCACTGGCACTCGAGTCGTCCCGCGGTCTCGCTCTCGCCTTCCGGTGCCGCTGCACGTGCGGCCTTGATCGCGTAGGCGGCCGCGCCGAGCTCGTGCGCGGCGACGTGGGCGACGGCCCCGGCCTGGCCGGCGGCGTACGCGGCATGTCGTGCTGCCCCACGCAGGTCTCTGGCTGCCCCCATCGCATGGCCGCCCGCCGCGCGAGCCTGCATCATCTTGACCTCGCCACGCACCCATGCCCGGGCATGCTCGATCGCCTGGCGTGGCCGCGGGTCCCCAGGCTGGGCCGACTCGAAGAGGCCAAGGACGTGCTCTGCACACGAGGCAGCCCATAGAGCGAGGAGACGGTGATCCGCATCAGTGAGAGTCCCACCACGGCGGATCGTCACGAAGCGAGGGTCCCGGACCTTCGGGAGGATCATGACTTGCAGTCCCTCCTGCGCGCATCGGCGCCACTCGCTGCGGTGTGCCCTGGCGGCCGGTCAGCCGCCTGGCGCAGGGAATGATCCAGAGTGCTCGCCAGACCCCTACGGCAAGCACAGCAGAACCCGAGAACCACTCCAGCTGACCGGTCGGACGATCTTCGCCGTGGACACCGGCCGCCGATCAGCACGAGTCCCCCTACCGCCCCTCACACCAGACCCATGACCTGCAACTTCACGATGCACACTACTCACTGGATCCGAAGACGCCGACAGTGGAAGAACCAGGAAGCGGCCACCCGCATGCCTAAGTTCGCCCTCAACGTGATCTGGATGTGGCTGATCGTCGTCCTGTCGATCTCCACGCAGTACACGTGAGAGTCAGGGGCAGTGCTGCCGCCGACCCTGTCTTCCGGCAACTGGCCTGGGAGGCACCACCCGCCCAGACGGAGCGAAGCAAGCGCGACACGGCTCCCAGCTGCCCGTGCGGAGCACTGACGCAGTTACGCCTCAGCCTCGTGCGACGTACTGCACGAACCGCGTCCAGCCTGCCAGCTTTACTGAGAAGTGTGGGCCCGTCACGTCCTTGGAGTCCCGTACGCAGATGGCCTGTTCGGTGACGGCGACCTCTACGCAGCTGTCGCCCTGGGTGCCGCTGTAGCTTGACTTGAACCAGGCGAGTTCGGTCGTACTCATAGCTCTCCTCGCAGTCGCTCCAGCAGGCCCCGCGACTCTTTGGGGTTCAAGGCCTGCGAGCGCAGTGTGTCATAGCACTGGTAGAGGAGGCTCACCTCTTTCGCGTCGCTGATCAGGCGGCCGTTCTGCTGCCCTTCGGAGTACGCGAGCCGCCGCCGCTCAGGGGTCTCCAACAACTGCACGGGACCGTCCAGGCAGGCATGGGATTCGGCATCCAGCGGCATGATTTGCAGCGTCACATTGCGCGGTGCGGTCAGTTCCAGCACGTGGTGGAGCAGCCCCCGCGTCACCTCACGCCCACCAAGCCGACGCCGGAACAGGTGCTCCTCGACGATGAAGCTGAACGGCACATTCGGCCGCTCTTACAGCATCTTCTGCCGCTCCATCCGCGCAACGACCTGGGCCTCCAACTGCTCATCCGACAGCGGCGGAATGCTGTTGTCGAACACCGCCCGCGCATACCCCTCCGACTGCAACAACCCCGGCACCAGCCTGCACTCATACGTACACAGGCTCACCGCAACCTTCTCCAGCCGAGCCCACCGCCGGAACCAAGCCGCCAGCCCCGCCTCACCCCGCGTCAGATGCCCGGCCGCCTTCCGCAGCGCCCCCGTGTTCCCCAGCACCTCCTCCGCCCGCTCCACGAACGACTCGTCGGGCATCCGCCGCCCCAACTCCACCGATTCCACGGTGTGTTTGGAGAACCTGACCCGCGCCCCGAAGTCCACCCGGCTCAGCCCGGCATGCTCGCGAAGGGCCTGGACGACGGCCCCGAAGGTCCGCAGACTGTCGGAAGGATCGGGCTCGCGCTCCCAGTCGCAAGCCGTCAGGTCACTGCTGTCCGTCATACGCGGCCACCTCCAGGTGCGTACGTCCTCTGCGGCATCCCCGCGATCGACTCACAGTGACGGCAAGATCCCCGTACTGTCCACAAAACGTGCTCGTACGCTGACGCAGCGTACGAGCCGCGCTACTGGAACACACCCCCGCACGCCCGCCACCGTTTCCCCATGAACGTCTCCACGCCCCAACTCTGCGCTACCGTACGCACGTTCGCGCAGCGACTCTCCTCCACCCGCCGCGGCGCCCGCCTCGCCCGGCTCCTGGCCGTGGAACGGCTGTCAGCATGGGAGATGTCACCCCGAGTCATCGAGCGAGCGGAACACGTCGTTGCGGAGCTGGCCGCCAACGCGGCGCTGCACGGTCGCGTCCAGGGCCGCGACTTCCTGCTGGCACTGACGCTGGACGAAGCGGCCGGCACCCTGCGCATCGCGGTAAGCGACACTCGGGGCGAGTGTTGCCCCGCGATCCCCCCGGAGCAGGGCCCGGACGACGAGTCGGGCCGCGGCCTGCTCCTGGTCGACGCACTGGCCGACCGCTGGGGCACGGACCCCCGCCTGCCCTCCGGCAAGACCGTGTGGGCGGAGCTACTCTGCCACCCAAGCCGGCAACAGTCCTCCACCCGCCGGCCGTGAGACTTCCCCGTTCCCCATCACTCGGCACGATCAAAGCGGTACGGTCACCACAGGCGGACGCGAGGGGGCGCACGGCCCTCCGACGTCCATGGAACGACGGGGGTTGCCGGTGGCGCAGGACACGACGGGCGATGCGGACGGCCGAGGCCTCTTCGACGACTTCGGGGCCTTCCGGACGCCGACCAACGAGGACTTCACGGCCGTACTGACCAACGGTCTGGTCGCACCCGACGCCAACGTCCTGCTGAACCTCTACCGGTACACAGAGCAGGCGCGCGGCGACCTGCTGCGCGCGCTCGGTGCTCTGGAGAGCCGGCTGTGGGTGCCCCACCAGGCGCTCGTGGAGTTCTGGCGGAACCGCGAAAGCACGCTCAGCGACGCCCGGTCATCCGGCGCGCAGGCCGCCGAGGACATGGCCGCTCACTCGGCGCAGGCGGAGCGGACTCTGCGCGCCTGGGCCAACCGCGTCGCCCTGTCCGAGGACGAGACCGAGCGCCTGCGCGGTCAACTCGACGAGGTTTTCGGCGACGTGCAGGAGACGATCGTCAAGGTCGGTGAGGGCGAGTGGCAGAACATCACGCAGAACACGAGCGCCGACCCGGTCATCGCGAAACTGGAGCCCGCCCTCGACGGCCGAGTCGGTGCTCCACTGAGCCGGGAGGACCACGACAAGGCGATCACGGAGGGCATGCGTCGGGTCGAGAAGCGGCTGCCGCCGGGTTACATGGACAAGACGAAGGACGGCGTGGGGGCCGCCGCCGACTATCTCGTCTGGGAGCAGATCCTCCGCGAGGCCGCCCGCCGTCAATGCGACGTGCTGTTCGTGACGGCGGACGCCAAGGAGGACTGGTGGCGCAAGGAGCAGGGCTTCAACCGCGGCCCCCGGCCGGAGCTGACCGAGGAACTCAGGGCCCGCGGCGGCGGCCGGCTCTTCATGCTCACGCCCAAGCGATTCCTGGAAGTCGCCGCCCCGATCCTGGACTTCAGTCTCCAGGAGGGCTCAGTCGAGGACATCGAACGGGTCGAGCGCATCGGAACGGAGGAGACGTACGGGGGCTGGACGGCCGACGCGCTCCAGGAACTCTTCGACCGGCTGACCTACGAGGGCTACGCGGACCGGGTCGACGTGATCAAGTACGCCACCGAGGTGGACGGCGTCGCGGACGCCAAGAGCGTCTACGACATCTGTCAGTACCCCGAAGACCGCTCCCTCCGAGGCTTCACCAAGCCGGTCACCCGCATCACCCGCCTGCTGGGAAGCCTGGGGAAGATTCCGGACTCGGCCGTCCAGGTCCTCACGGCCGAATACGCGTCGGGGCCGGGTCCCGCCTCCGGCTTCTCGGTCCACCCGCTCCTCGTACCGCTGGTCAATGACCTGACGGAGGAGGACCCCGCGTAGTCCCCCACCCCGGTGCCGAACAGTGGCCGCGCAGCCATGTAGAACGAGTAGTACAGTGGACGAATGAGTGACAGCGCGGAGGTCCCGCTGAGGGAGCTCAACCAGCAGACATCGCGTGTCCTGGCCCGAGTGGCGGCTGGAGAGACAGTGACCATCACGAAGGACGGCGTCCCGATAGGAGACATCGTGCCCCGCGGTGCGCTGACGGGCCGACCCGCGTACCCGTTTCGCACCGATCCCATGGGCGACCTGGACATCCCGGACTTGGGCGGCCCCGTGCTTGACGACGAGGAGATCGAGACGACGCTACGGGGGATGGGCGAAGACGTGGCCGGGGGGACCGATGCCTGACATCCCGGTCGCCATCGCCGACACGAACGCCCTGTACCGACTGTTCACACCGAAGGACCCCCGCCACTCCGCTCACCGGGAAGCTCTCGCACGAACGGGGCACCTCGTGGTCTCATCCATGGTGCTCACCGAACTGGACTACCTGCTGACCTCACGAGTCGGCACCAAGGCCGCCATGAACGCGCTGGACTTCATCACCGGCCAGGCGGAGGCCCGCCGGTTCGAGGTCCCCGACACCGCACCACACCTGAGAAGTGCCATGGCGGTGATGCGCGGGTACGTCGACGCGGACGGCGGTGCGGGAGTGGGTCTGGCGGACGCGATGAACGTTGCCCTGGCGGCGGCCTTCCAGACGGCCGATATCTTCACGACGGACGGCCACTTTCGCATGATGCGGCCACTGACCGGGCAGCCCTCCTTCCGGCTGCTCCCCGACGACCTGTGACAGCCGATTGAGCGGCGAGACGGTGCAGGCCGACGTCTCCCCCCGGCCCGCAACCCTCGTGGTCACCACGCAACACGTGGCTTCAGTCGGTGAGTTGTGCGGCTTGACCCTCTTCGGCAAAAACCGGCCCACCGATGTCGGCGTCCCCTTGCCAGTAGCCGGGGCGAACCGCGGTGAAACACCACGGGCGCGACTTCTTAGGGGAAAACCTGGAGGTCCTCGCCCGCCCGGGACGTGTGCCGACCGGGCGGGCGAGGACGTTCGGGGCCGCGCCGGCAGGTGCCCGGCGCGGGTAGGTCAGGCGGGCGGCGCTCCCCAGGCCCGCGTGGTCGCGAGGTATGCGGGGATCGTTGGGGAATCGGTGTACGTGGTGGAGGTGCCGCGGCTGTAGTCGCCGGCCTCGTCGAAGTTCGACCAGTCGGACTTGCTCATCCGCAGTTGCAGGTCGCCCGTGTTCTGGCCGGCGGCCAGGGTGCCGCCCGTGAAGCCGACTTCGAGGTAGGCGTCGGCTCCCGGCACGGGCGTGGTCAGGGGTACGACCTTCAGACTGACGTTGGAGCAGCCGACGGCCGCGTAGTCGCACCAGGCGCTGACGGTGGGCGAGCCGCCGTCCCGGGTGAAGTAGTAGCGGGCCGTGACCTTGGTCAGATCGAGGGCGGAGCTGCCGGTGTTGACGATCTGCAGGCCCGGCCGGACGGCGTTGTCGGTGGCTGAGGAGTCGTTGTTCTTGTAGCGGATCTTGAGGCCGCCCGAGGGGTCCGGCGTGCCGCCGGACGTGTCGGTGGTGACGCTCAGCGCGGCGGAAGGCGCCGAGACGTTCCCGGCGGCATCACGGGCGCGGACGGTGTAGCTGTACGCCGTGGCCGCGCTGAGCCCGGTGTCCGTGAACGCGGTGCCGGCCACCGGCGCGGCCGTGACCTTCGTGCCGTCGCGGTAGACGTCGTACCCGCTCACGCCCGTGTCGTCGGTGGACGCCGTCCAGGACAGGGAGACGCTGGACGCGGTCTTCTGGGGGGCCTTCAGGCCGGTCGGCGCGGTCGGCGCGGTGGTGTCACCGCCCGGGGGGGTGCCGCCACCGTCCGTGGGCACGGCCGGGTAGGCGTTCCTCACCAGCATCGCGAACTGCTCGGGGAACCAGTGCCCGGCCAGCGGGGCGTTCGGCAGCGCACCCGTCTTGTTGCCGCCCGCGTTGGGCGCCGTGTACGTCGGGTCGCACATGGGGTCCATGCGCTTGCCCTCGTCGTTGGGGATCTCGGTGCTGGCGCCGTCCGACTCGCCCGGCGGCTTCACCCACAGGTAAGCGTCGAGGTGGGAGTCGGGGTAGTCGGAAGGCGCGGCCTGCGGGGGCTGCCCGAGTCCGGCACCGTTGGCGTTGCACCACAGGCCCCGGTGTGCCCGTCGGTCGACGCGGGATTCGTTGGCATAGGTGTCGAGGGCGGTGCTGGTGCTCTCCGCGGTGGGGCGTCCGGTGCCGCCCCACCCGTTGCGGGAGGTGTCGATCACCATGCCCGTCGACGCGGGCCAGCCGCCCGCCACGAGCGCCTTGTGGACGTTCATGGTGAAGTCCGACTCGTCGAAGTTGGGGTTCCACTCGTAGAACTTGCTGGACTTGACCATGTTCCCGCCGACGGTCTTGTCGGGATCGGGCAGGAACGGCTCTTTGGACGGCGTGTAGTTGGCGACGTTGGTGATCAGCCCGTCGACGCTGGAGACTCCGGCCGCGGTGCCCTTGGCGACATCGGTGTAGAGCTGCACGGTCTGGGACAGGTTGTTGTCCCAGCCGAGCCAGCCGGAGTGCGCGAAGTCCAGGTACGTGTAGACGTTGGGGACGGCGTGCAGCTTGTCGAGGGCGTACTGGACGCCCTTGACGTAGATGCCGGTGCTCTTGGCCTGGGCGCACTCCGGGTCGGCGCTGTTGGTCACGAGGTTGGGCAGGCCGTCCGGCTCGATGACCGTCGTGATGCGGATGTCCTGGTACTTCGGGTTCTTGAAGACGTTCGCGATGGCGTCGATGTACTCGGTCTTGTAGCGGTCCAACCCCGCTTGGGTCAGCGGGAGTTCGCCGTTGGAGGCGAGCGCCGCGCAGTCCCGGCCGGGCAGGTCGTAGACCACGAACGTCGCGGTGATCGGCTGCCCGGGCTTCTTCTGAGCCAGGGCCAGATCGAGGTGGTCGGCCAGGCTCTTGCGTCCGGCGTTTGCGGCACCGCCCTTGATGGCCGCGATGCGGTCGAGCCACACCGCGGTGGGATAGGTCCCCACCTTCTGCATCCTGGCCTTGAGCGTGGCGTCCGAGGTCTGCGCCACCGAGGTGCCGACGAGGTCGGCGTAGTCGGGATTGACGTAGAAGCTCGCTCCGGAGAACGGGTTGTCGACGTGGGCCTCGGCGGCGGCCGCCGGATACCCGGTGAGCTGCCCTGCCAGGCCCAGCGCCAGGGTGACAAGCGCCGCGGCGACCGAGGTCGTCCGGCGCCGTCGGCGGCCCGGTTTCGGCCCGTGTTCCGGTGCTCTGCCGTTTCGGTGTGTCATGTGCCCTCCTCGTGGGTGATCTGCCGGTGGTACGAGGTGGTGCGGGGTGGAGCTGCGGGGTGTGGTCTGTGGGGCACGGGGGACGACATGCGGTCAGCTGCCCGTGCAGTGCAGGGCCGGTGTGCCCGCGGTGCCGTTCGCGGTGAAGCCGAACGGGGTGGTGGCGCCGGAGAGCAGGGAGCCGTTGAAGGCGGCGTTGCGGACGGTGGCCCGGTCCTGGGCGGTGGTCAGTGAGCCGTTCCAGAGGCTGGTGATGGTGGAGCCGGCCGGATCCCAGTCGACAGTCCAGCCCGTCAGCGCGGCGGAGCCGGTGTTCTTGACTGTGACCTCCGCCTGGTAG
This sequence comes from Streptomyces sp. SD15, assembly GCF_054462255.1. Classification (NCBI taxonomy): domain Bacteria; kingdom Bacillati; phylum Actinomycetota; class Actinomycetes; order Kitasatosporales; family Streptomycetaceae; genus Streptomyces; species Streptomyces sp. SD15. The sequence goes on along the minus strand of NZ_JBTLMO010000008.1, from coordinate 96,377 downwards.
CCGCCCTGCCAGGAGGAAACGGTGCGGAACTGCGCGGTGCACGCGCCCTGCGTCGGGGTCGGCGTGGGCTCCGGGTCAGGGTCCGGGTCCGTGTCGTCGTACGTCAGCCCGTATCCGTACGGGAAGAGCGCAGCCTTGCCGTCACCGTCGTTGATCGGCTGCTGCGAGGCGCTCTTCATCCAGGTCAGCGGCAGCTTGCCGGTGGGGACGTAGTCGCCGAACAGGACGTCGGAGACGCCGGCGCCCTCGGTGCCGGGCAGCCAGGCGGCGAGCAGCGCCTTCCAGTCGGGCAACTGGGCGGAGACGTCGAGCGGCCGGCCGGAGACCAGGACCGCGACGACCGGCACCCCGCTCGCCTTCAGCCGGGCGAGGGTCTGCAGATCCTCCTGGTCCAGCCCCATGCCGTTCGGCCGGTCGCCCTTGCCTTCGGCGTACGGTGTCTCGCCGACGACGGCGACAGCGGCGCCGTAGCTCGCGTCGATGCCGTTGCCGTAGCGGTCGTAGGTGACCCGGGACGGGTCGGTGACGGCGGCGCGGATGCCCTGGAGGACAGTGGTGCCGTCGGTGACGGGGCCGCTGCGGCCCTGCCAGCCCACGGTCCAGCCCCCGCTCTGGTTGCCGATGTCGTCGGCGGACTTGCCGGCGACGAAGAGCTTCGCCGGCTTGGGCAGCGGCAGGATCCCGCCGTCGTTCTTCAACAGCACCTGGGACTCACGCACCGCCTGCCGGGCCAGGTCCCGGTGCGCGGCCGACCCGACCGTGGCAGTGTACGACCGGTCGGTGAACGGTCTCTCGAACAGCCCGAGTTGGAACTTCTTCGTCAGGACGCGGCGATTGGCGTCGTCGATCCGGGACTGCGGGATCCGGCCCGCGGTGACCTCGCCACGCAGCAGGGTGAGGAAGTTCTTGTAGTCGTGCGGCACCATCACCATGTCGACGCCCGCATTGACGGCCGTGCTGATCTCGGCGCCGGTGAAGCCGCTCTGACCGTCGAGCTGGTCGACGGCGGCCCAGTCGGAGACGACGAACCCGGTGAAGCCCAGTTCCCCCTTGAGGACATCGGTCACCAGGTACTTGTGCGCATGGGACTTGACGCCGTTCCAGCTGCTGTACGACAGCATCACCGACCCCACGCCGCGGCGCACCGCCTCCTTGAACGGCGGCAGGTGGATCGCCCGCAGCTCGGCCTCGGACAACTCGGTGTTGCCCTGGTCCACGCCGCCGGCGGTACCGCCGTCGCCGAGGTAGTGCTTGGCGGTGGCGAGCACGGAGGCCGGGCCGGCACCCAGGGTCTCGCCCTGCAGGCCGGTGACGAACGTCGTCATGGCGGAGGGCAGCTCCGGTGTCTCGCCATACGACTCGTAGGTACGACCCCACCGGTCGTTGCGGGCCACGCACAGGCAGGGGGCGAAATCCCAGTCGATGCCGGTGCCGGACACCTCCTCGGCGACTGCCTGTCCGATGCGCTGGACGAGCGCGGGGTCACGGGTGGCGCCCAGGCCGATGTTGTGCGGGAAGAGGGTGGCGCCGCGCACCGCGTTGTGGCCGTGCACGGCGTCGATCCCGTAGATCATCGGGATGCCGAGCGGGGTGGTCAGCGTGGTGCGCTGGAGGCTGTCGTAGGTGTCGGCCCAGGTGCGGGCGTGGTTGGGGCTGACTGTGGAGTCGCCCCCAGACAGCACGGACCCGATGCGGTAGGTGGCGAGGTCGGACTGCGGGACGAGGGCGTCCTTCTCGATCTGCGTCATCTGGCCGATCTTGTCGTCCAGCGTCATACGCGACAGCAGGTCGTCGACGCGGTCGGGCACCGGTAAGGAGGCGTCCTGGTAGGGAAGGCCGGCGGCGGACGAGGTGGGGGCGGGCTGCGGCACGGCGGCGGTCGGCCCGATGAGGGGCAGAGCGGCGGCGCACAGGGCCAGGGCGGCCGTCGCCGGGCCGCGGCGGGCGGTCAGGAGGCGCATGCGGGTGGGCCTTTCCGGGAGGGGCCGGGAGCGGGGCGGCGCCGAGCGGGGGCCGGAGCCCGCCCGCGTGACAGCGGGGAACGCGGGCGGGTCCCGGAGTGAGCGGATGTGTCAGGCGGTGGTGCAGGCGGCGCCGTTCAGGCTGAAGCCGGCCGGCGCGGCGAAGGTGCCGGCGTAGCTGCCCTGGAAGCCGAAGGACACCCGGTCGCCGGGCGTGATCTGCGCGTTGTACGCGAGGCCGCTTGCCGTGACCACTCCCGATGACGGGGAGACCCCGGCGTTCCAGGTGCTGGTGATCTGCTGCCCGGCGGGCAGGGTGAACCCGAGCTTCCAGCCGTTGACAGGGGAGGAACCGGTGTTGGTGACGGTGACGTCGGCGGTGAAGCCGCCCTCCCAGACGTTCGTCGCGTAGGCCACCTTGCAGGCCGTGGGGCTGCCCGGGTCACCGGGGTTGCCGCCGCCGGTGTTGACCGTGGAGGAGAACGAGGTCACGGCGAGGCCGGCGCCGTTCTGCCAAGGCTCGAAGCCCGCCTGAACGCTGGTCAGGTACCAGTCGTTCTGCGCCAGTCCGCGGGAGACGGCCTGGCGGACGAAGTCCATGACGTCGAAGCTCCAGCTGGTGATCGCCGACGGTGCGACGAAGGACAGTACGTCGTTGGAGCCGTTGTTTCCGGTCCATACCTGCCACTGGCGCCCGGCCACGGTGGCCGTGCCGACCTGCGAGCCAATGGGCTGGATGGATCCGACCTTGTTGAACCAGACCATGATCTCGGTCCGGTTGACGCCGTCCGTGCGGGGCGTGGGGTCGAGCCAGATGTCGTACGAGGCGTTGTACGCCGCGTCGCTCACGTAGCCGTAGGAGATGCTGCTGGGCGAGCTGGAGATGGTGCTGAGCCGGGCGGGAAGGTTGGTGCCGGGCGAGCAGTTGGTGTAGTGGCAGCCGTTGTAGACGGACGGGTAGGACTTGGGGGCGCCGTTCGTGGGGACTGAGCCGTTGGCCTGGGTGACCCCGAATCCCGAGTCGGTGGCGGTGATGCACTGGGTCTCGCTGGTGCCCCAGCGGTTGTTCTGGACGACGTAGCGGCCCTGGATCGTCGTCGACCCGAACGGTTCGCAGATGGTGGTGTCGGCCTGTGCCACCGAGGCAGTGGTCAGCAACGCGGCCAGCGAGACGAGCGAGGTGAGCAGGGCGCCGAACAGACCACGCGCGCCGCGGGCATGGTGGGGTGACGGTCGCATGCGGATCCTCTCCGAAGGGGTGGGGAGTAGGTGCGGGAGCGCTCCCATGCGACAAGAATGGGAGCGCTCCCATTTCCTCGGTTTCGGCAGGGACTCTAGGGAGGCTTCATGCCCCTGACAAGACAGTGGACGCGAACCCGTCGAAACTTTTCGAGGATGCCAGGCCGGCGGGGGGCGCACGGTACGCCGTCGCGCGCCCTCGCTTCGGGAGCGCTCCCAAACCACTGTGTCGGCCGACGGCGGTCAGGACGACTCGCGCACCACCAGCTCCGTACGGAGGATGACGTGGCGCCAGGCCAAGGCGGGCTCGTCCATCTCCTCGAGGAGGAGCCGGATCATGGCCCGCCCGATCTCCTCCAGCGGCTGACGAACCGTGGTCAGCCGCGGCTCGGTCCGCTCAGCCAGCGGAAAGTCGTCGAAACCGATCACGGCGACGTCCTCGGGCACCCGCCGCCCCGCCGCGCGCAGCGCCTGCAGAGCGCCCGCCGCGGTGGTGTCCGACGCGGCGAGGACACCGTCGATCTCCGGGTGCCGTTCGATCAGTGCGGCCATGGCCCGGCGTCCGCTCTCCTGCGTGAAGTCGCTCTCGGCGACCCAGGACGGCTCGGCCCCCAGGCCCGCCGCCGCCAGGGCCTCTTGGTAACCGCGCAGCCGACACCGGGCGACGTACATGTCGAGCGGCCCGGTGATGGTGGCGATCGCTGTGCGGCCCCGTTGAAGCAGGTGGGAGACGGCGCCGCGGGCACCGCCGACGTTGTCCGCGTCGACGTAACTGACGTGCTCGTCGCCCGAGCGGCGCCCCAGCAGCACGGTCGGCAACCGGGCCTCGGCGAGCATGTCCGGCAGCGGGTCGCCCGCGTGCACGGACACCAGCAGTGCTCCGTCGACCCGGCCGCCGCGCGCGTACTCGAGGAAACGCTTCCGCTCGGCTTCCGAACGGACCAAGGTCAGCAGCAGTTGCATCCCGGTGTCTGCCAGCGCGTCCCCGAGCGAGCGGACGATCTCGGAGAAGAACGGCTCCGCGAACTGCCTCCAGTCCGGCTCCGTCAGGACGAGGGCGACGGCGTCGGCCCGCTGCCCGGCCAGGGACCGGGCAGCGAGATTGGGCACGTAGCCCAGTTCCTCGATGGCTCGCTGCACGGCCCGGCGCGTCGACTCCTTCACACCGGCCGCGTTGTTGATGACGCGGGAGACCGTGCCCCGTCCCACTCCGGCGTGGGCGGCCACCTCCTCCAGCGTCGGCGTGCCAGGGCGTCGCCTGCCCATGACCACCTCCCCCACGAGATCACCGATCCTACGGCCCGAGGGAACCGAGCACACGGCTTCTCCAGCGGCGGGGCCGCACGGCTGAAGGGCTTGGGGCCGGAAAGCTGATCTGTCATGCCATGAGCGGGGGTCCACGCCGCGCGCCGCCTGCCCCATGCGCTCGCGCCCCGTGGTCAAACCCGCGCGAACACGACTCTCCCCAGGGCCCTGGCCGCGGAGGACGGCGGTGAATGGTCGGCGCCGGGCTGGACTTACGCGGCATCGCCAGCCGCATTACTGAGGAAACCCCATTTCCTCAGGTAAGCGACATGGTGGATTTCAGACACTGAAGCGGACGGGACGCCTTCGCCACCCACGCACCGCACACGCCGCTCGAGGATGCCTTCCACCGCGAATCGCCGGTTGCGCCCGCGGTCAAACGGATCGAGCACGCGATCGAGTTCCTCGACCTGGTCGGGGCCAGCCAGCGGTTGGCTACCACGGCCGGCCGGTTGTGCCCCAGCTGCGAGACCGTCGGTTGTCCAGTGACGAACAGGCGGCCGTGCACAAGAACGTCGACCGTGTGAAGGCCACTTGCGAGTGGGTGGAAACGGCTGTTGAAACCGGTCAGGTCGACCTGGATGAGGAGCGGACCCGCCTGATGCGGGGCGAGCAGCCGTGCGAAGAGGGCCGACCATGACTCGCTCACGCCCAGGGCGCGACAGGAAACGGTGTGCGGGATGCCGTGCTCGTTCCTGTTGTCGCTGATCACGCCGGCCACCGCTGCCGGGTCCGCCGCAACTACTTCACCCACAGGACCATGCAGCGTTTGAGGACATCGCGCTCCATCCCCAGCTCCTTGAGCTGCCAAGCGGCGCCCCCCGTGGAGAAAGACAGAGAGCAGTTGGCGGATCCCGGCGTCCGCCGTGGCACCTTCTGCCTCAGGCATGACGCTCATGCTCGCGTCCGCCATTGCTTCCGCCGCCTCGGTGCCCGCGCGGGCGTCGTCGATGAAGTCCGCGAGTGGCCGGGCGGCAGGCGTGGACTTACTGACGGCTGCCCAATCGCCGCACCAGTCATGGCTGTTCAGGACTTCGGAAGCAGGTACGTCACCAACGTGTTACGCGCGTAAATTCTGCTTCCGGTTGCTTGTCCGCCGCCTGCGGGGCACGCAATACTCCTCTCGGTACTTGTCAGGGACACGCAACTCTTAAGAGGGGCTCGCGTGCCGCCCTGACCGGCCTCCCCACTCCCCACGCAGGAGGAACGAGTGAAGCTCAAGTCCCCCCACATCGCCAGACGCTCCGGGCTGATCGCCGTGGCGTCCGGGCTCCTCGCGGTGACGCTCACCATGCCCACCGCCCAGGCCGCCCCCTCGGCCAAGGCCTCGCCCGAGGCCGCGGCCAAGCTCACCAAGACCCTCGGCACTACCTCGACGGCCGGTTCGTACTACGACGCTGAGGCCAAGGCCGCGGTGGTCAACGTCACCACGCAGAAGGCTGCGCAGGCCGTCCGCGAGGCCGGTGCCGTGCCCAAGTTCGTCACCTACAGCTCCGCGCAGCTGGCCAAGGCCGGCGATGCCACCAAGGCTGCCGATATACCCGGCACCGCCTGGGTCGTCGACCCCAAGAGCAACGCCCTCGTGGTGAGCGCCGACAGCAGCGTCTCGCGCGCCGAGCTCGCCAAGCTCAAGTCCGCCACCGCCTCCTACGGTGACGCGGTCACCTTCAAGCGCGTCAGCGGCACCTTCAAGAAGCTGCTCGACGGCGGCACAGCGATCTACGCCAGCGGCGGCTGGCGGTGCTCCGCCGGCTTCAACGTCCAAAGCGGCAGCGGCGCCTACTACTTCCTGACCGCCGGCCACTGCACCGACGGCTACCCGAACTGGTACACCAACTCCGGCCTGAGCACCTACATCGGCCCCACCACCGGCTCCAGCTTCCCGACCAACGACTACGGCATCGTCCGCTACGACAACGCCGGCGTCACCCACCCCGGCACCGTCAACCTCTACAACGGCACCAGCCAGGACATCACCTCCGCCGCCAACGCCTACGTCGGCGAGTCCGTCAAGCGCAGCGGCTCCACCACCGGGCTCCACAGCGGCACCGTTCAGGCCCTCAACGCCACGGTGAACTACGGCGGCGGCGACATCGTCTACGGTCTCATACAGACCAATGTCTGCGCCGAGCCCGGCGACTCCGGCGGCGCGCTGTTCGACGGCACCAAGGCGATCGGCCTGACCTCCGGCGGCAGCGGCAACTGCTCCTCCGGCGGTACGACCTTCTTCCAGCCGGTGACGGAGGCGCTGAGCGCGTACGGCGTCAGCGTGTACTAGGTCCAATGCCGTGTAGATAGGCGTGGGGCCGAGTGCGTCAAGTCGGCCGCAAGAGGACGGAGCTCCTGCTAGAACCGTGTCGACCAAGATCACTGTTCGGCGGGAGCTCCGTTGGGTGCCATGTCTGTCATCTCTCGTGAGGTTGTCGTTGCTGCGGGGGCTTTCGCGCCCGGCCATCTGGGCGAGCTGACCCGGCTTGTCCCGTTCGAGAGATGGTCGACGAGGCGTTGACGCAGACGGGCAGGGTGCAGGCAACGGCCGCCGACGTTCCCACCCTTCTGGGAGCCGGCCGACTGCCAGGAGGGAATGCCTTTTCAGCACGGCGAGACGGACACCGCTGCACTCACCGCGACCAGTACGGCGAGAGTTGTGGTGAGCCAGCCACGGACGTGGACCACATCCTTCCCGGTGATGACCACCGAGAGACCAACCTTCGAGCGCTCTGCGGGTTTCATCACCGGGCCAAGCCCTCTCGCGCTGGTCGCCCCGGCGACGTCACGAGAAGAGGTTCCGTCGCGCTGAAGCACATCCCGGCAGACTTGGCCTCTGAACTGCACTTTCCCTATGGTCACTTGTTGGGTGTGATCACAGAAGGAGTCTTGCCTCGTGAGGCAGTTGATGGTGTACCAAAGTCCTTGAAGAAGGACCCCATACCGCGGGCGAGCTGTCGAGTCACGAAGCGAACCTTCCGAACGGGAGCGAGGAACTGCGCCCAGGTCCCCACCGTGGCGGTCGCCCAGGTCAGCAAGCTGGGACACCTCCGCACCCCATGCTGACCGTTTGCTGACCCAAGCGGCCCCACCATGCCTCTGACCTGCACAGATGACCAAGTGTTAGATCTTCTTGAACATGGAGCGCAGCATGATCCGGTGCTCCTGTGGGTGAAGAGGGTCGCGTCCCGCTGACGGGTACGCGCCGACGCCCGTCAGAGTACGGCGGGCGCCGGTCCGTGCCTACGCCACCGCCTCCGGAGCCTCCGCGATTTTCGTCACGCCTCTGCCATGCGCCACCCCGTTCATCGCGGACTTGCTGAACTGCGTCCGGTACAGCTCCGCGTACCGCCCGTCCACGGCGAGCAGTTCCTCGTGCGTGCCCCGCTCCACGATCCGACCGGCCTCGACGACGAGGATCACGTCGGCCGAGCGCACGGTGGACAGCCGGTGCGCGATGACCACGGCCGTCCGCCCCTCCAGGGCCTCGGCGAGCGCCTCCTGGACGGCCGCCTCCGAGGTGTTGTCCAGATGGGCGGTGGCCTCGTCGAGGATGACGACGCGTTGGCGGGCGAGCAGCAGCCGGGCGATGGTCATGCGCTGGCGCTCGCCGCCGGAGAGCCGGTAGCCGCGCTCGCCGACGACGGTGTCGAGGCCGTCGGGCAGGGAGCGTACGAGGTCTTCCAGGCGGGCGCGGCGCAGTACGTCCCACAGGTCGTCCTCGGTCGCGGACGGGCGGGCCAGCAGCAGGTTCGCCCGCACCGAGTCATGGAACAGGTGCCCGTCCTGCGTGACCATGCCGAGGGTCTCGCGCATCGACTCGGTGCTCAGGTCGCGGACATCGACGCCGCCGATGCGGACGACGCCGTCGTCGGTGTCGTACAGGCGCGGCAGCAGCTGTGCGATGGTCGACTTTCCGGCGCCGGAGGAGCCGACGAGCGCGACGGTCTGGCCGGGCTCGGCGCGGAAGGAGACGCCGCGCAGGACCTCGGCGCCGCCGCGGGTGTCGAGGGTGGCGACTTCCTCCAGGGAGGCCAGCGAGACCTTGTCGGCGGAGGGGTAGGCGAAGCGCACGCCGTCGAACTCGACGGACGCCGGCCCCTCCGGGACCTTGCGGGCAGTCGGTTTCTCCTCGATGAGCGGCTTGAGGTCGAGCACCTCGAAGACCCGCTCGAAGCTCACCAGGGCGCTCATGACCTCCACGCGCGCCCCGGCCAGCGACGTGAGCGGCGCGTACAGGCGGGTGAGCAGCAGCGCCAGCGACACGACGGCGCCCGGCTCCAGGCTGCCACGCAGCGCGAACCAGCCGCCGAGCCCGTACACCAGCGCGAGCGCCAGGGCGGAGACAAGCGTGAGGGCCGTGATGAACGCCGACTGCGCCATCGCCGTACGCACCCCGATGTCCCGCACCCGCCGGGCCCGCGCCGCGAACTGCGCGGACTCGTCCTCTGGCCGTCCGAAGAGCTTGATGAGGGTGGCACCGGGCGCGGAGAATCGCTCGGTCATCCGCGTACCCATGGCCGCGTTCAGGTTCGCGGCTTCCCGCTGGAGCTTGGCCATCCGGCTGCCCATGCGGCGCGCGGGCACCACGAACACCGGCAGCAGTGCCAGCGCGAGCAGCGTGATCTGCCAGGACAGGGTCAGCATGACGGCGAGGGTGAGCAGCAGCGTCACGAGATTGGCGACGACTCCGGACAGGGTGTTGCTGAAGGCGCGCTGCGCTCCGATCACGTCGTTGTTGAGTCGGCTGACGAGCGCTCCCGTACGGGTACGTGTGAAGAACGCGACCGGCATGCGCTGCACATGATCGAACACAGCCGTCCGCAGATCGAGGATGAGTCCTTCGCCGAGCGTCGCCGACAGCCAGCGGCCCAGGATCCCGAACGCCGCCTCGGCGAGCGCGATGAGGGCGATGAGCACGGCAAGGCGGATGACGGTGGACTCGTCGCCGCCGGACACGAGGGCGTCGACGACGCGCCCGGCGAGCACCGGCGTCGCGACGGCCAGCAATGCGGTCAGCACGCTGAGGACCACGAACTGGCCGATTCTGCGGCGATGCGGACGGGCGAAGGCGGCGATACGGCGAAGTGTCGCGCGGGCGAAGGGGCGGCGCTCCTGCTGCGCGTTCATGACGCTGTGCAGCTGGGTCCAGGCTGTGGTCTCCATGCTCATGGAAGTGACCGTACGACCTCAAGCGTTGTTGAGGTCAATGGCCACCGGGGGAAGTCCACGCGCACGAAAGAACCCATGACGGCACCTGGGACCCCGGCTCCGACGACCCGGCCCCCTGCCTCACCTTGCCCGACGTGTCAGCCGCCGGACCCACGCCCGCAACCCCACGTTGGTGCGGTGTGGAAAACCTCTCCCGATGTGACAGCTGTTCGCTTTGCCAAGGAACTGACCCGAGTGCCCGAGGGGCGCCTCCGGCGCTTCCCCCTCCGGACGGTCCTGTGCATGCTCCCGCTCGCCCTCGTGCTCGTGGTCGCGGTGCGCCACTGGTCCGTGCTCGTGGAGGGCTTCGGCCATCTGCGCAGGGCCGAGTGGCCATGGCTGCTCGCGGCGGCCGCCGCGACCTGCCTGACCTGGGTCGCCGCGGCCGTCACACGCCAGGGCGCCGTCATGCAGCGGCTGCCCGCGCGCCGACTGCTCGCCACCCAGTTCGCGGCGGGCGCGGCCAACCACCTGCTGCCGACGGGCCTGGGCGCCGGCGCGGTGAATCTGCGCTTCATGACGGTGTGCGGCGTCCCGCTCGCCCGCTCGTCGGCCGCGCTCGCGCTCTATCTGCTCGCGGAGTCGATCGCCCGCGTGGGCCTGCTGGTGGGCCTGCTCATCGCGTTCCCCGGAGCGCTGCGCATCGGAGGACTCCTCCCGGCCGGGGCGATCGGCCCCCTGCTGCTCACCGCGGGCCTGATCCTCTGCGTCGCGGCGGCGGCGCTCCTTGTCGTACGTCGGCTGCGCACGGCCGTGTTCTCCTTCGTGCGCACCGCGCTCGGCGAGGCACGCTCCGTGCACACCCGTCCGGCTCGCGCGCTGGCCCTGTGGGGCGGATCGCTCGCCTTCCCCCTGCTGCAGGCCGCCGGACTGACGGCGGTGGGGCAGGCGCTGCAGTTGCCCGTGCCGCCCATGCACATGGCGGTCGCGTACCTGGCGGCGACGGCCGCGGTCGCGGTGGTGCCCACGCCGGGCGGGATCGGCTCGGTGGAGGCGGCGCTGGTCGTCGCGTTGGTGGCGGCGGGCGGTCCGGTGGCCGTGGTGACCGCGGTGGTGCTGGCGTACCGGATCATCACCGTGTGGCTGCCGCTGCTTCCGGGGGCGCTGACGCTGGGGGCGCTGGTGCGTCTGAAGGTGATCTGAGCGGCACCCCGGGCGTCGCCGTCGTCAACGGCGGGGCCCCGCACGCCTGGTGACGGGCGGCCGGCGGTGCCGGAACTGTGCGGCCCGGTACGGAAGGTACGCGCGAATACGGCAGGATGAGCGGTCGCCCCGGACGACGAACACGTGTCCGGGCGTGATCGTGCATTCCCGGATTCGAGCAGGTGGCAAGTGACGACACAGCACATCCGGCCCGCGGGCCTTCCCCTCGTTCGCACGGGAGGCTGCCGGTGAAACGCTCCCTCACCCTGGACGACCTGATGGTCGCCGGAATCGCCGTGGTCGCGGGCCTCCTGGCGGCCTTCCTCTTGCGCGTGCTACTGCGCTGGCTCGGCAAGCACGCGTCGCGCACCCGGTGGAGCGGCGACGACTTCCTCGTCGACGCGCTGCGAACTCTCGTTCCCTGGGGGGCGATCGCCGCGGGTGTCTCGGCGGCGGCCGCGGTGCTTCCACTGACCGCTCCGGTCGGGCGCAACGTCAACAAGGTCCTGACGGTGGTGCTCCTCTTCGTCGCGACGCTCACCGCGGCCCGGCTCATCACCGGCCTGGTGCGATCACTGGCCCAGTCGCGGTCGGGGGTCGCCGGTTCGGCCACCATCTTCGTCAACATCACCCGGGTCGTGGTGCTGGCGATGGGCTTCCTCGTCGTCCTGCAGACGCTGGGGATCTCCATAGCCCCGCTGCTCACGGCCCTGGGTGTGGGTGGTCTGGCCGTCGCGCTCGCCCTGCAGGACACCCTCGCCAACCTCTTCGCGGGCGTCCACATCCTCGCCTCGAAAACGGTGCAGCCCGGCGACTACATCCGCCTCAGCAGCGGAGAGGAGGGCTATGTCGTCGACATCAACTGGCGCAACACGACGGTACGTCAGCTCTCCAACAACCTGGTCATCATCCCCAACGACCAGCTCGCGGGCACCAACATGACCAACTTCAACCGCCCCGAGCAGCAGATGACCCTCATCCTCCAGGTCGGCGTCGCCTACGACAGCGACCTGGAGCACGTCGAGCGCGTGACCACCGAGGTCGTCGCCGAGACGATGACCGAGATCACCGGCGCCGTACCGGACCACGAGCCCGCCGTCCGCTTCCACACCTTCGGCGACTCCCGCATCAGCTTCAGCGTCATCCTCGGCGTGGGCGAGTTCAGCGACCAGTACCGGATCAAGCACGAGTTCATCAAACGCCTGCACAAGCGGTACCGCGACGAGGGGATCCGCATTCCGGCGCCGACACGGACGGTGGCGCTCCAGCCGGGTGGAGCGGAGCTCCTCGATCTGGGCATTCCCCATCAGCGCGAGGCCACGAAACAGCCGTAGCGCCGGGGGAAACGCGCCCGGATGCCCGCACCACGCCGGGCCGGGGCGGCCGCGGGAGCTGTCACTCGCCCCGATCGGTTGCGGTCGATCGGGGCGGTCGAAGGCCGCTGCCCGCCCGGCCCGGGGCGTACCCCTGTCGAGCCGGGACCGCTCACGAGATATCTTGATGTCGAGCAATGTTGCAGACGTGGAGCGGAGCACCCGGTGACTGACTCGACCATCATTTACACGCACACTGACGAGGCCCCGGCCCTGGCGACGTATTCGTTCCTGCCGGTGGTCCAGGCGTACGCCTCCCAGGCGGGTGTCACTGTGGAGACCCGTGACATCTCGCTGGCCGGGCGCATCCTCGCGCTCTTCCCCGAGTTCCTCGAGGAGGGGCAGCGCGTTCCCGACGCCCTCGCCGAGCTCGGTGAGCTGGCGAAGACGCCCGAGGCGAACATCATCAAGCTGCCGAACGTGTCGGCCTCGATCCCGCAGCTGAAGGCCGCGGTCGCCGAGCTGCAGGAGCAGGGCTACGCACTGCCGGCCTACCCGGACGACCCGAAGTCGGACGAGGAGCGCGACATCCGCGCCCGTTACGACAAGGTCAAGGGCTCCGCCGTGAACCCGGTGCTGCGCGAGGGCAACTCCGACCGCCGCGCCCCCGCGTCGGTCAAGAACTACGCCAAGACCCACCCGCACCGCATGGGCGCCTGGACCCCCGAGTCCAAGACCAACGTCGCCACCATGGGCGTCGACGACTTCCGCTCCACCGAGAAGTCCGCGGTGATCTCCGAGGCGGGCTCGCTCCGTATCGAGCTGGCGGGCGACGACGGCTCCACCACCGTGCTGCGCGAGTCCGTACCCGTCCTCGCGGGCGAGGTCGTGGACGCGTCCGTCATGCACGTCGCGCCGCTGCGCGAGTTCCTCACGGCACAGATCGCCCGTGCCAAGGCCGAGGACGTGCTGTTCTCCGTGCACCTCAAGGCCACGATGATGAAGGTCTCCGACCCGATCATCTTCGGCCATGTCGTGCGCGCCTTCTTCCCGAAGACGTTCGCGAAGTACGGCGAGACGTTCGCCGCCGCCGGTCTGACCCCGAACGACGGTCTGGGCGGCATCTTCAAGGGCCTGGAGGCGCTGCCCGAGGGCGCCGAGATCAAGGCGTCCTTCGACGCCGAGCTCGCCGAGGGCCCGGCCCTCGCGATGGTCGACTCGGACAAGGGCATCACCAACCTGCACGTCCCGTCCGATGTCATCGTCGACGCCTCCATGCCGGCGATGATCCGCACGTCGGGCCACATGTGGGGCCCCGACGGCCAGGAGGCCGACACCCTCGCGGTCCTCCCGGACAGCAGCTACTCCGGTGTCTACCAGGTCGTCCTCGACGACTGCCGTGCCCACGGCGCCTTCGACCCGTCCACGATGGGCTCGGTGCCGAACGTCGGTCTGATGGCGCAGAAGGCCGAGGAGTACGGCAGCCACGACAAGACCTTCGAGATCCCCACCACCGGCACGGTCCGCCTCGTCGACCAGGCCGGCAACGTGGTCCTGGAGCAGGCCGTCGGCGCGGGCGACATCTTCCGCGCCTGCCAGACCAAGGACGACCCGATCAAGGACTGGGTCAAGCTCGCCGTCACCCGCGCCCGCGCCACCGGCGACCCGGCGGTGTTCTGGCTGGACGAGACCCGCGCCCACGACGCGCAGCTCATCGAGAAGGTCAACGCGTACCTGCCGGAGCACGACACCGAGGGCCTGGAGATCAAGATCCTCTCCCCGGTCGAGGCGACGAAGTTCTCGCTGGAGCGCATCCGCAAGGGCCTGAACACGATCTCGGTCACCGGCAACGTGCTGCGTGACTACCTGACCGACCTGTTCCCGATCCTGGAGCTGGGCACCAGCGCCAAGATGCTGTCGGTCGTTCCGCTGATGGCGGGCGGCGGCCTGTTCGAGACGGGCGCCGGCGGCTCCGCCCCGAAGCACGTCCAGCAGCTGGTCAAGGAGAACTACCTGCGCTGGGACAGCCTGGGCGAGTTCTTCGCCCTCGCGGCCAGCTTCGAGCACCTCGCGCAGACCACGGGCAACGCGCGCGCCCAGGTCCTGGCCGACACCCTCGACCGTGCGACGGCGACCTTCCTCAACGAGGACAAGTCGCCGACCCGTCGCGTCGGTGGCATCGACAACCGCGGCAGCCACTTCTACCTGGGCCTCTACTGGGCGCAGGAGCTGGCCAAGCAGACCGACGACGCGGACCTCGCCAAGGCGTTCGCCCCGCTCGCCGAGACGCTCACCGCGCAGGAGCAGACGATCGTCGGCGAACTGCTCGCGGTCCAGGGCAAGCCCGCCGACATCGGCGGCTACTACCAGCCCGACCCCGCCAAGTCCGCGGCGGTCATGCGCCCGTCGACGACCTGGAACGAAGCGCTCGCGACCCTCGCCTGACCTACCGTCGGCGCCCAGCGGGCCCCGACTGCACCGCCCCGGCCGGATCTTCCGGCCGGGGCGGTGGTGTTGCGGCGCCGCCGCCGGCTCCTTCGGTCCGATTCCGGGTGAGGGTCGCGACGCGGTCCTGCGTCTCGTACCGGATCCGCACGGTGGCTCCTCAGCCACGGGGCAGGCCGAGCACACGCCCGGCGATGATCGTGCGCTGGATCTCGGACGTGCCGCCGGCGATGGTGCCGCCGAAGCTGCGCGCGTAGCGGTTGAACCAGCTGGCGGAGTTGTCGTCGTAGCTCATGTGGTAGTACGGCGCTGTCTTGGGGATGTGGTCGGAGACCCGGTAAGGGCGTCCAGGGATGCGATCCAATGGGTAACGTTGCCCACTGGGTGCTGCCAGACCCTAGAGAGCACTCCGCGTGACGTCAAGATGCCGCGCGAGCTGCGCAAGTGTTACGGCGGTGACGCCTTCCATCCCCCCGACGACTTGCTGGATGTGGCTCAGGTCTGCTTACTGCGCCTTACTGAGCTGCGGCTCCGTCCGTACACTCTGCGGCAACGTTCCCCACTTCACCGGAGGGCACCGGGATGGAGCCGCCAGCACCACCTCGCCGCGTCACGATCGTCGACGTGGCACGTCACGCCCAGGTGTCCACCACCGCTGTCTCCAAGGTGCTGCGCAACGCCTACGGAGCCAGCCCCGAGATGCGCGCGAAGGTGCGCCGGTCGATCGACGAGCTCGGCTACCGGCCGCACGCGGGGGCCAGAGGCCTCCGTGGGCAGACGTACACCATCGGGGTGATGCTGCCCGACATCCGCAACCCCTTCTTCCCCGAGATCCTCGACGGGATCACCGGGCGGCTCGCGGACACCGATTACCAGGTCTTCCTGGGCCCAGGCTGCAATGGGGAGATGGAGGAGGCGAGAGTCACCGAGGCCATGATCGACCGGGGAATGGACGGCATCGTCCTGATCGCGCCCGTGTCACCGCGCGCCCATCTCGAGCACGTGGCCTCAGTCGTACCGACCGTCGTCATCGGCCGCCATGGGCATTCCCCGGTGTACGACACCGTGACGGACGACGACGTGGCGGGCGCGTCCTTGGTCGTCGGCCACCTCGCCGACCTCGGCCACCGCCGGATCGCCCACATCGAGCACCACGAAACCGACCCGACGCGCATCGCGGAGATGCCCAACGCCCAGCGCGCCGACGGCTACCGGCGTGCCATGCGATCCCTCGGCCTCGCGGAGGAGATCGACATCGTCTCCACCACGTACACCCAGCAGGGCGGGTACGACGGCGTCAAGGAACTGCTCGCGCGCCCGCGCCGGCCTACGGCTGTCTTCGCCGGTGCGGACATCGTTGCCATGGGTGTGCTGGAGGCGCTCACCGAAGCCGGGTTGTCCGTGCCCGGTGACATGTCGGTGGCCGGCTACGACAACACGACGTTCGCCTCCTTCGGTCCGATTTCACTCACCAGCGTCGACCAGGCAGGCCACGAGATCGGCGAGAACGCCGCGCGCCTCCTCCTGGAGCGCATCGCCGACCGTCAAAAGGCCCCGGTCCAGGTCAAGCTCTCCCCCACGCTGGTGCCGCGCCGGACCACTGCTCCTCCCCCGGAGTGAAGAGGGGAAACGACCTATGCAAAAAGGGCCCTCACAGGCTTTCACCTGCGAAGACCCTTCGCACCGTCGGGACGACAGGATTTGAACCTGCGACCCCTTGACCCCCAGTCAAGTGCGCTACCAAGCTGCGCCACGTCCCGATGCGTCTCACCTGCGGTCACCCGCGTGATCGTGCAGGTAAACACTACCTCACGCGCAGGGGAGGACCTGCACACGAGGAGGTCACCGGGTCGGTGTGCTCAGTTCGGCCGCCGCGGTGCGCAGTGCGTCGGCCAACTGTTCTACGGCGCCTCGCTGGACGAGGTCGAGAAGGCCGTCGAGTCCTGGGTGCCGCCGTACAGGGAACGCCGCCCCGACCTCAGGAGCAGCCGCTCTCCCCGTAGCTATGCCTTGCCGTCGGCGAGCTTCCACTCCCGGTGCAACGTGCCCAGCGGGATGCTGTGCTGGAAGACGGGCGTGCCGAATATGGACAGCTGGATCTGCAGGGTGCCGCTCAGGTCGATGCCGCCGTAGACGGCCCAGGCGCCTGTCGCTTCGACGTCGGTCTTCGTGTCGGAGCCGACCGGGGAGGTGACGTCGACCGTGCCGGCGGCCTCCCCGCGCAGATAGGGGGCCAGGTCGGCGGTGACGCCCACGGTGCCGTACAGACCGACGGTGGCCTGCGCGCCGAGGGCTGCCTTCACACTTCCGGCCGCGGTGACGGAGGTGCGTACCGGAGTGCTCTCCATGTGCGACTCGTTGACCGGTGTCCAGCCCTTGGTCAGGCCGAAGGTGCCGCCCGCCTTGAAGTCGCCCTTGAGGTCCTGCTCGATGTCGACGGTGACGCGTCCGTCGCCGTTGATCTCGAAGTAGCAGGTCAGGTCGAGGTTCACGACGACGGGAATGGGGCCGACCTGAAGGACGGGGTCGGCGTGCAGCTTTGCGAACGGCACTCGCACCGGCTTGGTGGAGGCGGCGGCGCGCCCCTTGAGTGCCCACTGCGAGGTCCAGTCGCCGGAGACACCGAGGTAGGCCGCCGCCGGTCCGGATCCTGTGGAGTCGCCGCCGTAGGAGAAGTCGACCTCGGGCTTGACCTGGACGAAGCCGGATACGGAGGCCGCCGCCGAGGCCGGTGCCCCCTCGGCCGTGCCGACCTGCGCGGCGACATCGACCCGCAGGCTGCCGAGGGGGACCTTCGCACCCTCGGGACCCGAGTGGATGTCTCCCGTCCTCGTCCAGGAGACCTTCACGTCGGGCAGCAGCCGCTCCACGTCGAAGGACGCGGGATCGACGGGGACGGTGCCCTTCGCCTCGTCGTCGCCGAGCAGCGCGTTCAGGGTCGCCGGCGCGGTCTGGACCTCGGTGCCGCCATCGGCGTCGCCGATCACCTTGGTGACCTCGGCGAGGAGTCCGTCGGGAGCGCCGGGCGCGGGGGCGCTGGCGATGACATCTCCGACGGCGGTTCGGCTCGGCGCCGAGGAACTTCCGGAGGTGGGAGACGGCGACGTCCCCTTGTCCACAGCGGATATGACGGCTCGTCGGGTTCTGCTGTCGTACGACGCCACCTTGAGCGCGGTCTTGCGGGCCTTCCCGCCGGCCGCACCGGGCCGCGCCACGGCGGTCGAGGTGGCTGCCGGCTCGGGCGCGGCGGCGACGGCGAGCGGTTGGCCGCTGTCCGCGGTCGCGGCGGCCGAGGTGTCGGCGTCCGGGGTTTGTTCGACGGCGGAGGAGGAGCGCGGGCCGGGGTCTGCGGAGCAACCGGCGGCGAGGAAAAGGGCGGATGCGGCGAGCGCGGGCATGACGGCGCGCAAGGGCCGCTTGCGGATACGCAAGATCAGTCCTGAGGGGGGTGGGGGCGGCAAGGAATTACCAGCGAGTAACTAGATGTGAGCATGCCATGGAGTCATGAAGGCCTGCTTCACATTCCCGCTCCCCCTGAGGGTGACGTACGCCACGCCCACGGGCCAAGAGCAGTTGGATACCAGTATCAACTGGCCGGAATTACCTGGTAATTGACGATCCGTCGGATCGATGAACGAGGACTCGCCGGGCAGACCGACAGGCCGGGAGGGGCCGGACGACGACGGCGCCGCCCCGCCCCTCCCGGCTCCCCGTCAGGCGTTGGGGTCGAAGGGAATACCGGCCGGCTTGGCCTTCACCAAGTGGTTGTTGAAGTTCCCGTCCTTGAGCCCGAACACGGCACTGCCGAAGTTGTATTGGCTCAGCTTGTCGCGCAGGCCCGCGGGGTAGCCGTTCCAGCCGACCAGGGCGGGGAACTGCCATACGTGGTCGTGGTTCTCCGGCGGCTCGTCGTTGGTGTTCGCGGGGCGGAAGCAGTGCGTGCTCAGACCGTCCTTGTGGTAGACGATCTTCGGGTGCGTCCCGTCCCAACGGATCTGGTCACGGCCGTAGATGTTGAAATTGCCGTGGGCGGAGGTGGAGACATACTGGGCAACGTCGTTCTGCACCCAGACCACGACGTGCTCCCAGTCGTGGCGGTGCCCGCCGAGGCCACTGCCGGCCACGGCCTGGTCCTTCTCGAAGTAGAGGCCGTACATGATCGCGCACCAGCCGTTGTTGCACTTCTCGCGTGAGTAGCCGTTGGTGTTGTCGAGGTCCGAGGCGTCGCGGCACTGGCCGTTGAGGGCACCGGACGGATTGAGGCCGCCGTTGACCGTCCCGTCGGGGCCGATCGCGGGACTGGAGTAGCAGCCGTCCGTGTCGTAGTCGAAGGCCGGCTGGAACGTCTGCTCAAGTCCGTCCGCGTTGGCGGGCAGGGCCGTGGGCGGCGCGGCGAGCGCGCTCCCCGGAAAGGCCACGACCAGCGCGACGGCGCTGCCGAGGATGAGCGAGACCTTGCGGATGCGCGAACTTCTCGTCACTACGTCCCCTTGATCGACCGCGATGTGGGCACGGGCGGCCGGATTGGCATGCCCGGATCACCTTTTCCCACTTCGTCGACAACGCAAGCGTCGGGAGGTGACGCCGTGATGAAGGGTCAGCCAAGGGAAGAATTGGGCGAGTTGGACGATGCGCAGTTGGGTGGGGGCGGGTGACCGCCCTGCGCGCACACCGGACTACGGCAGAGAGCCCAGTTCGGTTACTTCCCCCGCGGGAACGGCTCCCCGGCCGCAGAGTCCGTTGCCCCTACGCTTCCCGAGTGGGCATCGCCGCGCTGTCCACCTCTCGGATCACGCCGGTGAGCTGCATTTTTCGCGCACCGGTCGGCTGGGCCCGAGGCGCCGCGACGCCTTGGTGTCCGCCCCGTCCCCGCGTCGCCGCAACCGCAGTTCGCCCATCGGAGTCCCTCAGGACGTTGGCCGCCCACGGGGGTTGCGGCCAACAGATTCCAGGGGGAAACCATCATGCGCACTACATCTGCGTCCGCACCCGCATCCAGCTCCGGCCGACGCGCCACCGCGCTCGGACTCGCCGGTCTGCTCGCCACCGCGGTGATCGCCACGACCACCGCGTGCGCGGGGAACGCGGACACCGCCGTCCGCTCCACCAGCACCAAGACGGCCTCGCCCAACGGGCTGTCCTCGGTGGAGGGCAAGGCGTACGGCTACAACCCGTACGCCTGGGCCACCCGCAGCCCGAGCACGATCGGCGTCTACGGCATCACCCTGCACGGCCAGAGTTTCAGCAAGGGCGGCCAGGTGAAGATGCTCCTCTACAAGGACTCCCGCATCCCGGGCATTCCCAGCTGGTACAAGACGGCCACCGCGCGCACCGTCTGGGGGCGCCCCGGCGGCGGCTTCGACGTCACGACGGGCCTGCTGGACTGCACAGCCTACGGCTACGCGCGGAACTCCACCCTGATGGTCCTCGACGTCACCACCAACACCTGGTCCAACAAGGTCCGCGTCTCCACGGGTTGCGGAAACTGAACGATCCGGCAAGGGCAGGCGTCCGTACGGAAGCGCGGGGACGGCGTGGGCGGCCTCAAGCGCCCGTTTCGGGTCCCCAGTACTCCGGGCCGATGCCGCGCCAGTCGATCAGTGGGGACACCGCCGCGGTCACGGGGTCCACGTCCAGACCCGCGCGACGCAGGAACTCGGACAGGTCCTCGAGGTTGTAGGCCAACCCGAGGTTCTCTCCGTGCACACGTACTCGGCGCCCGCCGGTCTCCGCCGGCGGGGCCACGATCACAGGCAACGGTTCGGACATGGTTCCAGCCTCGCCTGTCCGGTCCGGGCCTGCATCCCGACTGTGTGAACGTTCATGCCTTCTCCGTCTCCTTCCCGTCCTCGTTGCCGTCTCTCCTCCCGTCGCGAGCCCTGCGACGGGATCCCCACGGGCAAGAGGATTCAATCACGTGTTCGATTTCTGGCGCACCTCGTGCGCGCTGTCTCGTCCTGCTGAACAACTGCGGTGCGGGGGTGCTCCGCTGGTACGGTTCGATCGTGCCGCGCCTGGTGGATGTCCCTGGGTACATACGCTTTTGGACCGCCTCCGCAGGGCGCGCGGCGCAGCCTCGGTCACGAACTGCGTGAGGGGGTGGCCTGGGTCTACCGGCATCGGACTCTGGCGTCCATCGCACTGACCTCGCACGCGATGCTCCTGTTCAACACCGTGAGCACGGTCTTCGTGGTCTACGCGCTGTCGCCAGTCGGTGACGCCCGACCGGCTGCGGGGGCGGATGAACGCCACGATCCGCTCGTTCAACCGGGGGATGGTTGCGGTGGGGGCGCCGGTGGGCGGTTTGCTCGCCGACCAGGTCAGCTATCGGTTGCTGCTCAAGAAGTTCTACGCCGACACGGCCGACGAGGGCTCGATCAATCGGGGCCAGGCGCTGGAGACGATCGGCGACATGCTCGGCACCGCGACACTCCTTCCCGAGGTGGACGCCGCGCTCTACCGCGCCGCGGCCAAGATCCCGGGGGTCAGGGTGGTCGAGAACGCCAAGGACGTCGTGGGACGCCCCGGCATCGGCCTGAGTTTCAAGGACCGCGACGACCGCGACGTGTGGGTCTTCGACAAGAAGTCCCTCACCTACCTGGGCTCCGACAAAGTGTCGCTGCTCAGCGCCGAAGTCGTCCACAAGATCGACCCGAGGCTCGGGGTCAATGCTGTGCGCGTGTCCGCCAGCCGTGGTCGACCGGTCCGAGACCGGAACCGAGGGCGAATCCCGCCGCTATCGCGCCCGTGACGTAGTCCTTCGCCAGCCGCACCGCCTCCGGTACCTCCCGCCCCCGTGCCAGCTCCACCGCGATGGCCGAGGCCAGGGTGCAACCGGTGCCGTGTGTATGGCGGTTGTCGTGGCGCGGCGCCCGGAACCAGTGCTGGTCGACCCCGTCCGTCAGCAGGTCGACGGCCGCGCCGGGCAGGTGGCCGCCCTTCACGAGGACCCAGCGGGGCCCGTACGACAGGAGCCGCCGCGCGGCGCGGCCCATGCCCTCCTCGCTCGTCACCTCGATCCCCGTGAGCTCGGCCGTCTCGTCGAGATTCGGTGTCGCCACCGTCGCGACCGGAAGCAGGACGGTCCGTACGGCGTCCAGCGCGTCGTCCGCGAGCAGCCGGTCGCCGTGCTTGGAGACGCTCACCGGGTCCACCACCACGGGAGCGGTCACGTCCGACAACAGCTCGGCGACGGTCTCGACGATCAGGGGCGAGGCGAGCATGCCGGTCTTCACGGCCTGCACCCCGATGTCGTCCACGACACTGCGGTACTGCGCGCGCACCACCGCGGCCGGAAGTTCCCAAGCACCTTGCACACCAAGGGAGTTCTGCGCGGTGACGGCGGTCACCACGCTCATGCCGTGCGCTCCCAGCGCGAGCATCGTCTTGAGGTCGGCCTGGATACCCGCGCCGCCGCCGGAGTCCGATCCGGCGATGGTGAGGACACGGGGCGGGGCGGCGGGCGTCATCGGGGGCATGGTGGTGTCACTCCGTACGGGAGGGGGTGAGGGGGACGAGGGGGATGAAGGGTGCGGGTCAGTGGCGCGCACGCAGCGGGGCGTACACCGCCAGGGCCACCACGAACGCCACCCCGTAGGCGAGGTCGGCGCCGTGCAGGGCCTGCGCGACCGGGCCGACGTACAGGCTGGTGCTCATGAAGGGCACCGCGGCGGCGAAGGCGACGACGAACGCCACCAGCGCGGGCCACCACGGCTGTGGTCGCGCGCTCTCGGTGGGCAGGTCGACCGGTGCGCCGCCGCGGGCCCTGGCCCGCAGGAGCCAGTCGACGGCGACGATCGCGACGAATCCGGGGATCCAGTAACCGACGAGCAGCAGGACGTTCTGGAAGCGGCTCGTGGTGTCGGCGGCGTGCATCCACAGCACGAGCGGGAAGCCGAGTGCGGCGGCCAGCGCGGCGGCGAGCGGACGCGGCACACGCACCCCCATGGTCTGCAGCGCGAGCGAGCCGCTGTAGTCGTTCACGGCGTTGCTGCTCAGGGCGGCGAGCGCCACGGCGAGCAGGCCGAAGGCTCCGAGCGCGCCGCCGCCTAGCAGTGTGTCGACGCCCCGGGCCGTCTGGTCGGTGAAGACGGACGCACCCCACAGGCCGAGCGCCTGGACGGCCACGAAGGACACGCCGATGCCGAGGAGGGTGCACCAGAACATGCGCGGGCGGGACGACGTGCGGGGCAGATAGCGGCTGAAGTCGCTGGCGTACGGCGCCCACGACAGCGCCAGACTGAGCGCGATGGTGCAGGTCAGGACGAAGGCCCCGGCCTGGTCGGCGCCGTGCACGGTGGCGGCGGCAGCGGGGTGGGCGCCGTCCAGGAGCTTCACCGACAGGGCGGCGAAGGCGGCGGCGAGGGCGAAGGTCATCACGGTCTGGAGCCGGTGGATCGCCTCGTACCCGAGGACGCCGAGCGCCCCCTGTGCCGCCATCATGACCAGGACGCCCAGCCAGAACGGCCAGCCGCACAGCTGGGCCAGGGCGTCCCCGCCGAAGAGGCCGATCAGCGCGTCCCAGGCGATGGAGGACAGCCATTGCAGGGCGCCCGGCACCACCACGGCCCGCCCGAACGCCAGCCGGGCGAGCGGCAGCTGTCCCGCGCCGGTCTGGCTGCCCCAGGTGCCCAGATACGCGGTTGGCACGGCGCCCAGCAAGGTACCGAGGACGACGGCGACGAGCGCGGTCGAGAAGTCCAGGCCGAGGGCGATGCCGACGGTGCCGGTGAACACGCCGGTCATGGTCAGGTTGGGGGCGAACCAGACGGTGAACAGGCGGCCGGGGCTTCCGTAGCGATGGTCCTCCGGCACCGGGGCGATTCCGCGCGCCTCTACGCGCAGATCACCGGGTGCGGCGGGCATCCGCCCGTCGAAAACGCCTTGCGGGCCCCCGACGGCCACCTCACCACGGGCATACGGCAACGACATGAGACATCCCTCCGCCAGTCCTAACTGGTTCAGGTTCAACGGGTGTGATCTCAGCCCTCGTGCGGGGCACCCCGTGTCCGGTTCGGCGGTCAGGATAGCCCGGTCCGCGCCCGCGCCCCAGCGGAGGGCTCGCAGCGAGGGGTCCGGGGAGGCGGATCAGGAATCGACGCGCGGCTCCCAGCCCTCGTACGCCGCCGTCAGCAACCCCAGCACACCGTTCGCGGTGACCTCGCGGGGGTTGGGGTACGCCTGCCCGGCGACCTCGGCCGCGGCCACCGCCAGGTCCGCCTCCTTCAGGCCGAGTTCGGCGAGGGAGCGGGGGGCGCCGAGGCTTCCTGCCAGGTCGCGGAGCGCGCGGGGGACATCGTCGGTGCCGAGGGCGCGGGAGAGGGCGATGATCGCCTGGGGTGCGGCCGGCGCGTTGTACGCGAGGGCATACGGGAGGACCACCGTGTGTGTCTCGGCGTGCGGCAGGCCGAAGGTGCCGCCGAGGACGTGGCACAGCTTGTGGTGCAGGCCCATGGTGGTGGCGCCGAGGCAGGCGCCGCAGAGCCAGGCGCCGTAGAGGGCGCGGCCGCGCGCCTCGAGGTCGTCGGGGGCGGCGGCGAGGAGCGGCAGGGCCCCCGTCATCGCGCGGACGCCCTCCTCAGCCATGAGCGAGACGAGCGGCGAGACGTCGGGGGCGTACAGGGCTTCGACGGCGTGGGCGAGCGCGTTGATGCCGCTGGTGACCGTGAGGGGGACGGGGAGCGAGAGGGTGAGTTCGGGGTCGTAGACGACGCTACGGGGCTGGACGGCCGGGTCGCGTCCGGTGCGCTTCGCGCCGTGCTCGGTGAGTCCCCAGACCGGGGTCATCTCGGAGCCGGAGTAGGTGGAGGGCACGGCGATCAGGGGCAGGCGGGTGCGCAGCGCGATTGCTTTGCCGAGCCCGATCGCGGAGCCGCCGCCGACGGCGACACAGCCGTCGGCGCCCACGGCGCGCACCACCTCGACGGCCCGGTCGGCGACCTCGACGGGTACATGCATCCTGGCCTCGGTGTGCAGCCCCGCGCAGGCGTCGCCCAGCGCGTCCGCGACCGCTCGTGCCGTGGCCTCGCCGCGGCTGCCGCAGACCACCAGCACCCTGTGCAGACCGAGCCGCGCGACCTCAGCGGGGGTCGCGGACACCGCGGCGCCGGGCCGGAAGACGACGCGGGCCGGCTGGGTCTCGTACGAGAAGTCGAGAGGGGTGTTCATGGGGTTGTTCATACCGGCTCCAGTACGAGGTCGAAGCGGGCGTACTCCCGCGGGTGATCTTGTCAGGGCCGCAACGCCCCGGGTGACGCCGTATCGGCGCCGACGCCCGGGTCCAGGAAATGGAAGCCCGGCTGGGGATATCTGAGGAATTCCTGCTCGGAGGCGGGTGAGGTGTAGGCGCCCGCGAGGGAGAACACGACGCGGTCACCGGCCCGCAGTCCCGGCGCTCGGGCATGTCGGACCAGAACGTCCTTCGGAGTGCTCAACTGGCCGGTGAGGGTGACCCGTTCGCTCCGCACCGCCGGCCGCGGCCAGAGGTACGGCCACAGATCCACTTCGAGTACGGACCAGGGCTGGTCGCGCTTCTTGGCCGCGGGGGTGCTCAGATGAACCGCGGTACCGCGGACGACGGCGAAGTCCTCACTGGGGCCATGCTCGACGTCCAGCACCTCGCTCGCGTACCAGCCGCAGTACGCGGTCAACGCACGACCGGGTTCGATACGCAGCGTCAGCTCTGGGTGAGCGGACGTGAGTTGGGCGAGTCCTTCGCCGTACGCCTTCCAGTCGAAGCGATGCTCGGGGTCGTCGTAGTCCACCGCCATGCCACCCCCTACGTTCACCTCGGTGAGGTGAAGGCCGTGCCGCGCGGCCAGTTCCGAAGTCCAGTCGACGATGGCCCCGGCGACCGCCAGGTGTTCCGGAGCGTGCAGACCGTCGACCAAGTGCGCGTAAACACCGCGGAGTTCGAGCGCCGGATAGCTGCCGTCGGTGAGCAGGCCGATGATCGTTTCCGCCTGCGCCGGGTCGAGGCCGGAGCTGGTGCGGCGGCGGTCCGTCGCGAGGTCGGTTCCGGCGAGCAGGTCGTCGGCCACCGGGAGGTTGAAGCGCGGCAGGATCGCCACCTTGCCGTCCCGAGCGTGCCGTTGGGCCAGGCCGGCCAGCATGTACAGCTCGTACTCGCTCTCGACGTGGAAGCGCGTCACGCCCCGCTCCAGCGCGTCCGCGAGCTCCGTCGGGGTCTTGTCGGTGCCGCCGAAGGCCAGCGGACGGTCCGGTACCGCCTGGGTGACGTAGGAGAGTTCGCTGTCCGAGGAGACCTTGTAGCCGTCGACGTACGGGCCGAGAGCGGTCAGGATCTCCGGTTCCCGGTTCGCCTCGGCCGCGTAGTACAGCTCGACACGCTCGGGCAGGGCGGCCCGCACGAACGCGGCATGTGCACGCAGTGCCGCCAAGTCGTATACGTAGGCCGGTAGTTCGGTGGGAGGCAGGGTCAGGATGCGGTCGCGCACCGCAAGCGGGGGTGTGATCATGGGGAACTCCGGGTCGTGTGGCGCAGAATACCGGTGGCACCTGGCGAGGGAGGCGAGCGCCCGACGACGAGGCAGAGCGAGCGGCGCGCGGTCCGGCGACCCGGCCGGACGGCAGGCGCGGGTGGCAGCGGCAGCCTGGCGGGCACGAACGCCCCGGAGCGTTACACGTGCCACGGAAGGCGCAAGGATCACCGGGGCCGTGGTGTCCCGCTCCCGGTGCCCGGCCCGTCGATTCCGGCGGAGCGTGTCGGGAATACCGACCGACCGTCCGGTTCGGCACAGTGGTGGGGGACCAGGAGACGCGCGCCGTCGCCTTCCGGCTCGCCGACGCCCACGCTCGCGGGGCCGGCGCCCTGTGGCATCTCACGATCATCCTGTTCCGCGACTCCATACCCGAGGCGGCCACGGCGACCGACAGCCGCTCCGCGGCATGGCGCAGCTGACCGGGCGAGAGATCCACTCCCACCGGTGTCCATCCCAGCCCGGCGAGCGCGGGCGCGTGGGCGCCCGTCCCGCAGCAGACGTCCAGGCACGGCCCGTCCCCCGGGCCCAGCAGATCCTGGATCGTGGCGTGCACCCGCTGGATGTATGCGCCTGCCGCGGGCGACATGAAGTCGTTGTACCAGTCGGCGTGTTCGTCGTACAGCGCTGTCGTCCCAGGACTCATGCCGCCGACGCTACGGACGCGCCGCGGGTCGTGCGGCCGTGTTCGCCCAGGGCTTCAGACCGCACCGGAGGGCGTGGTCCTGCGGACACTCCAGTCGAAGCTGCCGCGACAGACCACCGTTCCCGCCGCGTCGGTGACCTCGGCGTGGGTGGCGAGCCGCGCCCGGTCGGTCCGGCCCGACAGCAGGGGCAGCAGGGTGTGCCGGGCCTCGTCACTGAGGCGGCAGGCGGCCACCAGCCGCCCTCGTGCGGGGGCGAGGAATTCCAGGGAGGCTGCTCTGCCCAGGGGTACGACCCCCTGGAAATCGCCGTCGTCCGAGCTCGCGGCGATGATCGCGCCCAGCCCCACGGCGTCGACGAGGGTGATGAGCCCGCCGGAGTGCAGCGAGCCGATGACGTTGGTCAGCGTCTGCGGTGTCTCGAGCGCGACCTCGGCCGCGCAGTCGGCGGCCCGGAGCACCTTGATCCCGGCCGTCCGGTGGGCCGGGACCGGCTCCAGCAGGGTGCGCGCCACCGCCGTCATGTCCATCGCCGCAGCCTCGCACGGGCTCCTTACGGCCGAGTGAACGACCGAGTGAACGACCGAGCGACTTGAGGGACAACGGCCGGGCGCCTCTGCGGCAGGGCGTCACCGGGGCGCCGACGGGTCGTGCACGGCGATCCGGCGGTGCGGGCGGCGCACAACGCCCAGCAGTTGGTCAGCCGCTGAGCGTCCGAACCCATTGAGCCCGGTACCGCCGCTGTCGGTACCGGGCTCGGTCGATTCCCTGTGCGGGCTCGGTCGACCACGTCGGCCATGACAACGTTTCGGCCGGATCTCGTGCGGTCGATCAGCCTCCATCGAGGACGAGGTCGGCCGCTCGCCATGCCATGGCCATGATCGGCCCGTTGAGGTTGCCGGACACCATGGTCGGCATCACCGAGCAGTCGACGACCCGCAGACCCTCGACACCGCGCACCCGCAGCCGCGAGTCGACGACGTCGTCCTCGGCCGGCCCCATCGCGCAGGTCCCGACGGCGTGATAACCGCAGCGCCCGTGTTCGAGCCCGGCGTCGATGATCTCCTGGTCGCCTCGCACCTCGGGACCGGGCAGGGTTTCGGCTTGAATCCGCCGGGCGATCGGCTCGGTCTCGAAGAGTTCCCGCATCCGTCGGAAGAGGGCTGTGCCCACGCCCCGGTCGTGTTCGGAACCGTAGTAGTTGGCCGTGATGGCGAGCGGGGCCTCGGGATCGGCCGAGGTGATGTGCAGGCTTCCCTCGGCGGTGGGGCGCAGTACGTAGCCGAGGCCCATCAGTCCGGGCTCGCGCTCCACGCCGTTCTCCTTGCCGGGTACCTCCGGTTCGAGGGAAATCGGCGCGATCAGCAACTGCGCGTCCGGGCGCGCCAGTTCGGGGCGGGTCTTGAAGAAGGCGATCACGTCGAAGGCGGGCGCGGCCAGCGGTCCGCGACGGGTGGCCAGGTACTTCAGCCCGGACAGCCCCTGCCGGAGCGGCGTGCTCAGCGACTTGTTGTAGCCGAGGTTGTCCGCGAGCCGGTACTGGACGACGAAACAGCGGTGTTCACGCAGCCTGCCACCGACGTGCGGACTGTCGGCCACCACGTCGACGCCTGCCGCCTTCAGTGTCTGTGCCGGGCCGATGCCCGACAGCTGGAGGATCTTCGGCGTGGCGATGCTGCCCGCGGAGAGGATCACTTCGCGGCCGGCGCGGAACTCGGCCTCCTGTCCTTTGCTCCGGGTGCGGACGCCGACGGCCCGGCCGTTCTCGACCAGGACCTTCGTGACCACGGTGTCCACGGCCACGGTCAGGTTCGTCCGGTCCTGGGCCGGGTGCAGGAAGGCACGGGCGGCGCTGAACCGCTCCCCGTCCTTGATGGTGGCCATGGCGTAGCCGATGCGCTCGTCGTCGCTCGCGTTGAGGTCTTCCGTACGGCTCCAGCCGAGGTCGGCGCCCGCCGCGATCGCTTCCTCGCAGAGCTGTTCCGGCCGCGCCGCGGTCGAGATGTGCAGCGGTCCACCGGCTCCCCGGACCTCCGAGGCACCGAGCGCGTTGTCCTCGATCCGCTTGAAGACCGGCAGCATCGTGTCCCAGCCCCAGCCGGGATTGCCGAGCCTTTCGAGTTCGTCGTAGTCGGCACGGTCACCACGGTTGTAGACCATGCCGTTGACGGAGCTCGATCCGCCCAACGTCCTGCCTCTGGTCCACAGTTCGACCCGGCCGGTCGGCCCCACCGGCTCGACCGGGTAGTGCCAGGCGAACCGGGGGTCGCCAAGGAGCTTGCCGAAGCCCTTGGGCATCCTGATCAACGGGCTGGAGTCCCTTCCTCCGGCCTCGATCAGCAGCACGCTCGTCCGCGGGTCCTCGGAGAGGCGGTTGGCCAGCACGCAGCCGGCGGATCCGGCCCCCACGATGATGTAGTCGTACGCCGTCACAGGTGCACTCCCTCTGGTCGATGCCGCCGCGCCACTCCCCGAAGGGGCGGAACTCTTCGTCCTGCCACCAAGGACGGACCGGCGGCATTGTCCTTGCTGACCCGGCCCGGAAACTCGGGCGGGCGCTCGGCGAGGAACGACTCGCTCCCCTCCGTGGGGTCGGGGCCGCCCGCCGATCCGACTCACGATCTGCGAGTCGAGTCGGTGCGCCGTCATCGGGTGGGCCTCGCCGAGCATCCGCCACATCATCTGCCGGGACAGGGCGACCGAGATGGCCGAGGTGTTGTCGGCGGACTCCCGGCCAGTTCGTACGCCGCCGGGAGCAGTTCCTCGGACGGGTGCACGAAGCGGACGAGCCTGGCCGCCGGCGTCTCATCGAGGCCGAAGACCCGGCCGGCGTCCACCCATTCCATGGCTTGCTGCGTACCCACCGCACACGGCAGGAACCAGCTCGCGGCGGACTCCGGCACGATGCCCCGGCGCGCGAGGACGAACCCGAACTTCGCCGAGGTCGAGGCCGGCCGGATGTCCATGGGCAGGGGCATGCTGGCCCCGACGCCCGCCGCCGGGCCGTTGATCACGGCGATGACCGGCTTGGCCGAGGAGTAGATCCGCAGCGCGAACCGGCCGCCCCCGGTGTCCCGGTGCCG
The DNA here is from genome assembly GCF_054462255.1 of Streptomyces sp. SD15. Taxonomy (NCBI): domain Bacteria; kingdom Bacillati; phylum Actinomycetota; class Actinomycetes; order Kitasatosporales; family Streptomycetaceae; genus Streptomyces; species Streptomyces sp. SD15. Next base: position 66,547 of record NZ_JBTLMO010000008.1, on the reverse strand, counting down.
TGCGCCCGCCTTGCGGTGGTCGAAGGAGCCGCCGCCCGAGCTGACGTCGGCGCCCGCACAGAAGCCCCGCCCGGCGCCGGTCACGCGTACGTCGTCGTCGGCGGGGCGGCGGCGGCCGCGTCCAAGACGTCCAGCAGGTCGCTCATCATCTGCGCGGCGATCACGCCGTCTGACTCAAGCCCTCGGCGACTCATGGTGAACGCAAGAGTCCGGGCCGCGCTGAAGGGCCACCCCGGCGTTCCTGCCGCGGGGGCTCGCGGCGCGCCGGGGACCGGCTGGCCCCATCATGAAGAGAGGGAGCGTGCAGCCGTGGCGGCTACGGGACGGTACGGGAGAGTGTGTGGCGAGGGCACCGATCGACTACGAGGCACTGTTCGCCGCGACGCCCAGCCCGTATCTGGTGCTGGGTCCCGATCTGGTGATCATTGCTGTCAATCAGGCGTATCTGACGGCGACCGGCTTTGTCCGGGGGGATCTGGTGGGCCAGTACCTGTTCGACGCGTTTCCCGACAACCCTGGGGACCCGCAGGCCGACGGGGTGCGGAATCTGGCTGCGTCTCTGCACCTGGTCCTGCGCTCGAAAGAACCGGACACCATGGCGGTGCAGAAGTACGACATCCCCGTCGCCGGCCGGCCAGGAGTGTTCGAGGAGCGATGGTGGTCCCCGATCAACACTCCCGTCCTCGGGCCGGACGGGCAGGTGGCGTGGATCATCCACCGAGTGGAAGACGTGACCGATTACGTGCTCTCCCGCCCGTTGGTCCCCCGCCCGGGAAGGGTGCTCAGTGAGCGGGAGACGACCGAGGCCGAGCTGTACGCGCGGGCCCGCGAGCTGCAGCGGCTGAACGAGGAACTGCGTAGGGCCCACGCGCGGGAACGCCAGGTCGCCGTCACCCTGCAGGAGGCCATGCTCCACTCGCCCGATCTGGCGCGGCACTCGAACATCGCCGTGCGCTATCTGCCCGCCGCCGGATCGCTGAACGTGTGCGGCGACTGGTACGACGTGGCCGACCTGCCCGATGACGGCTTCTCGGTCGCAGTCGGCGACGTCGTCGGCCACGGCCTGGAGGCCGCCGCGGTCATGGGCATGCTCCGCAGCGCTCTGTCCGCCGCCGTCCGGGCCCTGTGCGAGCCCGCCAGAGCCCTGGAAGTCCTGGGCCTGTACGCCCGCTCGGTGGACGGTGCACTGGCCACCACGGTGGTGAAAGTCGTCATCGACGTCCACGCCCACCAGATCGCCTACAGCAGCGCGGGCCATCCTCCGCCGGTCCTGGTGCACGCCGACGGCACCTTCGACCTGCTCGACCAGGCCACCGACCCACCGCTGGGCGCCCGCCTCCACCACATGCCTCGCCCGCAGGCCGACCTGCTCTACACCCCCGGCGACACCCTCGTGCTCTACACCGACGGACTCATCGAACGCCGCGGCGAGGACATCGATACCGGCCTGCACCGTCTCACCGACGTCCTCACCCGCCACCGCGACATGGCCCCCGAACACCTCGCCGACACGGTCCTCGCGCACCTCGGCGTCAGCGGCGGCGGCCGCGACGACATCGCCCTGATCACCGTGGCGCTGTAGACCACGAGCGAAGAACCGACCGAGGTCGACGTGGGACCAGTTCGCCCGGTCGATGATGTGCCGGACCATGCCGAGGGGCACCCCGGCGTACCGGGCGGCCACCGTGCCGCCATCACGCTCTGGTGAGACGCCTCACGGGGCGCCGGATACCGAGCCGGTCCAGCAGTCGCGCCGACAAGATCGGCAAGGGTGTCCTCGTCACCCACTCGCACGCCGGCGGATTCGGCTGGGACGCGACGATGAAGAACCCGAACATCGAGGGCGTCATCGCCTCTTCACCAGCCTGGACGAGCAGATGGCGTTCGACGCGTTCGCCCGCGTCGAGTCGATCTCTCCGCGCCGCTGCTGATGATCGCCGGCTCCAAGGCGGACACCCGCTACTTCAGCGAGGAGGCCTTCGAGAAGGCCAAAGAGCCCAAGGAGGTGTTCGTCGTCGACGGCGCCACCCACATCGACCTGTACGACAAGCCGGAGTTCGTCCCGCAGGTGCTCGGGAAGCTGACGGACTTCTACGCGAAGTACCTCTGACCCCGGCCCCGAATGCGGCCCATGCCGGTCTGGACGCCTCGTCCAGGTCAACACCTGGCAGGGGCCGCGTTCGGCTGCCGTCCGCAGGCGGCCTCTTGAAAGAAGGTGTACGAGAGCGTGCAGACATCCAGCGGAACACAGCTCGGTTCGATCGCTTCATGGCTGCGCAGCCGCGATCCGGAACTCGCGGCGACCCGCCGCGCCGGTCGGACGGCGATCGTGATGCCCGCCCTGTTCGCGCTGTGCAGCCAGGTCATCGGCTCGCCGACGATGGCGACCTTCGCTGCGTTCGGGTCGTTCTCGATGCTGCTGCTCGTGGACTTCACCGGACCGATGACGCAGCGGCTGCGCGCGCACCTCGGACTCGCCGTGGCCTGGGCCGTCCTGATCAGCCTGGGCACGCTCGTGGCCGGCCAGACCTGGCTCGCCGTTTCCGTCATGGTCGTCGTCGGCTTCCTGGTGCTCTTCTCCGGAGTGGTCAGCTCCGTTCTCGCCGGTGCGTCGACGGCACTGTTGCTGGCCTTCGTTCTCCCGGTGACCGCGCCCGTACCGTTGTCCCAGCTGCCCGAACGGCTCGCCGGAGCGGGTCTGGCGACGGTCGCCACCATGCTCGCGGTTTCCCTTCTGTGGCCCCGGCCGGCGGCGGACCCCCTCAGCGCACCCGCCGCCCGCGTCTGTCGCGCGGCCGCGCGACAACTGCGTACCGACGCATTCCTCATGGACTCCGGGCCGGACGTGGCCGGGGCCGCGCAATGCCGGGCCGCCGCCGACGAGGCCGCTGCCGCTGCCGCCGACCTGCGTGACGCCTTCGACGCCACTCCCTACCGGCCCACCGGCCTGTCCACCAGCTCACGCGCGCTCGTCCGTCTGGTCGACGAACTGACGTGGCTCAGCGGCATCCTGGCCGACAGTGCACCGCCTCTGGAGGGTCACCTGGCGTGCGACGCCGACGCCCATGCCGTACGACGGGCCACCGCGCGTGTCCTGGACGAGGCGGCCGACCTCCTCGACGCTCCGAACAGCTCACCGAAGGGCCTGCGCACTGCCGCGGACGACCTGCGCAGGGCCATGGTCGACATGGAGCGCAATGCGCCCACACGGCTGCCCGTGCACCGCGAAGGCGCCGGCACACCGTCGCGGGTGCACCCTGTCATCGGTTTCCTGGACCTCTCGTTCCGGGCCCAGGAGTTGGCTTTCGCGACGCTGCAGATCGCCGAGAACGTGGACCGGGCGGCTGCCGCCGAGTGCCGTGGCTGGCCGGATCGTCTACTGGGTCGCGAGCCCGGTGCCGTGGCCGAACCGCTCAGCTCGGCCCGCGAGCGGGCCGCCGCCCACCTGCGGCCCAACTCGGTCTGGCTGCACAACAGTCTCCGGGGCGCTGTCGGCCTCGGCATCGCGGTCGCCCTGGCCGACCTGACGGGTGTGCAGCGCTCGTTCTGGGTGCTGCTGGGGACCTTGTCGGTGCTGCGTTCGAACGCCCTCAGCACCGGGCAGAACGCGCTGCGCGCCCTGGGTGGCACGCTCGCGGGTTCGCTCATCGGAGTGGGGTGCTCCAGCTCATCGGGCACCACGGCGACGCGCTCTGGTTCCTGCTGCCCGTGGCCGTGCTCGTGGCCGGTACCGCGCCTTCGGTCATCTCCTTCGCCGCCGGCCAGGCTGCCTTCACCGTCACCCTGGTCGTCATGTTCAACGTCGGCCAGGATCCCGACTGGCACATCGTGCTGTTGCGTATCGAGGACATCGCCCTCGGGTGCGCGGTGAGCTTGCTGGTCGGTCTCTTCTTCTGGCCGCGCGGCGCCACGGCCGCCGTGGACCGGGCGCTCGCCGAGGCATACCGCGACAGCGCCCGCTATCTGGCTGCCGCGGTGGAATACGCCGTGGGGTGCTGCGGCGGCGTTCACCCACCCGGGGGCCCTCCCGTCGCGGAGGGGCGCGACGCCGCCGGGGCCGCTCGCCGGCTCGACGACGCCTTCCGCAGCTACCTCGCCGAGCACGGATCCAAGCCGACGCCGTTGGCTGACATGACGACGCTGGTCACCGGCATCGTGGGGCTGCGCCTCGCCGCCGACGCCGTACTGGGCCTGTGGCAGCGGGCCGGCGAGCAGGCCCTGGAGGCGGACCGGGGCGAGGCCCGTATCGTGCTGCTGGGCGCCTCCGGGCGTGTCACCGGCTGGTACCGAGACCTCGCCGCGACCCTGAGTCGAGGCACCGCTGTTCCGCAGCCCCTGCCGCGCAACCCCACGGCGGAGGGGCACCTGGTCGAGTCCCTCCGCCGTGATCTGAGCGACGAGCGCGGCAGGGCCACGGCAACCGCCGTCCGCGTCATCTGGACGGCCGACCACCTCGACGCCGCCCGCCGCCTACAGCCCAGCCTGGCCACCGCTGCCCGGCCGAGCGCGTCTTCCTGAACGCGCTCACGCGTCCGGCGTCGGACGTACGGCCGTGGTGGGCCTGGTCCTCGTCCTGACGACGAAGTCGAACGTGGCGGTGTTGAAGGGCACTTCGAAGCGTCGGGCGGTGAACTCCATCGTCGTGCAGGGCGGTCTCGGCCTGGAGCGAGGACGCGGCTAGATGAATGGTCGCCCAGGTCCTGCTCGGCTTCCCCTCTGCCCGGCACTGGATCCGCTTCGCACATGCCCGGCTGGGACATCTCTTCCGCTACCTGCCCCAGCAGTCGGCCTACAACAAGCGGCTCAACGCCGCCGGTCCGCTGATCAGCCACGTGATCGAGGCCCTGGCCAGGCAGGTGCCCACCTGGAATGACGACCTGCGGCTGATCGACTCCACGCCGCTGCCCTGCGCGGCTTCCCGCGAGACCGTCAAACGGTCCGAGCTGGCCGGGCACGCCGGATACGGCTACTGCCGCAGCCACTCCCGGTTCTTCCGGGGATTCCGGCTCTACCTGCTGACCACCGCCGAGGGCATGCCGGTGTCCTGGTGCCTGGCCAACCCGAAGCTCGGCGAACGGGAAGTGATGACCGCACTGCTGGAACGCGACCATCACCTCGTCCGCACCGGTCAGGTGATCCTCGCGGACAAGGGCTTCGCCGGGCGGGCGGGAGTTTGAAGCGTTCCTCACCGAGCGCCTGGGCATCCATCTGGTGCGGCCGGACCGGACCTCGCCGGGGATGGACGGCTCGACGTTGTCGATCTCGACGGCCCACTACGAGGGTTCTACGAGCACACGCCGCAGGGAGGACCGGCTGACCGTGGAGATCCGCGACCGGCTGCGGAATCCCACCGGAAGTCCGGCCGCGGATCTTCGAGCCGTTCTTCACCACGAAGCCCGTGGGCGAGGGGACCGGCCTCAGGCTTGACATCTCCTACCGGATCATCGCCGACGCCGGCGTAGGCAGAACCTTGTAGAGCCTCGACAGCTGTTTCGAGGCAGCAAGGACAGTGCCGTCGGGGCGGACGATGGCTGACTGTGCACGACCCTCCGTCAGCCATCGGTGCAGCTCGCTTCCCGGTCGGGCCGTGATGAGAACTGCTCCCCTACGCTCCGCTTCGGCTCGTTGCTCCGCAGACGGCTCGGTGGACGTGACGATCGCGAAGCGGCCCGCGGCCACGTCGTCGAAGCGGCGGTCGCCGTCGAGGACCGCGTTCGGGCACAGCCGGCCCGCGAGGGTACGGCGCAGGCGCGGCCGCACCACCAGGTCGCAGCGGCGCAGCGGGGGTGTCTCGCTGTCGGTAGCCAGGTCGATGAGGCCGGGTACGTGGCGCAGCCGAGGCGCCACCGCGCGGCGGATGATGTTGCCCAGCTCGCCGCCGGCCGTCATCGCGGCGCCGATGAGCTTCGCCAGCTTGATTATGGCGCGGGCGTGGTGCTTGCGTTCGATCTCGTAGGTGTCGAGCACGGTCTCGGGCAGGGTCTCACCGAGCACGCCGGCGAGCTTCCAGGCGAGGTTCATCGCATCGCGCACCCCGGCACACATGCCCTGGCCGATGAACGGTGGGGTGAGGTGGGCGGCGTCGCCGAGCAGGAACACTCGCCGGTCGCGCCACCGGTCGGCCATCTGCGCGCGGAAGACGTACTCCGCTGCGCGGACGATTTCCAGCTCCGTGACGGGGGTGTTCCCGGTCCAGCGCGAGATCAGCGGATGCAGCCGGTCCAGGTCGGGGTAGTCGTCGGCGGTCTCACCGGGTGTCAGCTGGAACTCCCAGCGGTAGCGGGTCTTTCCAATCCGCATGTACGTGCCGGCGCGGGCCGGGTCGCAGAGCTGGTGCGCGCCTTCCCACTGGCCGAGTTCGGCCTCGGTGACCACGTCGACGACGAACCAGCGCTGCTCGAACTTCAGGTCTTGCATGCTACCGCCGATCGAGGCCCGGGCCAGGCTGTTGGCGCCGTCACAGCCCAGCACGTACGCCGCGCGGATGGATTCCGCCGTGCCGGTCGTCCGGTCGGTGACGTCAACCACCACCCCGCTGCCGTCCTGGGTAAGTCCGGTGACTTCGATGCCGCCGCGCAGGGTGGCGGTGGGGTACCGCTTGAGATTCGTACGAAGGATGGACTCCAACTCCGGCTGGTCGAACGTGCTCCCCTGGGGGTAGCCGTGTCTGCCTGGCGCGGTGTCACGCTGGAACTCGGCCAACACCCGCATGTCTCTGTCGATGAGTCGCAGGCCCCGGTGCGGCCTGGAGATCGCGGCAAAATCGTCGCGGAGTCCGAGGCGCGCGAGGATGCGGTGGACCTCGTCGTCGAGAGTGGCAGCGCGGGGCAGCGGGTAGATCGTCTCCCACCGCTCGAGTACCAGGCATTCGACGCCGTACTGGGCAAGCAGCGTCGCAGCGGTGAGCCCGGTGGGGCCCGCGCCGACGATTACTACAGGAACCGTCTTCATCGTGTCGCTCCCATGTGGACAATGAGGTAGGCGAAAAAAGGAGTCCGCAGAAGACAGTGGGGGCGAGTTTCCGCGGGCCGTCACCCTTACGCAGGTGTACGACGAGGGCTCCGGCGAGCAGGAGCAGCAGCCCGGCACCGGCGAGGGTGCCGATCAGCGGCTCGATCAGGCCGATGAGCAGTCCGACCGCCCCGGCGACCTCGAGCCCGCCGATCCGGCGATACGCGGCGGTGGAGAACCCGGCCTCCGCGCCAGCTCGCGCATCGGCTGCAGGGCCAGGACCTTGGCCGTGCCCAGGGCGAAGAAGATCAGCGCGAGCAGCACTGCGAGGATGGCCGCTTGTGGTTCTGATCCTGGCCCTTGAAGAACATCGTCGCGCCGGTCGCGTCCGCGAGCCGCAGCACGTCCTTCGCGTCGGTAGCCTTTAAGGCCGAGCCGAGGAACCGGGACCGGGGGCCGCGGCGGATCAGGACGCAGGGCGAGCCCGGGTCCGTGCCGCGCAGGTACAGCTCGTCATGGGTACGCACCGACACGGTGAAGCCGAACGCCCGGGCGAACATCTCCGCCCGCTCAAGATCGGGCTTCTCGAACTCCAGCCAGGCCAGGTCGTGCACCTTCACGATCGGGTTGCGCGCCCTGCCCGGGTGCTCGCCCACCAACGCACCTTGCTCACTGTGCAGATCGGTATGCGGGTCCTGCCGGTTCATGTTACAGGCCCCCTTCGGACGGGTGATGAAATCCTCACTTACGATTGGGGCGTCAGTCAATACCAGCTGACGATTCCATCATTCCTGAAGGTTTCCGGGTGTCGCCGTGGGCAGCCCAGCCAACCTCGGAGAGGTGAGCAGGCATGGCCCAGCAGACCAGGCACGCCAGGGCGTCCAGGCTGGTCTTCACACACGAGCCAACGGACGCCCTTCGCCATGGTTGCGACCAGCACCAACATCGGGCGGATGCGGCCGGCGCGCAGCCGGCGAGCCAGGGCCCTCGCCCGGTCGACGTCGCCGGCCCAGATCGCTCCGGCGAGTCCGTACTGCGTGTCGTTGGCGATGTCGAACGCCTCCTCCTCACTGTCGAAGGGGATGATCACAACTACGACAGGTCCGAAGATCTCCTCCCGAGCGATCCGCGAGCTGTTGTCGCCGGAGAAGACCGTCGGCCGCACGAAGTAGCCGCGCTCCAGGCCCTCCGGCGCCTCGGGGCCACCGGTGAGCAGGCGCACGCCCTCCGCGAGGCCGGAGCGGATGTAGTCGCGCACGCGTTGCTGCTGGGTGGCGTTGGCTACGGGTCCGAGTGTGGTGGCGGGGTCGTACGGAGCGCCGAGCACGTAGCTCTCGGCCTTGCGTACGGCCAGTTCCTCGGCCTCGACGAGCCGGGAGCGCGGGACGAGCATGCGGGAGAGGCCGCCGCAGACCTGGCCGGAGTTGCGGAACGCGTCCTCGATGCCGACGTTCACGGCCTGTTCGAAGTCGGCGTCCTCCAGGATGACGTTGGCCGACTTGCCGCCGAGTTCGAGCGCGACCTTCTTGACGGACTGGGCGGCCAGCTCCATGACCCGGCGTCCGGCGCGTACGGAGCCGGTGAGGGAGACCATGTCGACCAGCGGGTGGGTCACCCGGGCCTCGCCGACGTCCGGGCCGGTGCCGGAGACGAGGTTGAAGACGCCGTCGGGCAGGCCGGCTTCGGCGACGATCTCGGCGAAGATGAACGAGCTGAGCGGCGCGACCTCCGTGCCCTTGAGTATGACGGTGCATCCGGCGGCGATCGCCGCCCCGGCCTTCATACAGACCATGCGCATCGGCCCGTTCCACGGCGTGATCGCGCCGACGACACCCGCCGCTTCCCGAGCGACCACGGTGTGTCCCACCTGCTCCTCCCAGGTGATCTCGGGCAGGCTCTCGGCAATGCTCCGGAGGTCCTCGACCGCCGCCGATCCCTGCGCCTCCGCCGCGATCTTGGCAGGCTGGCCGATCTCGCTGACGATCGCCCGCGTGATGATCCGGGGCTCCTTACTGCTGAAGGCGAGTCCGAGCTGCAGCAGGATGCGGGCCCCCTGCGGGGAGAAATGCGTGAGGGGCCCTGTCGCACCCCCGAACGGCCTCCCCGGCACAGCTCGCCCTGCCACCCAGAACTGATCGGAGGCCCCGTTGAAGTCACAACACCCCCTTCCTTCGTGGAGGCGCGGCACCCGCCCGTGCCTCCATCAAGGAGCTCATGTCCGACATCCTCGATGGCACGGTCGACCCGGACCGTGTCTTCGACCGCACGGTCTTGACGAGGTGCCCGACGGCTACCGCGCCATGGCGGACCGGGAGGCACTGAGGGGCTGATCCATACCCGACCCGTGCTTGCGAAGGAAGTTCCCCATGTCTGTTTGGTTTGTCACCGGGGCCTCTCGCGGCTTCGGCCGGGAGATCGTCGAGGAAGCCCTCCGCCACGGCCACCAGGTCGACGCCGTCCCCGGCTGAAGTCTTGGACGGCGCCCAAGGCGCTTCCCCGCAATTCTTGGATACCGGCCAAGAAGTCAAGTGCGGCGGCTGTCGGTGGCACCCCTCACGCGGTGACGTGATCCGCCCCGGGACTCTTCTCTCCGGGCCGGTCCATGTCGAGCAGCACCATCTTGTCGTGGTCGACCGACCTCGGCTCGGCGTAGAACACGACGAAGCGCTGCGCGGGCGTGCCGTCCAACGGCATCGACTCGTAGCCGAGGCGAAGGTCGCCGACGTCGGGGTGGTGGAAGGTCTTGATGCCCTGAGCGTGCGGCTTCACGTCGTAGCGGCTCCACAGTTCGGCGAACTCCGGGCTCTTCGGGAGCAGTTCGTCCACCAGGCTCGTCAGGTCGGGCGCCCCGGGATCGGCGCCGGCGAGCACCCGCAGTCGACCGACGCAGGCACGGGCCTGCTCGCCCAGTCGTCGAGCACGTCGGGAGCATGGGGGTGGAGGAACACATACCGGGTGATGTTCCGTGTCTCCGGCGGCTGCGCGTCCAGCCCGGCGAAGAGGCGGAGGGCGCTCGGGTTGCAGGTCAGCACATCCAGCGTCCGGCTGAGCACGAAGACCGGGTTCGGGCGGAGCTCTTCGAGCAATATCAGGACGCCCGGGCGGACCTCACGCGGAGCGGGAGTGGGTGGCGCATCGGACGTGCTGCGGGCAGCTCGGGCAGCCAGGTCGTAGAGGTGCTGGTGCTCGTGCGCGTCGAGCAGCAGGGCACGGGCGAGGGCATCGAGGACCGCGGGGCTGGGGTGGGTTTCCTTGCCCCGCTCAAGGCGCGTGTAGTAGTCGATGCTGACGCCGGCGAGCGCCGCCAGCTCCTCGCGGCGCAGGCCGGGAGTCCGGCGCAGGCCGGAGTGGATGAGTCCGGAGTCTTCCGGGCTGACCTGGGCCCGCCGGGCCCGCAGATACGATCCGAGCCCGCTCTCGACCTCGGGCCCTCCGTCGCCGGTGCTCCGCGATTCACGTGCCATGCGACCAGTGTGCCGCTTGTCACCAACGACGTCGCCTTTGTCGCGTGCGTCTCGGCGTGCTGGTGGGCCACGACCCGCCGCCCCGTACCGGCATTTCGCGAGCCGGACCCGCGTTGCTGTCGGCCGCAGCGACGGCGGCGGGCCGGGAACTGTCGGCCCGGATGCGGGCGGCGCACGACGAGGTCCGCGAGCAGCTCGGCGGCTCGGACGACAGCCCGGAGTTCGCCGTCGAGACATGGGCGGCGACCGCACGGCCCTACGCCTCCTACGCCGTCACATGCGGCGCCGCCTTCGAGCTGATCCTCGCCGACGAACTGCAGGACCACCCCGACGCGGAGCGACGCGACGTCACCCGCCGGATCATGGACCTCGTCCTGTGGCCGGCGATCACCGTCACCGGCAATCCGGCTGCGGCCACCGACCTGCTGTGGCGGTACACCGCCGTCGTACACGGCTTCGCCCACCCGCCCGGCCGCGGATTCGTCCGTGGGCACGCGGTGGACGTCGACCTCGTCGCGGACCAGGCCGCCGACGTCATGCGCACCTTGGCCCGCGCATGCGCGGAACGCCGGTGAAATCCTGCGCCCGGGCTCACGCCGATGACGTCTCGTCCGGGGTATTCGCCAGAGCGGTGGCCTCCGTCCTCGACGAGGACTCCTGCGCCGTCATGTCGAGGAGGACCACGGCGTCGTAGTCGGGGGTGCCCGGCTCGGCGTAACCATCCGTCTGCCCGACCGCCGCCCGCAATCGGTCCAGCAGAACCCGCTGGACTTCCTCCCGGACACCGATCTCCCACGGCTGCTGCCGAGCCGTCCTCACTCCCGAGGAACGAGGTCACCTATTGGCCGAGGCTGTCGAGCCAATCGCCCACCTCCGCCTCGGCATTGCCCATGTCGTCTCGCGAGATCGTGAACGCATTACTTATCACAGTGGAATCAGAAAGCGTTTCGGTGATGGTTTCAACAGTTCCAGACAGGCGGTTTCCGCCATGGGTACTGAAGAGAATGATGTTCTTCCCGCTGAAGTCATGCTGCTCAAGGAACGTATGCATCGGCATCGGCAGCTCGTACCACCAGATCGGATAGCCGATGAACACGGTGTCATATTCTTCAAGGTTCGGGATCAGAGCTTTGAGTTTCGGCCTTTCATTTGCTTCTTGCTGTTCGAGTGCGAGATCTTCGAGCGTTCCGTGATCAAGGGGAAGCTCTTCTGCTGTCTCGATGCGGAACACCTCGGCACCAGTGCGCTCCCCAATGATTTGTGCGACGTACTGGGTGTTTCCTAGAACTTTGCCGTCAACGACGTGGGTGCTGTTCTCCTCGTCTTCGGTCATGTTGTTCGGATCGTCGGTTTCTGGCACCGAAAAATAGGCGACCAAGGTGCTTGATTTATCCAGCGGAGGGACAGTTTCCGAGGATTCCGAATCACTGAAGGCCTCGCCTGCCCCTCCTGCTATCGAGCAGCCCGCGGCACTGCTCCCCGCCAATGCGACGGTGGCCAGTGCAAGAAACTTGCGGCGTGTCGTGCTTGTCATCTCAGTAAACTCCCTATCTTCGGCGAGCTCGATTTTCTTGGGACCATGCAGAACTGTGGTCGCACCGTCTACATGGTGAGCCGTTCTTGGTGTATTCGCCGTGCAGAGACTCCCATGCGACGCAGCATGCGCTGGTTCGCCAACACGGCTGGGTTCGGACCGACGATGAAGAAAGCACCCTTTGCAACTGCCTCTGCGGACAGCGTGCCGGCAAGATCTTCGCGGCGGAATCGGCCAACACTCATGGTGACCTGCAAACGGTTACCAGACGCCGCCTGGTACTCCTCGATCACGTCATGGTAATAGGCATCTTCTGGGCTACGCACGGCCCACAGCAGGTGAATATTTCGCGTGGTGTAGTGGGCTGCTGCCAAGCTGAGCAGCGGCGCCACGCCCGCGCCCATCCCGACGAAGACGAGCGGAGCTTCACGGTCTCGACCCTGGATGATCGATTCGAAGCGGCCGAATGGCCCCTCCATGCGGACGCGGGTTCCCACCTCGACGTTGTCGAGTCGGCGAGTGAAGTTTCCGTGCTGCCGAATGGTGAAGGTCAGGGTTTCCCGGTTGTCGTCGGTCACCGAGAAGGGATGCCATTCTCCACTCACAGAAGAGGATCCCTCGAAGCTGAGGAAGAAGAAGTCGCCCGGCTGCAAGGTCGCTGCTTTGCTGTCGAGGTCCACCGACACCCTGCGGGTCGCCCCACCGCGCGCGTCATTGCTTATGACGGTCCCCATCAGATAGGCGTCGGGCGCGATCCATTTCTTCCAGGTATAGATACCCAGCGCCATCACTGTGTACAGATCAAAGAGCACCATGAACGCAAAGTGCTGGTTCACTCTCACGAGTAGGTGGGCGTGCAGCCAGATCATCGCAACGATCACGAGGTTGAGTCGGTGAATCCACACGGAGAGCTGGTGACGGAAGACAATCTCCAGAAGTCCCTTGGCCCTCAGTAGCAGTCTCGACCTGTCGACCAACCATCCGCTCATAAAGAACACCGAGAAGCACAGCACTACGAGCGCCCCGTAGAACCCCCAATCCCCCAGGTTTCCAGCCAGACGGCTCGGCGAGTAGGAGTAATCACGGTGCATATAGGCCGCGCCGATCGCCAGCACACCGAGCATCCCATGCAAGCCGTAAATGGACGGCAGTCCCACGAAACGGTGCAGCCAGGACGGCCTGATGCTGAGCACGATGGACAGCAGCCACCATGTATAGGCAATCAGACCGAGGAAGATGTAGAACTTCAGAGGTCCAGGTTCAGTGGCCAGGAAGTCGTAGGTGAGCACCAACGGGAGCGGAAACACCACCGTGAGGCTCCAGAACAGCAGCTTACGTAGCATCGCTAAAACTCCACCTGGGCTATGCGGTCAAGCTCGCTCGACCCTTGCCCGGTCGCAGGCGTTCTGCCTTCACTCACCAAGGAAACTCCTCGTCGGCCCGTTTCCCGCACGTTTTGTAGGTTGACATAGACAAGTGCCGCCATGGTCAAGACGGCAACAGCAATCAGGACGATCACCTTGTATTTCGGCTTCATGCGCAGGCCCTTTTCAGCGAGGGGCTTGCGCTGGTCGCCTACCCAGCCAATGAGTTTTTCGTCATCGGCTGACTTCGAGGTCTGACTCATCGAGTGTTCTTCCTGCTTGCGTGGTGTGGATTGCCTGGTTGTACGTCCGTTTCGAGGTCGATCCGTGCTCCTGGGAAGTGGGTGTTGCCATCGACGTACACGTCACCGGCGAAATGTCGTGGAGGATTCATTCCGCAGGTCGGAGACGAGCGAGGCGGCGAAGTCCTGGCATACGTGAGGGAGCTTCGTTCGGTGGTCCATGGCGCCCCTCACAGCGCCCGGAAGGTGTCGGAAGCCACGTCATGGGCGAGCACGGATCCACGGATCCCGTGTGCACCTCGCAGAACCAGCCGCGCAGGGTCAGTTGCCCCTCCGCCAGACGCCGCTCAACACACGGGTACGAGCGCAGTCGCAGCAACCGAGCCAGGACACGGGCCGGGCCATGTCCTCGGGGCTTTTCGCGGATCGCGTGGGGAAGGCGCGGGCGTGATCGATGAGTGGTCGCATGTGCGAGGTCCTCTGAGTGCCGTTGACGGCGTGTCAGCGTTCGAGCACAACGCGCAGGTGCGCACGGCGACGGCCCCCACCTCGAAGCACCAGGCAAACGTGGTGCGGGTGGGGCATGGCGTCGGCTCGGCCGCAGGCCGACTCAGCAGCGGAACACCTGAAGTGACGCGAGTGAGTGGGTGGCTGAGGATCTCGACGCGAGGTGCGACGCCGCGAGACCGCCTGGAGGCAGTGCGATGAACTCATCGCCCCGGACACCGCCGGCGGAGGGCTTCGTGTCGGGCTCCGCTGCGGGGCGGTGGCGGTCGCGGCCCGCCGGCCAGGAGGTCCGGTCCACGATCTGCCCGACGTCGCCGCAGGTGGCGATCTCGTCGGCGTGGTCGGCGACGACCGCGCTCGTGGACCACTCCAGGGGCGCCGAGGCAGGGCCGTAGGTGGCGTGTCCGAACGCGCCGGGCACCATCACACCGATGAACAAGGCCACCAGGAGGGCGGCCAGAGCAAGCACGAACCGAGGTGTCCTGTCTTGTGGCATGCGCCTCCTTTCGGCCGTTCTCATTCATTCGACTTTCGTCCGGGGAGCGGGAAATGCCACCGGCGGCAAGCCCGCCACGGACGGCGCGCCAACCACGAGCACGCGGGACTTCCGCGCTCGTGCCCCACCTTGCTGGAAGAGCTCACCACGCGACAGGTCGTGTTGTGCCGGGGAGCGCTGATCAGGGCAATGACAGGGCCCCCAACATTCCGCCCGAACGGATCACTCTTCTGCTATAAGCGGGCCCACTGCGCCGGAGGCTTGTCCCACGAGCTGGAGAGCACCACGGGCACGGGGGTGAAGGGGTCGCGTCGCGCCGAGGGTAGTGGACGGGCCACGGCGGCCCTCGTGCGTCCGGCGGTGTGCGTGGCCGGCCGCCGGACAGTGGGTGAGTCCCCGGGCCGCGGGCCGCTCACCGGCCGCCCGGGGACCCGGCTCGGAGGAGGGCCTCGGCCGTGATGGGCAGCTCGCGGATCTGCCGTCCGGTGGCATGGAAGACCGCGTTGGCGACGGCCGGCGCCATACCGACGTGGACGACCTCACCGAGGCCCTTGACGCCGATCGGATCGACCTCGCTGTCCGCACCGTTCAGGTAGATCGCCCGCAGGTCCGGCACATCGGCGATGACCGGCACGATGTGGGAGTCGGCCCGGGACGGCGGCCGTCGGGGCCGTGCCGACGCCTCCCGTCATGGTCACTCTCCTCAGTCGTCGCGGAGGCCGGGCGCCCCTCCCGCGGAGGGCAGGACCAGATGCGCGAGGTCCCCCGGCGGCGGTGTCGTCACCGACCACAGCGGAGCGGGGCTGCCGTCGGCGACCGCGGCCGGCGCGTCGGTCAGGTTCATCCGCCGACGGAGCCGGCCGTAGAAGTCCGTCGGCCCGAGCCGGACCGCGCGCAGGCGCCGCGGAGCGGCGTACACCCCGATCCATTCCCCTGGATCGAGCACGCCGCGCAGCTGGCCGTCGATGCTGACGGCCGCCTGGCCCGACCGCTCCAGCACCCGCAGCCCGATCGGCTCGTCCGGCGCGGCTACGACCGAGCGGTTGAACGTCATGTGCGGGGCGACCGGTGTGAAGACGAGGGCCTCGGCACGCGGCGAGACGACCGGGCCTCCGGCGGCGAAACTGTAGGCGGTCGAGCCCGTCGGCGTGGCCACCAGCAGTGCGTCGGCAGAGTACGACGCCAGGAGCCGTCCGCCGAAGTAGACGCCGACCGACACCTGTCGGTCCCTGGAGAGTTTCTCCAGGACGACGTCGTTCAACGCGAAGACGTTCAGGGCGAAGCCCCACTCGTTGTCGGACTCGCAGTCGGTGCGCACCTGCGGGGGTGGCAGCAGCGGCCCGCGTCCGTACCGCAGCAACGCCTCCATGTCGGAGGGCATCTCCAGTCGCCGGGAGGCCCGCAGGGTCAGCAACATGCGGCTCTCCACAGTCAGCCGCCCCTCACGTACGGCGTCCAGGGCCGAGCGCACCGCGTCCACCGGGACCTCCGTCAGGAAGCCGACCCGGCCGAGGTCGACACCCAGGACCAGGGCGTCGTTCTCGGCGGCCAGCCGAGCGCCGCGCAGAAAGGTCCCGTCACCGCCCAGCGTGACAATGAGGTCAGGATCGCCCGCGGCGGCGACCTCTTCCCCGGCGCTGCGGCGCCCGCCGTCCTTCCACACGTCGATGTCCGCGCACTCGACGCCCTGGTCTTCGCACCACGCACGCACCGTGCGCGCCGCGAGCGCGGCCTCGCGCCGTCCGCCGTGCACGACCAGGCCGATACGACTCACCGTCACGTCTGCTCCCACGCACCCACTCATCGGCTTCGGTACCCGCGAGGGCCAACCGCCCGGCGACCATGCGGCACATACGTCATGCTCACCGCGAACCCCTCACCGATGGAGACGCCGCGCCGCCCGCTCTCGGTCGGTCCGTGCAGCCTGACGGTGTCGGCCCCTCGGCGCGGGCCATGTGAGGGGCCCTGTCACTCCCTGGAACGCCGCTCCCTGGCACAACACGGTCTGCCACGGAGCGGCCGAAGTCGCGAACCTGGATCCGACAGGAAGATCCCACAGGAAGCAGCTGTTGTGAGCGACGTCAGGCCAGGTGCGGACCAGGCCTCAGGACCGGCCGTCCTGGGTGGGCCGCAGCCGCGGGGCAGCCGGTTCGCCTTCGATGCCATCGGCACCCACTGGCAGATCGACACGGACGAGCCGTTGAGCGCGAGCCTGCACTCCCACATCCTCGACCGGACCCGACGATTCGACGCCACGTACTCCCGCTTCCGTCCGGACTCCCTGGTGTCCCGGATCGCCGCCGCCGACGGGGGCCGGTTCGAGTTCCCCGAGGACTCGATCAACCTTTTCGGTCTCTACGACCGCCTGTACACGGCCACCGAAGGCGCCGTGGACCCTCTCGTCGGCCGGGAACTGGAGCTCCTCGGCTACGACCCTGCGTACTCCCTCACTCCCGCACCCGACGAGGTGCGGGCGGCCGAGCGCGCACGGGGCCGCGCGAGCTGGGGTGCGGACGTCGACCGGGACGGTACGACCCTTGTCACACGGCGGCCGCTGGTGATCGACGTCGGGGCAGCCGGAAAGGGCCGCGTGGCGGGGAACAGCCACACGCCCGACGGGTTCAACGACGCCCTCGAAAAGATCAAGGCCGAAGCTTCCAGGTGAGGCACTCTCCCGGCACAGGGCTCGTCGGCCTCGGGGGCCAGCCCGGCCGGGACAAACGTAGTCATCGACCTCCCGATGTCAGCGACGCCGACCTGCCCAGCCGAGACCGGGCATCGCTTCCCTGTTCACCGCCGACGGCCGTTGGGTGGTCGAAAGCGCAGGGGGCAGCAACACAGGCCGCGCCGAAATCATCGCGCACTTCACGGAGCTCCCGAGCAAGATTTCCTGGGCCCAGCACTACATCATCAACCCGCGGATCGAACTCTCCGAGGACGGTCGGTCGGCGACCGGCAGCTTCCGGCTCCTCTGCCTGTGCACCATCGAGAGCACGGAATACCAGTGCGCAGGACGCCGTGATCCTCACAGTCGACTACACCGATGGCTGAAGCAACCTTCCGGGGGCTGAGAGGACGTTCCGTACGCGTTCGGCGTTCCAGCGCCCCGTACCCCGGCGACCTGTCGGGCGAAGCCCGGGAGCTGAGCCAGCCGGTCATCACGGCGAGCAAGGCCGGCATGACGAAACCGGCGCTGCTGAGAGCCGGTGCCGCCGCAGATCCAGCAGCATCAAGTCGCCGGTGTCGCCGCCTGCGGGCGTCCGGATCCGGCGAGTACTCCCCCAGGTACCGCGCCGGGTGCGCGGCCGCCAGCAGATAGGTGTAGCGGGTGGTCCCGGGTCAGTTCCCCGCCCACAGCAAGCGGTCCCCATCCCGAAGGAACCCCGACCAGGTCTCTTGCCCTTGGGCTTCTTGTAGCCGGTGATGACCGCCGGGTCGCCGCTGTCGTCGCCACCACCGTCGAGGCCGAGGTCGGCGATCGCGGCGAGGCCGGCCGCGTGGAGTCGGCCGACCAGGTCGTCGTGGCGGCAGGCGGTGATCTCCGAGCCGCGCGCGGGTCGGGCGGTGGAGGTCCACAGCAGCCGGGCTCAGCCAGGTGGCGGGTGAAGTGGATGATCGTTTCTGCGGCAGTGGCGGTGGGCGTGGTCATCTGGTGGTCTTCCGGTTCCGAAGGGCTGCCGCGGTGAAGCGCGTCATTTCTCGGCTGGGGTGGGGGCTCGGGGAAGACGCAGTTGGAAGCATGCTCCGAGGGTCCGGGGAGTGAGGGTGAGGGTGCCTCGGTGGCGGTGGGCCAGGTCGCGGGCGATGGCGAGGCCCAGGCCGGTGCCGCCGTGGTCGCGGGAGCGGGCGTCGTCGAGCCGGACGAAGCGTTCGAAGATGCGCTCGGCGTCCTCGGTGGGCACGCCCGGTCCGTCGTCGTGCACCGTGAGGACGACCCAGGCGTCCTGGTTTCGGATGGTGATCTGGATGCGGTGCGCGGCGTGGCGGGCGGCGTTGTCGATGAGGTTGCGCAGCAGCCGTTCGTATTCGTCGGGGTTTCCGTGTGCGTGTGCGGGGGCGGTGCTGTCGCAGGTGAGGGTCAACGGCCTTTCGGTGAGGGGGTATTGCTCGGTCAACCGGGAGGCGAGGGCTGCCAGGTCGACGGTGTCGGGGTCGGCCATGGGGGTGCGGGTGTCGAGGCGGGCGAGGAGCAGCAGGTCTTCGGCGAGGGCCTGGAGGCGGCGGGTCTGTCGTGCGGCGGTGGTGGCCGCGGCGGGCCAGTCGGTGCGTTCCGGGTAGGCGAGCGCGACTTCCAGGCTGGCGAGCAGGGTGGTGAGGGGGCTGCGCAGTTCGTGGGCGGCGTCCGCGACGAAGCGGCGTTGCTGGGCGGCGGCGTTGTCGAGGCGTTGGAGGGTGGTGTTGATGGTGGTGGCCAGGGCGGTGATCTCGTGTCCCGTGGCGGGGACGGTGACGCGTTCGCGGGGGTCGGTCGCGGTGACCGAGGCGGTGAGGACGCGGATGGCTTCGACCGGCCGCAGCGCGATTCGGACGGCGAAGTAGGCGACGGCGGCGATCAGTACGAGGCTGACGAGCCCGGCCCGCAGCAGCAGGGGGTCGATGGTCTTGGTGATTGCCTCGGCTGTGTGCGGGAGCACCACCACATAGACCCGCAGCGTGGCGTCGGCGGCGACGCCCAGAGCGGCGACTTCGTCGCTGCTCAGTTCATCGGCGCTGATATCGGTGGACATGACCATGCAGGTCCTGCCGGCCATATCGAATCTGTCCCTGGCGTGGTCGCGGCGCACCGGTACGCGGATGGGACGGATCGTCAAGCCGCCGGTCCACTTGGACTCCGATGGGGCGGGCAGCACATGGCGGGTGCCGGGATCGAAGTCGTCCATGCCTCCGCCGTAGGCGACAGCGGTGCGTCGGCCGGTCGCGACGACCTCGTACGGCAGCACGGTGTTTCTGCGAGCGGGAACCACACCCTCGTTCAGCTGATCGACGAGAGCCCAGAGCTGTTGCTCGGCTTGTTCTTCGGCGATCTGCGTGCCCTGGCGGTAGACGTCGCGATGTACCCACCAGCCGATGCCGACCAGGATGACGGCGGCGGTCGCGGCGGCGGCCAGGGCCGTGCGGGCTCGTACCGAACGCGGCCACCAGCGGCGTCGAGGCTCAGTCGCGTTCACGGTCGTCCACCAGTCGGTAGCCGGTACCCCGTACGGTCTGCAGGGACCGTCGGCCGAACGCGGAGTCCACCTTCTTGCGCAGTGCGCTGACCCGTGCCTCCACCAGGTTGGGATCCAGGGCTTCGTCGGGCCACGCGTGATAGAGCAGATCCGCTTTGGAGACCGCCTGGCCCGCCCGGCGGGCCAGCAGCTCCAGCACGGCGAACTCCCGGGGTGTGAGTTCCACCCTGGCCCCGGCCCGGCGGCAGACCCGGCCGGCGACATCCAACGAGAGGTCGCCCACGGCAAGGACGGGCGGGGCGACCGTGGCGGCTCGTCTGACCAGGGCCCGCAGCCGTGCGACGAGCACCACGTAGGAGAAGGGTTTGGCCAGGTAGTCGTCGGCCCCCGTGTCCAGGGCCTCTGCCTGGTCCCACTCCCCGTCCTTGGCGGTGAGTACCAGGATGGGGGTCGCGTTGCCCTCCCGGCGCAGCTGGGCGCAGACCTTGTAGCCGTTGAGTCCGGGCAGCATCAAGTCCAGTACGACAAGGGCGTATTCGCCGGTCCGGGCCATCCACAGTCCCTGCCGGCCGTCGTGGGCGAGGTCGACGCTGTAGCCCTCGGCGGTCAGACCGGTGTGCAGGGTGTGGGCAAGGTCCACCTCGTCTTCGACCACCAGGATGCGCATGCGGTGCAGCTTCGCACAGCGCCGGCCCGCCTTCCTGATCGGCCGGTCAGGTTGGATCAGCCTCCGGTCAACGAGGTCCGGGCACGCTGGCGGAGTGTCTTCGCCGCTGCTGAAAGGCCCTGTCGCCGATGTCCATTGATCAACGTGGCCCCGCCGTGGCCAGGACGGTTTCCCCTCCCGCACCCGCCCGTCGACAATCACCAAGCCCGGCCAAAGCCGTTGTCATCATCGTGCCCCTGTCGCTGACCGTCGCTCTAGGGCTCTGGGGTATCCGCAGGAAGAACAGTATGTGGGGGGACGAGGCCATCACCTATCAGCTCGCACACCGCGATCTTTCGCAGATATGGCTCACCGCCCAGCATGTTGATCTGGTCCATGCCCTCCACTACGCGGTGATGCATGAGATCTTCGGTCTCTTCGGCGGAGGGCTGCTGACGTTGCGGCTGCCGTCCGTGCTGGCAATGTCCGTGGCGGCGAGCGGAGTCGGGCTTCTGGGGCTACGCCTGGCGGGACCCCGTGCCGGGCTGCTGGCCGGGCTGGTGTTTCCGCTCCTTCCCCAGGTACAGAAGTACGCGCAGGAAGGCCGCTCGTATGCCATGGTCTGCGCCCTGGTCACCTGGGCCACCTATGCGCTCGTGGTCAGTGTCCCGCATCGCGCCCGGTGGCGGTGGGCGGTCTATGGCTCCACCATGCTGCTGGCCTGCCTGCTCCATGAGTTCGCGGTCCTCGCCCTGGTTGCACACGGCGTCACACTGGTCGTCTCCCGTGTTCCACGACCGGTGCTGAGAGCCTGGAGTGTGGCTGCCGCGGGCGTTGTGGCCGGGCTGTTGCCGCTGGCGATCTGTAGTGCGGGGCAGTCGGGGCAGGTGTCCTGGATCGACGGACCGGTGCGGCTTCCTGGGTTCCTGGCTGTGGCGGTCGTGGGCGTGGCGTGTGCCGGAGCGCCCCTGGGGGTGAGGGGGCCCGTGCGGCTTTCCGTGCTGGCTGTGCCGATTGTTGTGCTTCCGGGTCTTCTGCTGCTGACCGCCTCACTGGTCAAGCCCCTTTTCGTCGACCGGTATGTGCTCTACAGCAGTATCGGAATCGCGTTGCTGCTGGGCGCTTGGATGGATTACTTCCTCCGGCGGCAGCGGACTTCCCGCTACGCGTGGATCGCGGCGGTTGCCGTGCTGGCCGCGCTCGTCCCGACGAGCCTGTCGTTGAGGACGCCCCAGAGCCGGACTAATGACGTCACCGCCATCGGCGCCACCGTACGCAAGGAAGGCCGTCCCGGCGACGGGCTGCTCTATCTCTCCGGCCGGTACCGGGCCTGGACCGCGGCCAACCCCGAGGACACCCGTTTCCTGACGGATCTGGCCCTGGCACAAGACCCCGTTTCGTCGAACACACTTGCAGGTGTCGAGCTTCCCGCCCAGGATATTGCGGCACGCATGCTGGAATTCGACCGGATCGTCGCGGTCCGCGACCCGGCGGGTGCGCACTCGCCGACCAACCCGCAGGAGGAAGCGAAAACAAGCACCCTGCGGCGCCACTTCCGCGAGTACGGAACAACCCATGTCAATGGGGCGCGAGTCACCGTCTATCTCCGGGACCACGACCCGTCTCCGAAGGCCGGTCCTGGATCCAACAGCCCGGGAGCGAGCGGTGGGGTGATGAGGTGACGGCGGTGGTGCCGGCCCGGCCGGCACCACCGCCGTCACGCTGTCTCGACCCGGAAGCCACGGACCTTGACTTGCCGGTCGCTGCTGGCGTGGGAGGCTGCGGCTGTTCTCCGCCGCTGCCCAACTCCTCGCGACCAACCGAGCCGCAAAGGCCCCCTCTTACACCATTACCGCAGTTCAGGGACTCACAAGCGCTGTACCACCAGCAGACCAAGAATCTTCTGGTGTCGTACTCGCCGAAGAAGCTGGGCTTCTTCTAGGCGCACGAAAAAAGGCGCCTGACCTGGTCTTTCACCCGTCAGGCGCCTTTCCCTCAGCTTGCTCTCGGCCGAGCCCGGCTTGCGTGCTAACTCCCAGTTCCTCCCACACCTGTACCGCTCCTGACCAGTACTTCCGGACCAGTCACGGACCAAACCCACGCTTCAGCCCTCGGTTGCTTCGCCTTGGCTGACACGCCCCCACTCCTGCATCGACTGCTCGATGAGGCGGTTCGCCTGTTCTCGAACGCCGTCGAGGAACTTGGCGTAGTGACGGAAGAGAACCTCGATGCTTTGGCCGGCGCGGCGGGCGCATTCGGCCGGGTCCACTCCGGAGTAGAGCCAGAACGAGATCCCCGCGTGCCGGAGATCGTAAGGTCGCTTAGCCAGACCAGAGGTGCGCTCCGGGCGAGTCAGGGCGTGTTCCCGGGCCCGCGCCCACGTCTTGCCGTATGCGGCAGCGTCGACGTAGTTGCCAGCCTCGTTCCGGAAGAGTCGGCCATCAGGTGCCACGTCGAAGCGTTCCACGTGGGCACGCAGCATGCGTACGAACTGCGGTGGGATGGGCACAGGCCGCGTCGCGCTTGCCGCGCGACGCTTGAGCGAGTGCACCTCGTGCACCTCACCGTCGTCAGTCCACTCCTTGCCGGACGTGACGACCCCGCCCGAAAGGTTGAGCATTCCCCATCCGGTCTTCGGCAAGTGGCATTGCTCGATCCGAAGATGGATGACCTCAGCGGGCCGCATGGCCGCGAAGTACATGCAGCCGAAGAACGCCTCAAGATGACGCCCCCGCCCCGACTGGCCGGCAACAGCCTCGAGTAGCCGAAGCACCTGGGCCGGATTCGGAACGGCAGCCGGATCCACCTCCTCATTGACCGCCGGCGCATTCCACCGGAGCCCGTTGAGGGGGTTCTCCGCGAAGTACCTCTTCTCCACCGCAGTGTTGAGAGCTTCGTTGAACGCAGCCCTCTTGCGTCGGGCTGTCTTGGCCGCAGCCGCCTTGCCGTCCAGCTTGCGGCACATAGCATCGAGGGCCCTGCGCAGAACATCCGCATCCGCAAGGGCGCTGACAGGCAGAGAGTTCCGCTTCATCCAGTCCAGCGCGTGGAGCCACTCCTCGTCGGGTTCGCGCTGCCAGGCGTTCTTGTTGAATGCCCAGGAGTACAGGGCACGCCTCAGTACCCGCGGATCGGAATACGTTGCGCCGGGGTGCACCAGGGCGGGCGTGATGGTAGCGAAGGCATCGGCCAGGGTGCGGCGGGTGTTCCCTGGCGTACGCTCCCATCTTTGCTCGATGTATTCGTGCGCCAGGTCGTACCACGTAGTCCGCTGCTTGATGGCCCGCAACTCAGATGCGGGCAGACCGGTGTGCTCATCAAAAGGCTCACCCTCGCGCGCCGCTGTCATCAGCTTCGCGCGCCGGCTATCAGCAAGCGCGAATGTGATGAAGGAAGCGGACTTCTCGCGCCCGTTGACCGTCCACCGGATCTGGAAAGGCTTGCGCCGATCAGAACGCTCGCGTATGTCCCAGAAGCGGACGTTATAACTCATCGCCATCCAGGCGTATCCCTTTCACACGCCTCCCACCACGCATCCAGATCGGCGCGGCGGCAGCGCAGTTCACCATTCGGTAGCTTGATCATTCGGGGTGCCTGACCGCGAGCGCGTAGGCGGTAGAAGGCCGATGCGCTCATGCGGATTTCCGCTAGGACTTCGGCAAGCTTGAGCGCAGGTGGACGAGCCATTGATGTCTTCCTCGGGCATTCCGGATTTGTCGGCCACCCAAGCGGCAGCGCGACTTGTACCCACTCCGCCACAGCTGATGGGCAGGCGCTGTCAGTTACAGGGGCTGCAGGGCGCCGACATGAAGGGCCATAGTGTCCGAACGGCTCCACCGCCAAGCACAGCCGCTGCGAACACCCTCAATGGTCTTCATGATCGCCGGTTTGGCCAACCGGCGATCGTGGTCTATGTTGTGCGCCCCCACAGGGAAATTCACGGACGATCGCTAGCGGACGAAACTCAGGGACCAGCCGGTGCGATCGGACAACAGGGTCGCGCCGTCCGTCACGAGCACCCGGAGCCCGCCGTCAATTAGCCAGTCCAAATCGTGCGCAACGATGCGCTCGGGAGCGCCGACGGCTCGGGCTATGTACCAGGGTGGGGCTCCAGGCGTGTCGCGATGCGCGCGAGGACCACTCGGTCCCGGCGATAGCTACGTTGCAGCAAGTCCTCGCCGACCAACCCGGTCGCACAGACGCAAAGAAACAGCGCCGTGGATGAGCGTCGTAATCCTCTCGCTCCGATGTGGTCCATACGTTCAGGGCGTCAAGTGCCAAGCGGATGGGGGCGTTGAATCGGACGGATCGGAGAGCGGCATTCGACAGGGGGTACTCCTTGGGTCGGGCCTCTGCGATGAGGCCGAGCAGCACGAGGTACCGGCCTCCGGCATGGCCGACCTGCAGGTCGGCCCGGAATCCTGAATCCCATCACTGACCTGGTGTTTTTCGGGGACGTTGTACGTTGACATAGTCCCAGAGAAGGTTCCAGTCCTTCGGGGCTATTTCTCGTCTGCCGTGGTCGAATGCCGGGCCGAGGGAAGTCCAACCGGAAAACGTCAGGGGCTTTCCGTCGGAGAAGAGCGGCAGGGCATGCTCCGCCTTCGCCTGGCTCGGGCGCACCGTGAAACCGGTGTGCACGGCGCCGGCGGCCAGCCCGGACGAGAAGCCGACAGCCTCCGAGAAAGAGGCGGCGCGGAAGTCGCTGGCTGTACTGCGGACAGACCTGCGGGTGGCGCAGATCGCTGGGAATCGGGGCCCGGAGTGAAACGGAAGGGCTACAACGCCTGAGTGTCGCGGCGTTCGCGAGGGCTACATGATCCCTTTCCAGTGCCAGGGTCACTGCTCTGCACGGCCACGCAGGCAGTCGACACGGTACTGAGCCTCTGCCTGCGAGTCAGGTCGCATGGACGCGTGCTGGGCTGTGTAGGTCGTCATGCGTAACTCGCGAGCCCCAGCGAGGAGCTCGTATCCCTCCCACTCGGTGACGTCCGTTCCGTACGGACTCTGCTGCGCATTTCGCTGGGGCGTGCGGGGTGACCCTGTCGGGGCCGGCAGCTGCGAGGTGACGTGGGGGCGTCAGGTCTCCCGGTGCTCGCTCAGAACAGTGCTGGGCCCTCGCCGCTGGTGTCCACGATGACTGGCCGGAACTGGGCAGGGAGGCCGTCCAAGCGGTCAGGACCGGCCGCGGCGGCCACGGCAGGGGCCGTCTCGGCCAGCCAGGTGCGAAACCGCTCGGCGGCTTCGCGGTAGGGGACTCGCGCCAGGACACGGTGCTCGCCGGAGGGGCAGAAGTCGACGGCGACCGTGAGCAGGCAGGAACGGGGCGCCTGGTGACTGCCCGTCCAGGACACGCGCAGGACACCGCAGGGTGTGCGCCCGCGGGGAGCGGGGTGGGTCGGGCGCAGTGATCGGCAGGCTGTGTGGGCGGTCCATGCGGCGAGGTGGGGCAGGGGCAGGGTGGTGCGTGCGCGGCAGCCGGGGCAGCGGTGCCAGTGGCGGAGCCAGTCGTCGGTGTCGGTGTGGAAGAGGCGTGTGTAGCGGTTCGCCACGCGGATGTCGTTGCTGTACAGGTGGTCGGGGCGTTCCAGTGTGTTGCAGGACTGGCAGAGGGGGGCGCGGACGTAGCCGTGTTCGTGGCAGTGGTCGAGGACTGTGGCGGGCGCAGTGCGGCAGACAGCGCACGCCCACCCAGCCACCCTGCGGGAGGTACCGGGCTTCCTGCTGAGCACCGAGTACAGCTGGCCTTCCAGCTCTTTGTTGTACGGGCGCAGTGAGGCGGTGGGGCCCTCGGGGCTCGTCGTCTGCCGACCGCCGGCCTCTCGAGCCTGCCGGGGGTAGGAGGGCGGCTCGGTGACGGCTGCGCCTGCCTGGCGGGTCCGCGCGGCTTGCACCCACTGCGTTTCGGCGTGCTCGGCCGCATCCAGCAGCCTGACCACAGCGCGCGGCAGCCACCACGTCCGCTGCGTCCCGTCGCGGGTCTGCTCCACGAGTATCTGTCGCCAGTCGATCCCCGCCAGATGGTACGGCCGGCCGACTTCACGTCGTGCTGCCCGCGCGGGGCCGCCCAGCTCCTGCAGTTCCCCTGTGATGCGCCGGCGCCAACGCAGCGGCGTTTCCTCGTTGCACTCCTGCCTCGGCGCCCCACGAAACGGACCGATGCGGACCAGGTCCTGCCGATCCATCTCCACCGCGTTCAGTTTCGCGGCCGCCCGGCGCACCTCAACCTCCGGAACACTCCACTGACCGCCGCTCGCCCTCACCGTCGCCACCACACGGCCGCCGAGCAGGACGTACCCCACCCGGGCATGGGCAGGAGAGCAGGTGAATGCCCCAGAAGCCGTCGGCACAGCACTGTCGGCCGTCAAATCGACCCACAGAGCGTCCGCGGCACCCAGGGTGATCAGGCCGTCCGTGCGACCGGGCATGACACGCTCTGACATACCGACAGGCTAACGGCCTGCAACGCGGCAACGGGTCCCAAGCGCCTCGGTCAGCCGGGCCGCCGCCCGCAACTCCATATTCCTGAGCATCTGGTTCGTCAGCACCTCCCGTGCCCGCAGCCTCACCACCAGAACGTCAAGAACCGGGCAAGTCACCCTCGCGCATCAGCGGTCCCCGAGCCCAGACGAATTGAGCAACAGAGTCCGTACGTCTCGCAAAACTCGGCGTACTCGGCCTCGGTGACCGCGCCGGTCGTCGTCATCTTTACCGCCGTAGAGACGAGATCCCACTCCGAGGGCCCGACAGAGACCAGCTTGAAGTCCATCAGTAGCGGCCGGGCCGCCGTGCGGTCGACGTTGCCGACCCACGCGCCGTGCACGACGCATTCGTGCGTGCCCGCGGGCCTGTGCTCCCGCCACTCGCGGAGTTCCGCATGTCGTTGCCGCAACCACCCGCGATCACCCTCAGACAGGGACGTCGCCGCCTCGATCACTCGGCGACCCGTATGAACGTTCGGGTCTGTCGAGCGGAAAGTCCGGCACGGGCAAGGGACGGAGCTGTTTCAGCAGCGTGACGTGTGCCCTTGACGGCTGGGTAGAGTCGCGGTATCCGAGCTGGAGAGGTAGTTGTATGGCCAACGATATTGTGATTGCGCAGACGACCAGCGACGACGAGGATCAGGCGAAGGCGCTGGCCCGGGGCGCGGTCGAGAGCAAGCTGGCAGCGGGCGTTCACGTTGATGCGCCGATCACCGCCTTCTATTGGTGGAAGGGGAAGGTCGAGACGGCGCAGGAGTGGCGGATCTCGTACATGACTACGACGGACCGTCTCCCGGCACTGGAGGCGTGGCTGCACGAGCAGCACCCGTACGACGTTCCCCAGTGGATCACGCTGCCCGTGAGTGGTGGGTCGGAGGCGTACCTGTCCTGGGTTGTCGAGGAGACGGCACGCGACTGACGGCCGACAGGTCATACGACGGCGTTCGCATCCTGAGCTTGCCCGTGTGCCGCGCGGGGGGTCAGGAAGCGAACTGCCGCAGGTGAAGGCCAAGTTCCTGCTCGCTGTCGGGGAGCGACGCTGCGATAGTCGCGGCGCGCTCCTTGCCCATCGTGTTGGGCTTGGCCTGAGCCGCTGCGGCGAACTGGCGTGACACGTAGACGCCTTGGTCAACGTCACCTCCACGCAGCAGGGCCGAAGCGAGATCACCGAGAACCACGACACCCCCATCCGACAGTTCGTCTCCGAGGCGGCCGACCGCGGTGTCGGCTGTAACGGTGAGTTCAGGACGCCCCAACTGTCCGTATACGGAGAGGGCCAACGAGTCCATGCGGTACGGGGTCACGAACCGGACCCACGCCTGCTCGCTGGTGTGATCCGCAAAGTCGTAGGCGAAGCGCGCTCGCTCCAACGCCCGGAGCGCCCCCGTCTCGTCGCCGACCGCCGCGGCTTCCTCCGCGTGCCTGCCGAGGACCCAGGCGGCCGCCGTAGCGTTGCCGTGGCCTCGCACATCGTTGGCCGCTTGGGAAAGGAACTCCAACTTCGCCTTCGGCGACGAAGCGCCGTAGCTGGCATAGGTCAGAGCCAGAGCCCGGAGTGGAGGGTGCCCGGCGGTCGCCGCGCACTGCGAAGTGACCCTGTAGTAGGCGTCGGCTCTGTCGTGCTCGCCCAGGTCCCAGGCCACCCAACCGGCCAAGGCTGCGGTTTCTCCAGCGGCGATGGCGAGAGCCCGTTCGTGCTCGCCGGCACGAGGCAGAGCCGCGGTGATCGCGTCAAGGTGCGCCTCGACTGTGCTTTGTAGTCGCCGGGCGCTGAGGTTGAGTTCCTGGACGTGCAGTTCAGCGGCCCGGTCGATGAGCGCGACAGCGGAGGACGAATCGATCTTAGAGCCCTTGCTGAGAGCGAAGGCGAGTCGCCCCCAGGGCTCGGCAGCCGCGCTCACGCTGATAGCCGCCCCGCCCAGCAGCGTGCGACGCTTCACGGCGTCCTGGTCCTCCCCTGCATTGGCATGCCCCTCTCTCTTCCGAATGCGGGCAGCCTTAGCCTCTCGCTGTAGTTCCTCGAAGGGGACACCGCAGGCTGCCGCAATGTGACCGATTGTGTGATTGGTAGGGATGTTCTCGAAGTTCTCATAGCGGCTGATCTCTCGGCGAGTCAGGGTGTCCCGGCCGGAGACAGCGTTGATCGCCTCTGCCTGCTCCTCCTGCGTCCGACCCGAATCCTGCCGAAGCCGGAGGAGCATGTCGGCGAACGGATCTGGCATGAGTGTGACCTCTGTTGGTGGGCGGAATCCAATCATGGCCTCAATTCCCCCTCCGGTTTCCCCCCTTGACAGATTTTTCCCCCTCTGGATTCCCCTGGTCGACGGCGTGGCCACGCGGTGCGATAGCCCTCATGACCAGGCTCCAAGCGCCCCCGCCCGACGGGGCCATCCGTAGCTTTGCGGCCGCAGCAGGCGCATCACGCGTGAGGTCGGTTCAGGAAGGCCGACGCAGCACATCGGCATGTTCAGCCATACCGGCGGCACCCCATGCCTGTCAGGCGGCCTTCCTTCCTGATCTCGCGCAAGTTGGGGAGATGCGCCAGACAACCAGGGCGTTCCTACGGTGGTGCCATGTTTCGAAGCCGGTGGCGGGGTTCGCCGTGCTGGCCGTCTCAGAGCTGATCACCAACGCTGTGGTTCACGGTGAGGGCGAAATCGTGCTCCGGATCGCGGTGTACGTCGACGTGGTACGCGTCTCGGTAACCGACCACAACCTGGCCCCAGCTGTACTCAAGGAGGCCGGACCCGACAGTGAATCCGGTCGCGGGATCCGGCTTCTCGATGCGATCTCAGACGCGTGGGGAAGCTGCGGCGAGGAGACGTGGTGTGAGTTCCGGCATGTGAGGGCTGCCGCTTGAGTCAGACCTCCAGCTGGTCCTCGACCATGCAAATGACGAGCAGCACAGCTCAGTCACTCCCACTACAGGAGGCGCTCCGAGGGCCGTTCGCTTGCCTTCGCCCAGTAGTTCGGTTCAAGCATCTCGCCAGGCCATGCGGGCTGACGAATCGGGCCCCGAGGCCCCATCTGTTCGAAGTACGGCGCCAGGTCGATAACGGGCGTCCCGTTGACGGCGTCGAGATCGGTGACCAAGAGATCCCGGCCTTCGACCTTGAGCAACCGCGGGTAGCTGACCGCCAGTTGGTTGGGCCGCCGGTGGTTGCGGTGGACAAACGTACCTGTCGCCGGCCAGTTCGGGTTTCCCCGAGGACTGCGTGCATGGAGCTGGACGTCTTCGGGTCCCGCCAGGTGGAAGCGCCAGGTCACGGCCAGGTGGGAGAACTCCTCAATTCCTTGCAGCGTTTCGAGCGGGTACGCGTCGTCGAGCCTGATGATCGATTCGACCCCGCCTTGGTAGTCATCCTGAACGCGGGTGTGGCCCCCGACGACCGTTGCGATCGATTCGACCTCGTACGTCACCATCGGCGCTCGTTCCTCTCCCTGGGCGTAGCGCGTGCGGCGGCCTCCGGTCGGCGCCGCGGATCTGCTCGTCGGTCAGCCTATGGCGCGCAGCATGTCTCGCGCGCGCCGGTCCAGTTCGGCGACGTGGCGACTGCCGCGTTGCCGGACGGGCGAGAGGTCGCTCTGCATCCGGACGATGACGTCGCGGGCGCGGCCGGACTGGACGCCGGCCATGGCGTCGAGAGCTTGGTTCCAGGTGGCGCATGCCTCGTCGAGGCGTCCCTGCTGGACCTGGACGGCGCCGAGGTAGCCGAGGGTCACGCTGTGGGTGCGGGCGTATTGCTGCCGACGTCGGGTGGCGACGCTGCGCTGGAAGTGGATCTCCGCGTCGAGTGGCTTGCCCATGTCGCGCAGGGCGCAGGCGGTCTCGTGGGCGAGGGAGGCTTCCTGGAAGAAGCCCACGCGACCCGGCGCATCGTTGTTGTCGGCGCGGGCGAGATCCCGCTCTGCGCGGTTAATGGCCGCGAGAGTTCCGGCGCGGTCTCCATCTGCGGCGAGGGCTCGAGCGTGGACGATCGCAAGCAGGGCTTTCTCGCGGTGGCTGGCCTGGCCATAGCGGTCGCGGGACATGGAGGCGTCGGCCAGGGCGAGCGCTCTGCGAGGGTGCCCGAGGTCCACTGCCTGGTGTGCGAGGGCGCGCAGGATGTGGCCGCCGAGCGGTCCGTCGCCGGCTTCGGCCGCGATGCGGGCGGCAAGGGTGAGGTAGCGCTGGGCGGTGCGGTGCTCGGAGGCGTCGAAGGCCATCCAGCCTGCGAGGTAGGTCATCTCTGCCACGGCCGAGTACGTGTCGCGGCGGAGCTGTTCCGTGCGGAATCTACTGCCGAGCAGGGGCACTGCTTCGTCGCGAAGGTGACCGGCCAGGGCCGAGCGCCCAGAGGCTCCGCCGCGCTGCTGGTCGCGCGCGGAGTAGAAGGTCGTCAGGTCGCGGACGTCGTCGATGTCGGCCTGGGCCACCAGCCGGGGGGAGACCGCTGGGCGCTTCGCCGCTGCGGCAGGGGCAACTGTCCACCACGAGGCGGTGGGCAAGGCGAGGCCGGCGGCCGAGTACGCGGCGGTCGCCAGCAGCTTGCGTCGGTGCATATCGAGGTCGTCGCTTCCCAGCTCGGCCAGCACGGTCAGAGGGTCGACGCTCCAGTCGGAACCGCTGTCGGTCGTGCCTGTCGGCTCTTCCTCCAGCCCGAGGTCGGCCAGGGTGAGGCGGCGGCCGAGTCTGCGGGACAGCGTCTCGCGCAGGATATGGGGCGCTCTTCCACTCGGCCGCGTGCCCTGGACCCACATGGCGATGTGGGAGCGGGAGATGGCCTCCAGCTCGCGCGCGCCGCTCTCCGCGGCTACTCGGGCAACTGCGGCGGCTGCTTGGGGCTGGGACCAGCTTGCTTCGCGCAGGAGTGCGGCGAGGGCGACGTTTCGCGCGCGGGCCATGGGCTGCCCCTCGGTTCCGAAATGATCTTTGACGCCTTTGACGGTCTTGGTGGCCGCGCAGGCATACCCCTCGGCGGGGATTCACGGTTCGCTCAACGTAGCGGCCAGATCACTCACTTTGCACGTCAACCGTCGGCGCTGCACGGCGTCTTTCCCTCAACTTGGCTTGATTCAAACAGGAGTTGTGTCATGCGTCTCTCGCTGGTCCCTCGCCGGGAAGCCTGTCAGCGCGTCGGCCGGGGCGGGCGGGACCGCGTCGCCGTGGAGTCGGGCTTGCGGCGGAATCAAGCGGTGGCCGCAGCAGAGACGGTGGCGCTCGTGCTGGACGAGGACTCGCCGCTGCCGGAGAGTGCCGCCTGTGTGGAGGACCTCGTGCGGCGTCTGCGCGGCCACGTGAGCCAGCTCGGGGTCCTGGCATCGGCGGGAGAGCCGGCCTTGCGGCGCGCGCAGCAGCTCGGCTCGGACAGCGTCCCCGAGGGCTACATGCCCAGCAGGGTGTACTTGGTCAGGCTCGCCGAAGCGACCCAGGAACTCGTTGCGACCGTGCGGTCGCACGGTGTTGGACCGGCGCAGCCGACGCGGAGACGGCGTTGGTGGCAGCCGCGGATCAACGTGCTGCGCGGCGCGGTCTTCGTGGTTGCCTTCGCCTGCTTGATTCTGGCCGCTTCGGTGCCCCGGACATGACCGTCACCGGGGCAGTTGTGATCGTGCTGATTCTCGGCTCCATGCCGTGGCTGGTTCTCCGCAGTGGTCGCGCGACCGGTCCTGATGCTCCAGCAGACAAGGACTCCACGCCAACCCAGATCGAGCCTCCCTCACTCCGGTGACCCCCGGAGTCTCTTCTCACCGACAGTTCCCGGCCGTTTCGGCGGCCCTGACGCCACCCCCGGATCCGCGGGGCCTAACGGAGACCCACACGATGAAACGCCTTCCGCGTATCGAGCAGTACGGCCTGATCGGCGATATGCAGACCAGTGCCCACGTCTGCGACGACGGCTCGATCGACTGGCTGTGCCTGCCCCGCTTCGACTCGTCGGCCCCCTTCGCTGCGCTGCTCGGCACGGAGAAGCACGGAGCGTGGCGCATAGCCCCGGCCACCTCATACGAGGGGGGCGCCGGTGCGACTGCCGAGCGGCGCTACGTTGGCGAGTCCCTCGTGCTGGAGACGGTGTGGACGACGTCCTCCGGCAGTGCGAAGGTCACCGATTTCATGCCGCCGCGCGACGGGGCACCGCAGGTGATCCGGATCGTCGAGGGCCTGACCGGTGAGGTCTCCATGGTCTCGGCCATGCGTCCGCGGCCGGGGTACGGCGGCGTCAGCCCGTGGATTCACGAGGTCGGTGGGCGCATGGTCGCGGAGGCCGGCGCGGACGCTCTGTGGCTCGACACCTGCGTCCAGCAGGTGGAGAAGGACGGCGTCATCGTCAGTGCCTTCTCCGTCGCCGCCGGGCAGAGCGTGGCGTTCGTCCTCAGTTGGTGCCCGTCCCACGCGACGGCGCCCGACGTTCCCGACCCGGAGGCCGCGCTCAGCGAGACGCTCACCTTCTGGCAGGACTGGACACGGGAGTGCACCTACGAGGGGCCCTATCGCGAACCCGTGGTCCGTTCATCGATCGCGCTGAAGGCGATGACGTACGGGCCGAGCGGTGGGATCGTCGCGGCGCCGACCACGTCGCTGCCCGAGGAGATCGGCGGAAACCGGAACTGGGACTATCGCTTCACCTGGTTACGGGACGCCTCCACGACGCTGGCCGCGCTGCTGGGAACCGGATACCGGCAGGAGGCGCAGGCATGGCGGCGATGGCTCCTGCGAGCCGTGGCCGGCGATCCGGAGAACCTGCAGATCATGTACGGGATCACCGGGGAGCGTGACCTGCGGGAGCGGGTGTTGCCCTGGCTGCCCGGGTACGAGGGATCAGCGCCGGTGCGGGTCGGCAATGGGGCAGCGGACCAGCTGCAGCTCGACGTGTACGGCGAGGTGATCGAGACCCTGTACCTCGCGCACGAGAGCGGTGTGGCCCACTGCGCCGACACCGCCGTGCTGCACCAGCGACTCGTCGAGCACCTGGCACAGCGCTGGCAGGATCCCGATGAGGGGATCTGGGAGATTCGCGGGGCACGCCGGCACTTCGTGCACTCGAAGGTGATGGCCTGGGTGGCGATCGACCGCACCATCCGCTTGGTGGAGGCCGGCTCCCTCCACATGGACCTGGACTACTTGGCCGAACTGCGGGCGAAGATCCACCACGAGGTCTGCACCAAGGGCTTTGACCCGGTGCGCAACACCTTCACCCAGTCCTACGGCTCGCAGGAGCTGGATGCCGCCACGCTGCTGATCCCCCGCGTCGGCTTCCTGCCGCCGGACGATCCGCGCGTCGTCGGCACCGTGGACGCGGTACGTCGTGAACTCTCCACGCCGGACGGGCTCGTGCGCCGGTACCCGACCATCGGCGACCACGCCGGGGTGGACGGCCTGACCGGAGACGAGGGCACATTCGTCCTCTGCTCCTTCTGGCTCGTCGACGCCCTGGCTCTGACCGGCCGACTGGACGAGGCCCACGCCCTGTTCGAACGCCTCCTCGCGCTGCGCAACGACCTCGGGCTCCTGGCCGAGGAGTACGACCCCGTCCAGCAGCGCCAGCTCGGCAACTTCCCGCAGGCGTTCAGCCACATGGGCCTGATCCAGAGCGCCCGGCTCCTTCGGCTCCTGGCGACGCAGTCCTCCCACCACCGCGGCGCGGTCGCGGTTCCGACGCCCCGCTCGACCTCACGCAGCACACGCCAGACCTGCGCAGACCTGACGCCGCAGCACGCTTAGCCACCCCCACCCTGACGAGGATTCCCATGCCTGACAGCGCCTTCCCGGCACGGCCGGCCGCTACCGGCCACCGCAGACGGCGGCCTCCGATCGACGCGTTCACGCTGCACCGTGTCCGCCTCGCCGTGGCACTGCCCCTGGTGCTCCTTGCCGCGCTGCTCGGTGCCGCCTCCCCCCTCTGGTCGGTGTCCGCGGTAGGCCCCGGCTGGCTCCTGGTCGGTCTGGTCTGCGGACTGGCTGGGGTCGCCACGGTGGCGGCTCGCGGAGCGCGAACGGCCGCAGGGGCCGTGCAGACAGCCGCGGAGGAGGCCCAGGTAGCGGCACTGACCGCGGTCGCGGGGGCAGCGGCAGCCGTCGAGAAGTCGGTGCAGTGGTCGGCGGACGAGCTGTGCCGCGGGGGACGCCCGCCGCTGCCGGACCTGCAGGCGCCACCATCGGCCAGTCCCAACGCCGAGATCAACAAAGCGTTGAGTTCAGTCCAGGCGCAGGCGATCGCATCGCTGATACGTGTGCACGACGAGTCCCAGTCCGTCGTCCTCCTGGAAGTGCTGCGCCGTCTGGCCATGCGCGAGCACGCCCTGGTCGGCAAGGCGCTTCAGGCACTGAGCCAGCTGGAGATGCTGACCGACGACCCGGAGCTGCTGGCCAAGATCTTCGAGATCGATCACCTCGTGACGCGGATGCGTCGCCAGGTCGAGAGCACGGCGGTGCTGGGTGGGCAGTCCCTGCGCAGCGTGCGCCGGCCTGTTCCCGTCGCGACGGCGCTGCGCGGCGCGGTCTCCGAGGTCGTGCAGTATCCGCGTGTGGCCGTCGCGGCCGGGTCTGTGGGCGCCGAGCTGGGTCTTCCCGGACATGTGGGTCCGGACCTGACGCATCTGCTGGCCGAGCTGATCGAGAACGCCTGCGAGTGCTCCGATCCGGCGACGAAGGTGATGGTGCGTGCGCAGCGGGTGGCGAACGGGCTGGCGGTCGAGGTCGAGGACCGGGCCATCCCCATGCATCCGCAGACGCGGGCACAGATGAACCACCTACTCAAAGCCCCCGGCGAGGTCGATGTCAGCGGCCAAGTCCGAGCCGGCCAGCTCGGCTTGCTGGTCGCCGCGAAGATCGCCCAGTCCCACGGGCTGTCCGTTCTCCTGCAGGAGAACGTGACAGGAGGCACCACCGCCCTGGTCGTTATTCCGGCACGGCTCCTCGTAGCGATTCCCTCCGTCGACGATGCGAGCGCGCTGCCAAAGGAAGCCCGCCCCTCCGCGCCGCAGCCGCGGCAGGTTGCCGCGACTCCAGCCATCCCGACGGCAGGCCAGGTCACACGCCCCGGCACCGCAGGGGCACCGGGAGCCGCAGAGGAAGGTCACTCTGCTGATGCGCCCGCTCTTCCCACGCGTAGACGTCAGGTCGGCTCGTTCCATCCACCACGCGAGCGGGAGCAAGCCCCCGTGACCGCGGCGACGCCAGGGCTTGCAGCCGCCTTCCGCAACGGCATCCAGGCCGGCGGGGCCGCCGGTCCTCCCACCGCTTCGACAGAGCAGCCCAGGCCCTGAGCCTCGCCCTTCCTTCCACGTTCCCGGCGGCCCGTTATATCCGCTGGCCCTTCCCTCTTCTGGAGCGATCCCTATGAGCACCCATCCCGCGATGAACAACGTGACCGGCGACGCGCCCGCATCCGAGACAACGGCAAGCGGACAGCGGGACAACATGGCCTGGCTGCTGCGTCAGTTCGCCTCCGATGTCCCGGGCGTCACGCACGCCGTCCTGCTGTCGCGCGACGGACTGCGGCTGCTGGACAGCGACGTCGACAAGGACTGGGCGGACGAACTGTCGGCCGCGCTCAGCGGAGTGGCCTCACTCGCGGCGAACATCACCGGCCCCAGCCACAAGAAGCGGCCGGCCAGGCAGGTCGTCATCGAGCGAGACGACTGCCTGTTCTTCGTCCAGAGCGCCGGTCGCAGCGCGGCCTTCGAAAACCACCCCGGCAACGAACGCGGTGTGGTGGACACGGTCCTCGCCGTCATCGCCACCACGGACGCCGACGCGGGCACCGTCGGGTACGAGACGGGGCGCCTCGTGCAGAAGTTCGCCCCCTACATGCAGATCCCCGTCCGCCTCGGCACGGGTGCTGAGGTCCGGTGACCACACACGGCCGCGCGGCCGAGGATTCGACGTTCGTGCGGACCTACACCCTGACGCGCGGGCGTACCAAGCCGCGGCACCTGCTCGGCCTGGAAACCGTGCTGGACGCCGGGCCGGGGCGCCCCGGCCCGGGCCAGGCCGAGGAATGCGACGACATCCTCACCCTGTGCCGAGAGCGCCGACGTTCGGTGACCGAGCTGGCGGGCCGACTCGGCCGCCCTGTCACTGCCGTCAAGATCCTCGTCTCGGACCTCCTAGACGCCGACGCCCTGGTCGTCCCCGTCACCTCCCCCTATGCCGCAGCCGACGCGGATGCAGGTCCCTCCCCACAACTGCTGGCGGCCCTCTCAGCGGGCCTGAAAAGGAAGTGGCCCGATGCCATCGCCTACCCCCAGGCCGGATAACCCGGCCGTGGTGCTGCGGACTCCGGCGCGCCCGCAGGCCGGTGCACCTACCGTGCTGAAGATCGTGATCGCCGGGGGCTTCGGCGCGGGCAAGACCACCGCCGTCGGCGCCGTCAGCGAGATCACGCCGCTGAGCACGGAGGAGTACCTGACCGAAGCGAGCGCGCACGTGGACAGCCTGGAAGGCGTCGAGGCCAAGCAGACCACCACGGTCGCCTTCGACTTCGGTCGCCTCAGCCTGCCCGACGCGCCCGTACCCCTGGAACTGTTCCTGTTCGGCACGCCCGGCCAGGACCGGTTCGTCGACCTCTGGTACGACCTCTCCCGCGGAGCCGTCGGCGCGGTCGTCCTGGTCGATACCCGCCGCCTGGAAAGCAGCTTCACCTCCGTCAGCTTCTTCGAAGACATCGGCCTGCCCTTCGTCGTCGCCGTGAACCAGTTCGACGGAGCACACCGCTACCACCCCGAACAGGTCCGTACCGCCCTCGAACTACCCGCCTCTGTACCGGTGGTCACCTGCGACGCCCGCGACCCGAACCACGTCGCCGGCGTCTTGCTGACCCTCGTCGGCCACGCCGTGAGAAACGCAGCGGCGGGCCCCGTCCGCCCCACACCCACTACCACCCTCCAGGACGCCTGATGACATACCAGCCCACCAACCCCTACCTCGGACCGCAGACCCCGCCCACGCAGGCACTACCGCGCCGCAACATGCGGGACCTCGCCCCTGGGCCGTCCGTCCCTGCCGCCGCCGTCACCGGCCCGCAGGCCCAGCGGACGACCGAACTAGCGCGGCGGTACGAGCTGATCGAGCGCCTGGGCATGCCTACCGCTGCCAGCGACGACTTCGACGAGATGGCCCGCGACATGGCCACGCAGGCCGGGTTCCTGTACGGGTTCGTCAATCTGTTCCTGGAGGAGCAGACCTTCGTCGGACTGCACCAGCCGCCCGCGGACAGCGGGTACGTCATCGTAGGCCGCACCATGAGCCGCGACCACGGCTGGTGCCCGGAGGTCATGGCCCGCAAGAAGGCCCTCCCGCTGCACGACGTGCACGCCAGCCCGCGCTTCAGCGGCAACCACGTGGTCGACGCGGTCGGGATCCACTCCTACTTCGGCGCCCCGCTCATCCACGAGAGCGGCACCGTGCTGGGCACGGTGTGCGTCATCGACCCCGAGAAGCGCCCCCTGAGCGAGGCGCGACGCCTCAGAGACATCGTCATCAACGCCGGCACCCAGGTGATGGACCACATCGCCCGCGCCCCCGTCCGCTAGGCCGTTCCACACCCCCCACCCGGGAGCCGTAGGCGATCCCCGGCCGCTCCACGTCGCGACCTTCACCCAGGGAGAGGGAGACCATGTCCGCCACACCCACCACACCGCCACCGGCGCTGCGCCCCTACCTCACCGCCCGCCACGAACTGCTGTGGGACGAGGCCGACGCCTTCGCGGCCGAGCACGTCGCGCCGCGCGCCGCGCGTATGGAGGCCGCTCCGGGCAGGGTAGAGCGCAAGGTCGCCGACCTGATGGCCGCACGGGGCTGGTTCGCCGTCACCGTCCCGTCCGCCTTCGGCGGGCTGAGTGCCGGACACGTGGCCAAGACCATCCTGGTCCACCGCATCGCCTGCGTCTCGGCAGCTGCCGCGGCCATCCTGCAGGCCACCCTGATCCCCGTCGGCGCCCTGCTGCACTTCGCCACCTACGAACAGAAGGGCCGCTGGCTGCCCCAAGTCGCGGACGGTTCCCTGCTGTTGTCGATCGCCGTGACCGAACCGCAG
Organism: Streptomyces sp. SD15; assembly: GCF_054462255.1. Lineage (NCBI taxonomy): Bacteria > Bacillati > Actinomycetota > Actinomycetes > Kitasatosporales > Streptomycetaceae > Streptomyces > Streptomyces sp. SD15. The sequence goes on along the minus strand of NZ_JBTLMO010000008.1, from coordinate 27,676 downwards.
GCCGGCGGACACATCGGCGGCATCGAAACCACCGCCGAACGCGCCGGCAGCGAGTGGGTGATCACCGGCAGCAAGATCCATATTGGCAACAGCCACCTCGCGGGAGCCCACCTCGTCGTAGCCCGAACCGCCGAGGCAGGCGTGAGCACCTCCCAGGCACTGACCGCGTTCATGGTCGAAGCCGACCGCCCCGGGCTCGCCCTCTCCGACCACCGCCCCGGCCTCGGTCTGCACGGCTTCTCCGCCGGCGGCCTCGACCTCGACCACGTCCGCGTCCCCGAAGACCACGTGGTCGGAGAGATCGGCCGAGGGCTGAGCGTGGCCCAGAGCAGCAGCATCCTGTACGGCCGTCCCAATCTGGCCGCCGTCAGCCTCGGCATCCACGAAGCGATCGTGGCCACCACCGCTACTCGTCTCAAGACCCGTCCCCGCTACCGGGGCACCCTGTCCGACCTGCCCGTCCTGCGGGACCGCATCGGCGGCATGGAGGCCCGCCTGCGCGCCGGCCGGATACTCGCCTACCAGTCCGTGCACCTCCTCGACCAGGGCCTGCCCTGCGACGCCGACCTGATCAACGCCAAGTACCTCGGCCACCAGTGGGCCGTGCAGTCCGCCCAAGACGCCATGGAACTGCACGGCGCCCACGCCCTCGACCGCGACTACGTCCTCCAACGCCTGTGGCGCGACATCCAGCACACCTACCCGCCCGCCGGAACCGGCGAGGTCCAGCGCATACGCCTGGCCGACGCCGCCTTCGACGAGGACCACATCCAGTGGTCCGAGCGCCTCGCCGCCGAAGCCGCCTGGGCACGACCCGACCCGACCGCCGCATGAGCCCCCGTGCGCGGCACCCCGTGAATCCAGACCGCCGCGCACGGGCCCGTGCCGCCGGCCCCCGTCCCCCGCGGGGACCGGCGGCACCCATCCCGGTGACCGTCCATCCCAGCCGAGAAAGAGACATCGTGACCCCGCCCGTGACGACCAGCGCACCGATCACCCCCCTGACACCGACCCTGCAGCGCGTCGCCCAACACCTCGCGAACGGCCTCACACCCCAAGAGATCGCGACGAAGACAGGACTGTCGGCGGTCACCGTCCGCCAGTACCTCCGCGACATCCGCGAGAGCCTCCACTGCCCGCCCCGCTGCAAGCCCCCGGTGATCGTGCACCGACTGTTCACCACCCAGCGGGTGGCCCCTCCCACGACCGACAGGCCGACGCCGGAGCTCAGCTCGAAGCAGCTGCTGCTGCTCCGAGCCGTCGCTGAGCACAGCGATACCCGCGACATCGCCGTCGCCGCCAAGATCGCCCCGGCCGACCTGCGCGCCGCGCTCGACCAGCTCCTCGCCGACACGGGCGCACAGGACACCACCGAACTGGTGGTCCTGGCGCACAGCTGGCAGCTACTGCCGGCCGAGCAAGCCGCCCACGCGACGCGAAGCGGGGCAACCCAGTGACCCGCCCCACGACCCCCACGGCCAGCGAGGACCGCTCCGCCCCCGTCCCGTTCACGCAGGCGCCGCCGGCCGCCATCTACGAGATGCGCATGCTGAGCACCGCGGCCGAGCGCGAGGAAGCCGCCGCCCTCGTCCAGGACCGCCAGCGCTGGCTCACCCTGCACGGCCTGCCCGTACCCGCCCGAGCCGACATCCCCGCGCAGTTTCGCGAGGCGCAGACCATGCCCGCCGGGCTGTTCGAGGACGGGAGGCTGCTGGCCTGCATGATCCCCGAGCACGACCCCGACCTCGGATGGGGCCAGGGTCCGTGCCTCTTCCTCCAAAGCGTCCACACCCTGCCCGGCCAGTCCGACGACATCACCCGCCTGATCACCCTGTGGGCGTCCGACTTCGCCGCCCGAGTCGACCTCCACGTCGTACGGGCCGAGACCCTGGCCCGCCACGCCCTCGAAGCCGAACCCCTCGCTGCCCTTCTGCGTCGGCTCACGGACACCGGCTGGGACGTGTGCGGATCCGGCCCCGGACGCGACGGCGATCGAGTCGCCCGCCTCGAACTCCCCGCCGAGCACCGCCCCGGGCTCCGCGCGCTGATCAGCTGCCAGGTCCACGCGCCTCAGCCGGCCCCGGATGATCGGAGCAACGCGTGACAACCGACGAACCGCAGCGGCCCGACCTCGCCCGCGAGCTGATCGCCCGCGCCACGGAATCGGCCGCGCACCGGGCCAAGCGCGTGCGCGACCAGCTCGACGCCGTCCAACTCGGACAGGGCCGGCACACCGACCACGCCAACACCAAGGTGCTGCGCCGCATCCTGGCCGACCACGACTGGCCCGGGCACCGCCTCGTCGGCCCCGACGCGGCCCGTGCCGCGTGGAGCATCGCCCTGCACAGCGACGACGAACCCGACTTCCAGCGCGCCGCCACCACCCTGCTGGGACGTGCGGTCCAGGCCGGCGACGCGCTGGTCCAGCACTGGGCGCACCTTCACGACCGCGCGCTCATCACCAGCGGGCGCGACCAGGAGTACGGCACCCAGCTCCTGCTGCGCGCCGACGGCATCGAACTGTGCCCGCTGCGCGCGCCGGAGTCAGTCGACACACGCAGGGCCACCGTGGGTCTGCCGCCGATCGCTGTCGCTCTGAAGGCGGTGCGCCGCCGGTACACGCCTGACGGCTCTGCCGATGAAGCCCCGACCGTCGTCCTCGCGGGGGCCGCGTGAAGAAGCGGAACCCCGGGTTCTCCACCAGTCGGCCTTACAGCCGCAACTCCACTCTGCGAAAGGATCGTTGACAGATGAAGCTCACCACCGCCGTCCTCGCTGCCGGTGCTGCCGTCTCTCTCACCATCGCCGTGGTCGGAGCCGCCCGGCTCAGGCAGGACGCGCGGCATCGGGCCGAGCGCAACGAGGCGGTCGTCGCCCGCAACCAGCTCGACTGGCTGGCGCAGATGTCCACCAACGCCGACCTCGCCAAGCTCTGGGCGCCCGAGGACATGGACGTCGAGGAGTACATGCAGCTACTCAAGGCCAACCAGCTGATCTGCACGCTCAGCCTCCGCGACCGCCTCGGCTTCGTCCGCGACGGGCACCTGCCGTTCTTCGCCTCGATGGTCATGAGCAGCGACGTCTGCCGCGCTACTGGCACCGCTTCGGCGACCTCCGCGCCCGGGAGGCCGAGGGCGACGCGCGGGCCGAGCACTTCACCCGGGTGCTGGACCAGGCCGCGAAGAACCACCCGCAGGCGCAGCCCGCAGCAGCCTGACGGCACCACACACCGACCCCCGGACGTGCGACCGCTCAGGCGACTTCGCCGCCCATCGCCGTCTGGCAGCAGGCCCCGGGGCCCGACCGGGCCTCGGCACCCCGCACCATCCACCACTCCTAGGAGGCATGCATGACCGCCATCCAGGCCGAGAGGCCGACCGCCCCCGCGCAGGCGGACCTCGTGACGACCGACGACGTCCCGTTCGGGCTCGACATCACCTTCATCGAGGGCACGCCGGCGACCGAGACGGTCCTGATGTGCAGCACGGGCGACACCTGCGGCAGCTCCTGCCCCAGCGCCTGCACCACCTCGTAAGCCGGACCACCCCGGCAACGCGGGCCGGACGGGGCTCTCCCCGTCCGGCCCGCCCCGCCCGCCACGCAGAAGATGAGGAGAGCCCTGATGACACGGCACCGGCCCAGCCTGTACGAGGCCGCGGGGCAGGCCATGCTGCGCGCCGCGGTACACACGACCGAGCCCGCCATGCCGCCCTGGCCGACGACCACGGCGCCCGTGGAAGAGTGGCGCGCGTGGCTGAGCACGGTGTGGTCCGACACCGGCTTCCGCCGGACCGTGTCGCAGGCGAGCCCTCACCTGGCGGACCAGGTGCAGGCCATCATCGACGGCCGCACACCGAAGGTGCGCCGGATGCGCCGGGCGGCGCTGGCCACCGCCCGCTACGCGATCCGCTACGCCCGCCGCTCCACGCCCTACGGCCTGTTCGCCGGCGTCGCCCCGCTCGGCTTCGCCCAGGTCACGTCCGTCCGCATCGGCGACGAGCACCAGGCCGTGGCCCGCCCCGAGCCGGTCGGACTCGAGGAGATGCTCAGCGCCTGGGAGAGCGACGCTGCGCGCATGGCCGACGCCGAGGTCCGCGTCAACACCCTGATCTGTCAGTGCGACCAGCACATCCACGTGCCCTCCGAGGGCGACGCCGAGTTCCGCCTCGCCCTCAGCCCCGCGCTGCGTCGCGTACTCGACCTGGCCCGATCGCCGATCGGGTACCGCCAGTTGTCCGACAAGCTGGCCGCGGAGTTCCCCGCCGTGAGCGGCACCGCGCGCGACCGGCTGCTCGGTGATCTGCTGCGGGTGCGGCTGCTGCGCTCCTCGCTGCGCGCGCCCGCCACCGTCGCCGACCCCACCGACGTCTTACCGCCCGCGGCGCGCGCTCAGGCAGCCGGCCTGCGGACCGCGTGCGACCTGCGGCTGGACTCCGACGTGCGGCTGCCCGAGCAGGTGCTGACCGAAGTGGAGACCGCCGCGACCGTCCTGGCCCGCCTGGTCACCCACCCGACCGGGACACCGACCTGGCGGCGGTGGATCGAGCAGTTCTCCGAGCGCTACGGCGAGAACACCGCGGTGCCGGTGGAAGCGGTGACGGACCCTGACCGGGGCGTGGGCTTCCCTGCAGGCTTCGTCACGGCGAGCGAACCGCCCCGGCCGATGTCCCGGCGTGACCGCCTGCTGCTGGAGCTGGCCGGCACCGCCGCCGCCGAAGGCAGCCGCACCGTCGCGGTGACCGGGGCGATGATCGAGGAACTGGAAGCAGCGGCCGGCGACAAGCCCCACGGCCTGGCGCCTCACCTCGAACTGGCCGCACAGGTCCACGCCACCTCTGTTCCGGCCCTGGACCGGGGCGACTTCCGGCTGCGCGTGCTCACTGTCTCCCGCTCGGCCGGATCGATGACCGGTCGGTTCTGGCACCTGTTCCCCGGCGCCGAGGAGGCGTACGCGAACCTGCCCACCGTCGATCCGGAGGCGGAACTCGCGCAGCTCTCCTTCCACGCCGGACGCGTGTCGGCCGACCTGCTCACCCGCGCGCCCCAGGCCCTGCCCCGGATCGTCAGCGTCGGCGAATTCCGCCGCCCCGAACCGCACGTCCTCTTCCCCCGCGACCTGTCGGTCACCGTCGCCGACGGCCGCCCCCAGCTGGTGGAGTCCGCGACGGGCAAGCCGCTGGAGCTGCTGGCCCCCACCGCCATCAACTTCCTGTGGAACAACTACACCCCGCCGATGGCCCGCTTCCTCGGCGAGATCAGCCGGGCCGCGTCCCCGCAGGTGACCTGGTTCGACTGGGGCGCCGCCTGGACCCTGCCCTTCACCCCGGCCCTCACCTACCGGCGCACCATCCTCACCACCGCCCGGTGGAAGATCCGCAGCCGCACGCTGCCCGCCCGCACCGCCCCACTCCAGCAGTGGGCGGACCAACTCCACGCCTGGCGTGCCCGGTTCCCGGTGCCGGAGCGGGTCCTGCTCGCCGAGGACGACCAGCAGCTGCCCCTCGACCTCACCCGCGACGTCGACCTGGACCTCCTGCGCGCGCACCTGGACGCCAGCCCCTTCGGCATCGCCACCCTGCACGACGCGCCCCCGCCGGACGCCGACGGGTGGATCGGCGGCCGGGCCCACAGCATCGTCGTCCCCCTGGCCAGGCGATCATGACCACGACGACCGTGCCCCGTACGCAGGACCTGTCCGAGGGCGCCCTGGGGATGGCCCTGCTCGACATCGAGCGCCGGGACCTGTCCACCGCCCGCCGCCACCTCGCCCAGGCCACCGTCCGAGGGGTGAGCACCGGCAGCAACGCCAGCCTCTTCCACGGCGCACCCGCCCTGGAGCTCGTCCTGGCCCGCGCCCACGGGGCCGGCGACGACGTCCGCGCGGCCGTCGACCGCGTCGTCGACGCCCGGCTTGCCGCCGCCCACCGCCGTCAGGCGGCCGGCGCGCTGCCCCACCTCGCCGAATGGGACCTCATCCGCGGCCTGACCGGACTCGCCGCCCTGCTGCTGTCCCGCCGCCCGATCGCGCCCCGGCTGCCCGACGTGCTCGCCTGCCTCGTCGCGCTCGCCCACCCCGCCCGTGGTGAAGGCCGGATGCTGCCCGGGTGGTGGTCGGCGGTCGGCCCGGACGGGAAGGAGATGGCCGGCGGGCACGGCAACAACGGCATGGCCCACGGCATCGCGGGGCCCCTGGCCGCGCTCTCCCTCGCCCTGCGCGCCGGAGTCAGCGTCCCCGGCCAGGAGGAAGCCGTCGGCACGTTCGCGACCTGGCTCGACCGGCACGGCGCCCACTACTGGTCCACCGCAGCACACCTGGACGCCGACCAGCCACCCGAGGCGGAACCGGCCCGCCAGTCCTGGTGCTACGGCCAGCCCAGCATCGCCCGCGCCCAGCAGCTCGCCGCGCTCGCCCTCGGCGACCCCGCACGGCGCCAAGCGGCCGAGGACACCGTCGAGACCATCCTGACCGACCCGCTGCGGCTCGCCCGCATCACCGACTCGACCCTCTGCCACGGCTGGGCCGGGCTGCTGACCCTCACCCGCGCGCTCGCCGCCGACAGCCCCGCACCCACACGCTTCACCCCGATCATCCAGGACCTGCACCGACGGCTGGCCGCCGACTGGGAGCACCTGCCCAAACCCGGATTCATGGAAGGCCGCGCCGGAGCCCAACTCGCCCTGAACGCCACCGACACCACCGGCTGGACCCGCGTCCTCCTGCTCACCTGACCTCGCCTCCCCGCCGCCTCGCAAGGAGTTCCCTCCTCATGACTTTCGACGACGAGAACCTGCCGATCCCCGCGGACACGTCCTGGTGGCACGCTTCCGTGGCCTTCCCCGACCAGCAGGCGGACGCCGCCCAGGCCCTGGCGACCGCGCTGGCCGGGCGCCGCTTCCACTTCCTGCGCAAGGACGCCGGCGTGCGCCTGCGCACCGAACAGCCCGCCACCGAACTGCTGGACCAACTCGTCGCCGACCGCGTCGTCACCGGCTGGACGGGCGGGATCTACGAGCCGGAGACGCACGCCTTCGGCGGCCCCGAAGGCATGGAGGTCGCGCACGACGTGTTCTGCGCCGACAGCCCGGCCGCGCTCACCGAGACCGGCAACCCCGGCGCCCGTGAGCGCAGCGTGATGCTGCTGTCCGCCATGATCCGCGAGGCGGGACTGGACCCGTTCGAAGCCGGAGACGTATGGGCCCGGTGGGCCGCCCTGCGGCCCCCCGTTACCCCGCCCCAGGCGCCCGCGCTGGAGAGAGCCGTCTCCGCGATGCGGCGACTGATGAACGCGGACGCGGCCCTGCGTCCAGACGCGGAAGCGGGCTGGGTCGAGCGCGTCGCCGCGTTCGAGGACGCCGGCCGTCGCCTGCGCCAGCTCGCCGCCGACGGCCGACTGATACGCGGGCTGAGGGGCGTCATCGCCCATCACGCGATCTTCGCGTTCAACCGCGCGGGCGTGCCTGCCGACGTGCAGGCCGCCACCGCGTGGCTCGGCCGTCACGTCGCCTTCTCCACCGGAGAAGGAGCTGACGTGTCTACCCGCAAGTCCGCATCCGCGGACCCTAGCCTCCCTCGAATGGAGACCACCGTGACACCCGTAACCGAACCCAACGAGCTGCGCGAAGCACTCGCCCAGCGACTCGTCGACAGCGGCCACCTGCGCAGTAAGGCGGCCATCGACGCCTTCCGCACCACCGAACGGCACGCCTTCCTGCCCGGCGTCGACCTGGACGCCGCCTACAAGGAGGACGCGGTCCCGATCAAGCACGACGAGCACGGGGAGATGATCTCCTGCATCTCCGCGCCATCCATCGTCGCCACCCAGCTCGAACAGCTCGGCGCCCAGCCCGGCCACAAGGTCCTGGAAGCCGGAGCCGCCACCGGCTACAACGCCGCCCTCCTTGGCGAGATCGTCTCTCCCGGCGGGCAGGTCTGGACCCTCGACGTCGACCAGGACCTCGTCGCCGGTGCGAGCAAGCACCTCGCCGAGGCCGGCGTCGACAACGCCACCGCGGTAATGGCCGACGGCGCGGCCGGGTTGCCCGAGCACGCCCCCTACGACCGGATCATCTTCACCGTCGGCGCCGGCGACGTCCCCGTGAAGATCCTCGACCAGCTCGCCCCCGGCGGGCGCCTGGTCCTGCCGATGCGCATCCGCGGCAGCATCTCCCGCTCCTTCGCCTTCGAACGCGACGGCGACACGTGGAAGACCGTCTCCTGCGAGATGGCCACCTTCATCCCACTACGCAAGGGCGTCTGCGACGACGTGTACACCCTCGTGCCGATGGCCGGCGAGGGCAACGTCCGCCTGGAGACGTTCAGCGAGCAGGACGTCGACCGCGACGCGCTGCGCTCCGTCCTCGACCAGCAGCAGACCAAGATCTACACCGGGGTGAAGTTCCGGCAGGGATCGGCGTGGGAGTGGCTGTACCTGTACCTGGCCTGCGTGCTGCCCAACGGCCTGTCCCGACTGCCGGGCCAGCGCCCGGGCTTCACCCCGCACTTCGGCTGGGGCTCCATGGCCGCCCTCGACGGCGGGTCGCTCGCGTACCTGACCATCCGCGAAGGCGAGGACGAGAAGGGCCGGTACTGGGAGGTCGGCGTGATCGGCCACGGTGAGGGCGGCACCGACCTCGCCGAGCGCGTCGTGAGCGAGATCCGCGCCTGGGACGCGAGCGGCGGCAACGACGCCCCCGAACCGGGCTTCCGGATGGCCCTCGCCGATTCGCGTGACCGGCTGACGGTGGACGACACCCGCTTCGTCGTCGACAAGCCCTACAGCCGACTCGTCGTCGACTGGGCGCGTAAGGGCTGAGCCGATGATCCCCGCGATAGCCAGCCGCATCCCCCTGGTCCGCCGCACCAAGGCGCCCGCGCTCCCGCTTCAGGAGCGCATCAACCACCTCACCGGGCTGACCGTCGCGCCCGCAGGTACGAGCCACCACGACCTGGTGGCCCGCGCCTGCGGGGTCCTCAACTACGCCGCGCTGATCGCCTCCGACGCCGGAATGCCCGACCTGGCAACTGACCTGTGCTGGCGCCAGCACCAGGTCTTCGCCGACGCCAGACGTCTGAGCGGACCGATCGCCGTCATGTCGCTGATGCCGCTGGTCAACCTCTCCCGGCTGCTGACCCGCGACGGCCAAGGTGAGGCCGCCTACGACCTGCTGGCCCGCCTCAACCGTGCCGCCCGGCAGCGGGAGAAGACCGAGATCGACGGGCGCACCGTCGACCTGTCGGCCCTGACCGCTACGGATGAGGAGCACCGCAGGGTGTGCCAGGAGCTCTGGGTCACGCTGCTCGTGGACGGTGCCCGCGCTCTGGCCCGCATCGGCCGGTGGACCGACGCGGCCGAGGCCATGGCCCAGCACCGCGGCATCGGCAACCGGCTCCTCGACGGTCGCCAGATCAAGATCATGGCCCTGATGGAACAGGGGCTGGGCCAGCAGGCCCGCGACCTGATCGACGCCACCCAGCCCACGGAGCCCTGGGAGAGCGCCATCGCCCTCCTCCTGCACGCCCACTGTCGCCCCGCAAACACACCTGTCGCTGAAGCCGACCTCGACCACATCCTGCACGAAGCCGCCCTGCTCCTTGCTCACCCCGAACCGTCGATCGCCGCCTTCCAGACCCGGGCGGGCCTATCAGCCCTCGAACTCGAGCCCGCCGGGCGGCACACCGCCCCCGTGCTCGACGCCCTCGTCGACATCGCCCGACTCGACGCCTACGCCGCTCGCGACGTGCTGCACCATCCCGTTGCCGCATCCGCCTTGAGCACCGGCCCAGCAGACGCCCTTGGCGCGGTGATCGCAGTGGCAGGGCTGGGAGCCGGTTCCCTGCCCGCGCACCACCATGAGGCTCTGACCGGCGCGGTCACCCTCGCCGAGACAGAGCTGGAAAGGCTGCTGGAGGCCGAGCGTGACCTCAGCCAAGCGGGGAGCAGGCAGGGATGACCTGCCGCATCGCCGTCACAGCACGGTGGCGTCGGCGTTTCGGCCACTTCGGGCCCGGAGCCGCACCCCACCAGACCAGGGATCCCGGGCCCGCAGGGTCTCCTCGCACCGGAAATAGCGGGCTCCCAAGCACGACCGAATGACGTGTGTTCGAAATCGCTGCCGGGTCGTTGATCCTCACGACTTTGCCGCAGCGACCGTCCCAGGGGGAACGATGACCTCGGCCATCACGCAGGATCAGCCGCCACAACCACCGAACGGCACCTCGCAGGACGACGAACCGCAGGAGGCCAGTGTTCGAGAGGAGGAATACCTCTACCGCGACGAGTCACGGCTCCAGGCCGGATCCCTGCTGACGTCCCGCACCATGGCACGGCGCCTGCCCTCGCTCGTACGGCGCTCGGTGCAGATGGCCTGGCGGGTGGACCGTGGCGCGACCATCGGACTGCTGGTGTGTCAGATCGGGACGGGTGTCCTCGCGGCCCTCGGCCTCCTGGCCGTCACGGGCACGATCACCGCGCTGATCTCCTCGGGCGACATCACCGAGCGGCTGTGGGATGCCGCCCCGCAGTTGGCAGTCATCGCCGCGGCCACCGGCCTGCGTTCGCTGCTGGGCATCACGGTGGTCTGGCTGACTGGCCGTCTGCGCCCGGTGCTCGGCCGGGCGGCCGAGGTGACGATGGTCGAGGCCGCGCTCGGCGCGGAACTGGCCGCGAACAACAAGCCGGGCTACAACGATGCATACGACATCGCGGACCGCGGCGCCCAGGTCACCCCTGACCTGGTAGAGGAAGCGCAGGACGTGCTCGCTGCGACCGCGACGCTCACGGCCGGCGCGGCCGTCCTGACCGTCCTGCACCCGCTGCTCCTTCCCCTCCTCTTCCTCGCCTGCTTGCCGCAGGCCGCCGCCTACGTGCGCTCCGCACGCGTGATCTACCTCGCCAGCCTGGAGACCTCCGGGAGGCGCCGGATGCTGGGCAAACTGCGCTGGCACATGGCCTACATGGAGTCCAGCGAGGAGATGCGCGCCTGCCTGGCCGGCCCCTTCTTGATCGGCCGGTACCGAAAGCTGGCCGCCTCGGTCAATGCGGCTGAACGCAAGGCCGCGAACACCGGTGCCTGGATGGGACTTGCCGGAGCTGTTGCCGGCGGAATCGCCTCGACCGCGGTGTGGGCGGCACTGCTGTGGCTCCTGGCCTCCGGGCGGATGAGCCTGGCGGCCGGAGGCGGCGCCGTCTTCGCCCTTCAGACGGCCACCGGCTCGGTACGCGGCATCATCAACGGCGGGGCCCGCCTGGTGCGTACCGGCTGGTACGTACAGGACTGGCAGAACTTTCTCGACAACGCCCACGGCCAGGCCATGACCGACTCCCGCGGGACCGCCGCCCTGCCCGCGGTCCCGGAGCGCTTCGAGGTCCGCGACGTCACCTACCGCTACGACGGCGCCCCGAAGGACAGCCTGAGCGGCGTCTCCCTCCACGTGCGGCGCGGCGAGATCGTGGCCCTGGTCGGGGAGAACGGCTCCGGCAAAACAACCCTCTCCCGCCTGCTGTGCGGACTGCTCCTGCCCACCAAAGGCGACGTGGCCTGGGACCACGCCTCCACGGCGGACCTGGATCCCTGGGGGGCATGGGAGCACGTCGCTCTGGTCCCGCAGAAGTTCACGTATCTGCCGCTGACGATGCGCGACAACATCACCTTCGGACAGGGCGACACCAGCGACGCGGCCCTGCACGCCGCGTGCGAGGCGTCCGGCGCCGCCGAGATGCTGCCCAACCTCCGTTCCGGCCTGAACACCCTCCTGACCAGCGAGTGGTTCGGCGGGCAGCAGCTCTCCGGCGGGCAATGGCAGCGCCTCGTCCTGACCCGCGCCTTCCACCGGCAGGCGGCGCTCCTGGTGATGGATGAACCCACGGCAGCCCTCGACGCACGGGCCGAGCACCGGATCTTCTCCGGCCTGCGCGAACTGGCCAAGGACCGCGCCGTCCTGCTGATCACGCACCGGCTCACCAACGTGGCCGTCGCCGACCGGATCGTGGTCCTGGACGAAGGACGGATCGTCCAGGAGGGCACCTACGCCCAGCTCACCCAGGAGCCGGGGCTCTTCCAGACCCTGTGGGAGCTGCAGCGCCGGATGAGCGGCGGCAACGCCTGATCACCGCTCCCCGGTCCGCGCCGTGCACACGCCCGCCCATCGTCCTGAAAGGCAGAGTCACGTGACCTCTCCAGTCTCACCTTCGGATCACGTTGCAGCGCAGTACGCCGCGTCCCGGCACGCGGTGTGGCTCGGCGCCGCCGCGATCGTCACCGACGAGGTCGGCCGCGTCCTGCTGGTGCACCCCACCTACCACGAGGACGACCGGTGGCTGCTGCCCGGAGGCGTCGTCGAACCCGGCGAGCACCCGTTGGACACCTGCCGGCGCGAGATCGCCGAGGAACTGGGCCTGGCGGACCTGCCCCTGACGGGTGTGCTCGCCGTCCACTCCCTCTCGTCGCACCACGCCGACATCCGGCAGCCCGGCATGCCCTGCCCGGGAGAGATCCGGTACGTCTTCGACGCAGGATTCCTCACCCCCGGCCAGGTGGAGGCGATCCGCCTGCCGCGCGAGGAGCTGTCCGAGTTCGCCTTCTTCGAGACCCGGGACGCGGTGCAGCGGCTGCGCCCCGTGGACGGGCAGATCATGCTCGCCGCCTACCGTGCCCGCCTCGGGAATACCGCCACCGCACACCTCGCCGACGGTCGGCACATCCTCGACGTCCCGGCGCTGGATCGCCATGACGTCCACGTCCGCTACCGGCCCTTATGGGACAGCCCCCTCAACCGCGGTCCCGTTCCCGAGCGGCTCCCCGTGCAGCAAGCCTGGGCGTGGTGCTTCGTTCCCGACGGCAGGGTCGTCCTCGTGGCCGACCCCGGCCCTCGGGGCGCCCTGCCGATGCTGCCCGGCGGCACCGTGGAGAAGACCGACACGACGCCCGAGGACACCCTCCGCCGCGAAGCCGTCGAGGAAGCCCAGCTCACCCTGGCCGACCCGGTGCGACTGGGCTGGGTGCTCGATGAGACCGGCGAGGTCTACGGCGGAGTGGGGCCCAACGCCCGGCTCCGTCTGGCCGCCCGGGTCACCGCCATCGGGCCGGCGGCCGTCGACCCCGCCACCGGCCACCCCTTGGCACGCCTGCTCGCCGCCCCCGCCCAGGCAGCCGCCCTACTGGGATGGGGTCCGTCAGGAGCGCGACAAGCCCAACTCGCCGCCGAAACAGCCCAGGAGCACTGGGGCCTGGCCCTCGATCGCCCCACCGCAATCGAGGAAGTCCCTGCGGAGGGGATGCGGCTGAGCTGACACGACCGACCACCCCGCCTCAACTCGACCCGCTCCGCGCCCCTCTGAGGTACACCCATGCCGCTGTCGCACAACCACATCCGCACCACCGTCGAGACCTACCTCGCTCGCCACCCTCACGAGCGAGTTCAACTCGGCGGCCTCCTGGACGCCCTCGACCGGCCCACCGACATCGCCAGCCGCTCCACCTTCTCCGGACACGTCACCTGCGGCGCGATCGTCGTCGACCAGCTCGGCCGCGTCCTGCACGTGCTGCACCTCGCGAGCGGGAAGGTCCTCGCCCCCGGTGGACACACCGAGCCCGAAGACGAGTCCTTGGCAGAGGCGGCCCTGCGGGAGCTGCACGAGGACACCGGGATCCCACCCCAGGCCGTGGCGCCGTGGCCCGGCTACGAGACCGTGCCGTTCGACATCGACATCCACGACATCGACGCCCACCCGGGCAAAGGCGAACCCGGCCACCAGCACTTCGACCTCCGCTTCCTCTTCCGCCTGCACACCACGACAGAAGTGCCGGTGGTGCTGCAGGAAGAAGAAGTCGGCGGCATCGAGTGGCGGCCCGTGGACCGGGTGACGTCCCCCTCCCTGCGCGAGAAGCTGCCTAAGCTCACGCCCGCCGTCGAACCGGAGACCGCCAACGCCTCCGCCCTCATCTACAACGACCGCGGCGAGTACCTGCTCCACCTGCGCGACTACTTCCCTAGCCAAATCTGGGAGCCGGGCATGTGGTCACTGCTGGGCGGCGGCCGAGAGCCCCAGGACGCCACCCTGGAACACACCGTGCGGCGCGAACTGGACGAGGAAGCTGGCCTCCACATCGCCGACCTGACCCCGCTCGGCACCGAGGAAGCAACCGACGGCGCCGGCGCGACCGTGCCCATCGCCATCTACGCCGGCCGCTGGAACGGCGATCCTCGCGAACTCCACCTGACGGAAGGGGTGATGCTGGCCTGGTTCGCCCCCGCCGACCTCCACCGCCTTCGCATCGCGCCCACCACCAGCGACCTCGTACGGCGCCACGCCGCCAGCCGTACAGCCGGCGCATCCTGCACCGCGTCGCAGAGCGGGGCCTCACCGAACGAGGAGCGCCGACCGGCCTCGCCGCACGGCACGGTCCTCAACGTCATCGGCGTCCACCTCTACCTGGAGCGGCCCGATGGAACGGTGCTGCTCGGGCTGCGGCACCCCAACTCTGAGTTCGCGCCCTCCACCTGGCACGTCTTGGCCGGCCACTGCGAGCAGGAGAGCGCGATCACCTGCCTGATCAGGGAGACCCGGGAGGAGGCCGGCCTGCAGATCCAGCCGCAGGACGTCGAACTCGTCCACGTCGTCCACCACATCGACCGCGCCGGAGACCGGCCCCGCATGGGCCTGTTCTTCCGCGCCGGGACCTGGACCGGCGAGCCCGAACTGCGCGAGCCGGACAAATGCGCCCGGTGGAAGTTCTGGGACCCGGCCGCGCTCCCCGAAGACCTGGTCCCCTACACCCGGGTGGCTATCGAGGGCATCCGCGCCGGCCGCCTCTACTCCGAAACGGGATGGGCATGAGCACGGCCACGTCCGCACACCCGAACGTCCCACCCGAGGAAGTGCGCAGGCTCGCCGAGCGGGCGGTGGGGCGTATCGCCACCTGGACGGACAGCTCATGGGACCGCGAGAGCAGCCGAGTATGGCGGGCACACGGAACAGGCGGCGGCACCTGGTACATCAAGATCCACCAGAACAAGCGGTTCCATCACCGCGAGGTGGACGCGTACCGCAGCTGGGTACCACGCCTCGAAGCAGCCGTCCCCACCCTCGTGACCGCCGACAGCGCGTTGCTCGCCGTCGTCATCACCGCGGTGCCCGGCCGTCCTCTGCACGGCCTCGTGCATCCGCCCGAGCAGCGACGACACCTCTTCCACCAGATCGGCGCCTTGGCCGCGGCCATTCACCGCAGCGCGGCAATGCCGTTCCCCGCGGTCGAAGGAGTGCCCGCGCTCGCGAAGGCCGAGCGGCACCTGGAAGGGGCACACCCCTACCTGAACCCGGGGGACGAGGAGTTCATCCGCAGCATCGTGGCGCGCGCCGAAGCCGTTCCGCCCCTGGACCGCGTGCCGACACACGGAGACTTCCAGCTGCGCAATCTGCTGCTGGACGAGAACGGCGGCCTCGCGGTGATCGATTTCGAGCGCAGCGAGCCCGGCCCGGCTATCCGCGACCTGGTCCGCCTCTCGAATGCCTGGGCCACGCAACCGCGCCTCCACGACGCCTTCATGTCCGGCTACGGCCGCGACCTCACCCCCGCAGAAGAAGAACGCTTCGTCATCGACTCCACGCTCGACGCCCTCTCCGGAATCCAGTACGGCGCCACCCACGCCGACGCGGAAACGCAGGAGCGCGGCCACCGCACCCTGGCGCGCTTGCGAACCCAAGGCCGCAACCAGTGAACGGCCACCCCGGAGATTCCGTCACGGAGCAACTCCGGTTCACCTTCCACGGGCCACAGACCGCAACGGACCACACCGAATCCATCGGAGGCACGCGTGCCTGACGACACCCAACAGGCGATCCCAGCCGTCCCGAGTCCGGCGACAGGAGATGTACCGCGGGAGCACCATATGCACCTGCTCCCGCGGTACTACCGCCGAGTGGAAGCAGGCCGCAAGACGATCGAAGTGAGGGTGGCCACCCCGCAGAAGCGCGACGTCGCAGCCGGGGACACGGTCGTCTTCCACGACCGGGACACCGGGCGGGAACTCGACGTCATCGTGAAGCGGATCACCCCGTACCCCTCCTTCGAGGTTCTGCTCAGCTCGGAGGACCTCGCGCGCATCGATCCGGACGCGCCTCCCGGAGAACTGCTCGCCAGCCTCCGCAGCATCTACCCGCCGGCCAAGGAAGCCCTCGGCGTCCTCGCCCTCGAATTCGACCACCGCCCAGCACGTCCGGGCCGCCCCATGCCGATGACGCCCACGCAGTACGCGCAGACCGTCCCCCACCACACGGTGTACGGCTGCCTGTACATCCGCGACGAACACGACCGGCCGATCCAACTGCGCTCGGTATACGGCTCTCGCCTCTGGCAGTTCCCGGGCGGCAACCTGGACGCCCAAGGAGAGGACCCGCTACAGACCGCCCGGCGCGAAACGGTCGAAGAGACCGGCCTCGAACTCGGCCTGGAGACGCCGAGGCTGCTCCTGACGCACTTCCTGCACGCCGGGCCGCGCCTGCCGCTGAACAAGGTGGGGCTCATCTTCGACGGAGGGCGGCTGACCGCGGACCAGCTCGGCCGGATCCGACTCGACCCCGCCGAGCACGACATGTGTGCCGTCCACGACCTCGCCACCTGGCAGGAGCTGATGGCGCCGCGCGCCTTCGCCCGCCTCGACGCCATCGAACGAGCCCGTCGCGGCGAGGGCCCCGCCTATCTCATCGCGCACACCTGATCCCCAGCACGCCCGCCCGGGAGGCAATCGTGCCCGCTGAGGACACCAACACCCAAGCCTGGAAAATCTACGGCCAGCGACAACTGGCCCGCGCCTACATGCCCCCCATCCCCGACCGGCTGTCCTGGACGCCCTGGGAAGGGATCGGACCGGGAGCTGAAGTCCTCGGTGACGTCACCGGCCGCCGCGTCCTGGACGTCGGCTCCGGAGCCGGCCACCACGCCGTCCATCTCGCCCAGGCGCACGGCGTCCGCGTCACCGGAATCGAGCTGTCCCCGACCCAGCACGAACGCGCCATCTCGACCCACGCGGACGTTGAAGGTGTGGAGTTCATCCAAGGAGACCTGGCCGAGTACCTGGCCGAGGCCGGGCACTTCGACGCCGCGTACGCGATCGGGACCCTGGGGTTCATCGACCCGCACCGCTCGCTGCCGGCACTTCGCGACGGCCTGCGCCCCGGCGCCCCCCTGATTCTCTCGCTCCTGCACACCGACCTGCACGGCCGTAGTCCGTCCACGGAAGTGGCGCCGCGCGAGCAGATGATCCTGCTGCGCGACGACCCGCCCCTGCCGACGCAGATGTGGGTTCTGGCGCCGCAGTTGTGGGAGGACCTACTCACCAAGTACGGCTTCCGCGTCGAGGCCATCGATCTGCTGCACCACCCAGACGACCCTGCCGCGGTCATCCAGCAGCTCATCCGCGCCCGCCGCCTGCCCGACCGGTCAGCAGCCACCTCCGGCACGTGAGCGCTATGCCGGGCGGGTCCTGTCGCCATGAGCCATATACGGCGTTGTCGCGCCGTCCGGTAGCAACACCACCCAATCAACGACCAGTTGGAGTCCTTCATGCCGCATCTCTCCATGAGCCGGGCCATATCCTCGGACGGCGCCGTCGGCACCGAACGCCTGCATCATCTGGAACAGGCTGCCTTGAGCCACGGGGTGCCCGTCGAGGACGTGCTGCTGATCGCCGTGAACCTGTTCGGGATCACCTCCGACCAGGACCGTCATCGGGCCCGGGTCAACCTTCGCCTCGTGCGCCGCCCCGACGCCCCCTGGCAGATCATCGTTCCGCTGAACCGGCCAGCCAGCCCGTTTCGGCTCCGGGGCGACGAGTTGTCGCTGAACGGTGAGGTGGTCGCGCACGTCGAACGCATCGACGCCGACGAGGCGGTCGGGGGGTACTTCCGCGATGACGGCCGTGCCGCGACCCTTAACCCCAACGCTCGCAGCCGGTGCGTTGGGTGCGGTTGGTGCCCCAACACCTTGGAGGCCGCCGCCGACCCGAGGCTGCAGGAGGAGCAGGGACTCGACGACCTGCTGCGCGCCCTCGGCGAGCAGCACCCCCGTCGCACCCTGGCCGAACTGACCGAGGTCACCGTCTCCACCGGCTGCTTCGAGCGGGAGGAGGCCGCCGTCGCTCACCTGACCGCCCTGCGGCCCGCCCTGGAGCGGGCCGGCGTCACGGCCCGGATCGGCTTCCTCACCTCCGTGCTGCGTAGCGACGAGGCGTTCCAGACCATCGCGTCGCAGGTGTCCCCGTTCGTGCTCAGGCTGACGGCCGAGCACTTCACCCGGCGAGCGGCCCTGATGAAGTCCACCAAGGCCGACCTGCGCCCGGAGCAGATGCCGGACCTGCTGGCGCGGGCGAGGGCGGCGGGGCTGGACACCTCATACACGTACATCGTCGGGCTGGACCCGATGGAGGACCTCGTGCGTGGCGTAAACGCGCTGGCAGGCGTGGTCAACGCGTTCCCGAACTTCCAGGTCTTCCAGGCACACACGGTGATGATGCAGGGCATGCGGACGCCGGGCGCGGAGAGCCTGGAGTACTACCTCCAGGCGCGTACGGCCATCGAGCGGACCATGGTGCCGACCGGGCTGAGGCCGGTGGGCTGGGAGTGCTATCGGCCGCTGTGGTACTTCACCTACGCGGGAGAGGACCTCGTCGATGGACCTCGGTGACGCGGTCATCGAGCGGGTGCGGGTCGAGCGCCTCGACGAGAGCGTGGCGGGTCCGTGGGAGGCGGGCGACAGCCGGTTCGCAGTGGTGGTCGAGGCCCGCGGGGTGGCCGGGGTGTTCGCTCCGGTCGACGAGCTGCCCGCCGCACTCGTCGCCACTCGGCTCGGGCAGATCGCGCTACGGCACGCGGTGACCGACCACAGGGGGCTGCTGCACAGGCTGCTGGCCGAACTCGGCCCGCACGCGGCGGGGCTCGGGCGCTGGGCGATCGGGGCGCTGGACTGCGCGGTGTGGGACCTGCACGGCCGCCTCGCCGACCTCCCGGTCGCGGCACTGCTCAGCGACCGGCCCGCGCGGCAGGTGCCGATCTACGCCTCCTGGCTCTCCCTGGACCTGGCCTCCGCGTCGGCCGTCGAGTCGGTCAAGGCCACCGCCGGCGAGGGGTTCGCCTTTACCAAGTGGGCGTTGCGCGACGCGGAAACCAGCGAAGTGGCGCTGCTGGCCGAACGGGCGGCGGCATGGGTGGGGCAGAGCGTGGCGGTGGACGCCCTGGGCACATGGGGCCACCTGCGGACCACGGAGGTCGCTCCGCTCCTCACCCCGGAGGCGGTGCGCTGGGTGGAGGACCCGCTCGCGCGGACCGACCGGGCCGCGTACACGCATCTGCGCGAGCAGGCGGAAGGTCTGCGAGTCGCGTTCGGGGAGCGACTGGCCCATGTGGAAGACGCCCGGGCCCTGCTGGAGCACTGCCGACCGGAGGCGTTCACGTTCGACGCGGTGTGGTGCGGCGGCATCACCGAAGCGCGGGACTGGCTGGGCGTAGCCCACGACGTGACGGTCCCCGTCCATCTGCACGGCCGGGCGTTCCTGCCTGCCGTCCACCTGGCCGCCGCGTTCCCCCGTGCGGCAGACGCGGTGGAGTACCAGGTGGTGTGGGAGCCGCGACGCCAGCGGGCGCTGCGCGGCACTCTCCAGCCGGACGGCGGGCACGTCGCGCTCCCCGATCGCCCCGGTCTCGGGATGGAGGTGCGCCGGTAATGCCCATTCACACCGGCGAGCTGGCGGTCCACGGCCGCCTGGAGCAGCGTGAGGAGAAGGCGCTGCTCGTGGTGCACGAGCGGCTGAGCGGATACGACACCTTCCTGTCCACGACCCTGCGTCTCGATCGGCCGGTGGTGCTGCCGCAACTTCCGGTCCGCATCCTCACGTTCGACGACGTCACCGTCCTTTCGCCTCTCGGCCCGGCTCTGCCGCAGGCACAGGCCGGCGAGGAGTGGAGCGGCACGTTGCTGATACCGCACGGCTCGCGCCCGCCGACGATTCCCGAGGATCTCGCCCAGGCGGCTGCCGAGGCCGGTGTCGACACCAGCGGCTGGTCGCCAACGGAGGCTCGGCAACTTCTGACCTTCCTTGGCGAAGCCGGCCCCGGTCCCGTGCGTACGGAGCGGATCAACATGATCGTCGCGACCATGGCGGATCGCCCGTGAGCCCGGCGACCCGCGTGCGGCTGGTGAGCCTCGATGTCGGATACACCCTGGGAGAGCCGTCGGGGACGACGCTGACGCAGCGCCTGGTGGAGCTGTCCCCGCTCCCGGTCCGGCAGGCGAAGCAGGTCGCCCAGCAGATCCTGCACGTCTTGGACCCGCGCAGCGACGCGACGGGGCCGCAGACGGTGTGCGCCGCCCTGGGCCTCGCGCCGTCCGCGTTCCCCCACGACCACCGTCCGCCCGGCTTCGCCCTGTGGCCCGGCGCGGTGGCGGCGGTGGCACGGATCGCCCGGGTCGTGCCGGTGGTCACCCTGTCGAACGTGAGCCACTGGGACGAACGGGAGACCAGCATCGCGGCCCTCCTCGCCCCCTACCTCCGGGCCCATCACCCGTCTTGGCAGCTCGGGTTCGCCAAGCCCGACCCACGCGCCGTGCAGACTGTCGCTCGGCTGCACGGCCGCGATCCCGCGGAGGTGCTGCACGCCGGCGACAGTTTCGACTACGACGTACGCGGCGCCCTCGCCGCCGGAGCCCACGCTCTGTGGATCACCTCGCGCCCGCCGTCGGCCGAAGAACTCCGGCTGCTGGCCGAGCACCCCGGCCGGGTCACGATGGTGCCGGATCTCACCCGCGCAGTCCGGCACATCGAGCAGACCCCTCCCGTCAACCTCTTCCACCAGGAGCGCCACCCCGTGAGTCAGTTCGACACCACCGCCCCGTTCTACGCCGCCTACCGGCCCGGCATTCCGAAAGAAGCCGTCGAACTGCTCGCACAGCGGGTGGCTGGCAAGGAGCACCGGGTCCTGCTCGACCTCGGGTCCGGAACCGGGCAGGTCCCCCTGGCCCTGGCCGGGAAGATGACGGAGATCGACGTCGTCGAGCAGGACGCGGGCATGCTCGGCGAGGCCGACAAGGCGCTCGCCGGGCTGTCGGTCGCCGTCCGCCTGCACAACGCGTCGGCCGAGGAGTTCACCCCGTCCGCCTCGTATCAGGCCGATCTCGTCACGGTCTGCCGCGCCTTCCACTGGATGAACCAGGACGTGGTGCTGTCTCGGCTGGAGGGCATGACCGCGCCGGACGCGACCGTCGCGGTCATGGGTGACGGCAGCCTGTGGACCGCGCGCACCGAGTGGACCGACGCCCTGCGGGCCCTGATCCAGGAGTACCTGGGCGAGGAGCGGCGGGCCGGGGTGGGCAAGAAGTACGCGCCGCACAACCGGCCGTACCGCGAGATCCTCGCTGAGTCCGCGTTCGGCCACGTCGAGGAGCACACCATCGCCGTCGAGCGGGAGTGGAGCACCGAGACGGTGATCGGCTACCTGTACTCGACCTCCTTCGCCGCCCGGCCCCTGTTCGGCGAGCGGGTCAACGACTTCGAGCGCCGCGCCCGCGCCCTGCTCGACGAGCACTCCGCCGCCGGCGGCCTGATCGAGCACGCCGCCTTCCAGGTCGTCCTCGGCCGGCGCGGCTGACCCGCCCTCCCTTCTCGCCGGGGCGGCCCCCTTCCCGCCCCGGCCCTGTCCCGTCCTTCCGGAAGGAGATCCACCATGCCCCGATCCGTGACGTGGAGCGACGACGAGCGGCGCCGGTTCGTCGACGACGGTGTGCTCATATGCCGTGGCCTGATCCACGGCACCGTGCTGTCCAAGGCCCGCGACCTCGTCGGCGGCTGGCTGAACGAGGAGTACGACCCCGCGCGGCTCACCGCCTACACCGAACGCAGCTTCGCCCCCGAGCTGGAAGAACACCCCGACCTCCTCGCCCTCTACCAGCGAAGCGGCCTGGCGGAGCTGGCCGACGATCTGCTGCGTCCCGCGACGACCGCCCCGATCACCCGGGCACAGATCCAGATCCGGCTGCCGCACGCCGAGCAGCAGCCGGTGAAGGAGATGCACGTCGACGGCGTCTCCTGCCCCCACCTGGAGCCCCGCGACCTGCGCACGTTCTCCTTCATCGTCGGCGTCGTCCTGGACGGCAGCGCCACTGCGGACGCCGGCGCTCTGCACTACGTGCCCGGCGGGCACCACCGGATGGCCGACTACTTCGCCACGGACTGGGTCCTGGGGCAGCCGGCCCAGACCCCCAACGACATCTACGCCAAGGACGGCACCGCCCTCACCGCCGAGCCCGGCGACGTGATCGTGATGCACCACCTCGTCCCGCACCGGGTCGGCATCAACACCAGCAGCACGCCCAGGGTGATGGCGTACTTCCGCGTCAGCCACGCCCAGCACCCCGACCTCGCCCTCCGCGCTCTGTCGGACCCGTGGCTGGAGTACCCGGCGCTCGCCGCCCTCGCCCGCCCCGGAAGCGCGTGAGAGGGGAAAGCGCCGTCGACATCCTCACCCCCGCCCAGCTCCCCGACGCGGCCCGCCTCCTGGCCTCCGGGCAGATGGTCGCTGTGCCCACGCCCCGCTGGTACATGCTGTGTGCCCGCGCCGCCGACTCCGCCACCACGAGCGCGGTCTTCCACGCTAAGCAGCGCCCCGGCACCAAGCCGCTACTGCTCCTGCTCGACTCCCCGGCCACGGCCGACGCCCTGTTCGACCTGAGCGACGACGCCCGCCTGCTGACCGGCGGCCTGTGGCCTGGCGACCTCGCGCTGCGTCTTCCGTGGAAGCCGGGCGCGGAGCCGGTCACCGCGGTCGGCTCCCCAGCGCTCGTCGGATGCCCCGACGGGGTCCTGGGTCAGCTGGTCGCCCTGGTCGGCGAGCCGCTGGCCGCCGCCGTTTGCAGCATCTCCACCCCCGCCGCCGGCGACGAGGACCATCCGGCGCTCACCGCCGGTCAGGTCGTCGCCTTCGACCGGACTACGGGGGCCGGGATCGCCGCGGTCGTCGACGGCGGGATCTGCCCGCACGGCCGACACATGACCATCGTCGACTGCCCTGCGGGCGCCGCCGCGAGCCTGCACCGGGAGGGCACCGTCCACGCCCGCGCCATCGAAGCCGCTCTCGCCCCGGCAGGAGGACCGCATGTGGCCTGACCTCGCCCGCCGGACGAACCGCCTGGTGCCCGACGCTTCGGTGGCCGCCGTCGCCGACGCGCTCGACTACCTCTGTCTCGCCCAGCTCTACCTGCGCGACAACCCGCTCCTGGCCCGGCCCTTGGTCCCGGCCGACGTCAAGACGCGACCGGCCGGCCACTGGGGGGTGTGCCCGCCCGTCAACCGGATGCTCGCCGCCCTGGGCCCGCTCCAGGCGGCCGTCCCCGACGACTACGAGCTGCACGTCCTGCACGGCGCCGGGCACGCCGGGCCCTCCGCTCTCGCCCACGCCTACCTCACCGGCCGGCTCGGCCACGCCCACCCCGGCCTGCGCCAGGACGCGGCCGGGCTGCACGAACTCGTCGCGGGCTTCCCCCGGGCCGACATCGGCGGGGAGATCACCCCGATGATCCCCGGCCACCTGCACACCGGAGGCCAGCTCGGCCCCGCCCTCGCGATCGGGCAGGGCACCGTGCTCGACGCGCCCCACCGGCTGTCCGTGGTCCTGATCGGCGACGGGGAGTGCAAGACCGGGACGACCGCCGCCTCCTGGCTCGCCACCCGCGCACTGCACGGTACGGGCGACCACGGCACCGTCCTTCCCGTTGTCCTGCTCAACGGGATGCGCATGGGCGGGCCGAGCGTGCTGTCCACCCTGAGCCGCACCGAACTCACCTCCTACTTCACCGGCCTCGGCCACCGGCCCGTCTACAGCGACGGGCGCGACATCGGCCAGCTCCGTCAGGCGGTGGCCGAATCGCTCGGCGCCGCCCAGCCCCTGGGCATTCCGGGACCGTCGAGCGTCCTGGTGCTCACTCTGGACAAGGGCCACGGCGCCCCCGCCCCCCTCGCCAGCACCCCGGCGGTCCACAAGACGCCGCTGCGCGATCCGGCCGGTGTGCCCGCCGAGTTCGACGCGCTCGCCGACTGGCTGGCCTCCTACCAGCCCACGCAGCTCCTGACCTCCGGCGGCCGGCCCCGGCCGCACCTGCTGCCCGCGCTCCCTCTTCCCCGGCCCGAGCCCGACGGTCTCGCGGCGCCGCGCGACTGCGTCGCCGCCTCCGCCCAGGTCGTCGGCCACGCCGTCGGCCGCCCGTTCGCGCAGGCGGTCCCCGAGGTCCTGCGGGGCTTCGCGGAGCGGGGCCCGTTCCGCGTGTTCAGCCCCGACGAGGATCGGCACGAGGGCTCAGCGGGTGCGGGCCCCGGTGGGAGTGACCGGCGGGACGGGAGTGCTGCGCGGGGTACGGCCGGCCGTGCGCTTGGGCGCGGAGGCGGCCCAGGCGCCGGGGAACCAGACGGCGGTGTACTGCTCGATGGCATCGCGGAGCCCGGTGGTGACGGCCCCGTCCCACGGCGGGCGGCCGGGGCGGTGGTGCGTGTCGAAGGTGCCGTACTGCTTGGTGTTCGGCCGGGTGTTGGTGGCCTCGTCGCGGCGGTGGAAGGTCCCGTGGTTCACGAAGCTGAGCGCCACCGCGTCGGTCTCGCCGCGTTCCGGGTTGACGACCGCGACGCGCAGCCCACCGTAGGTGTCCGCGTGGATGGTGCGGGTGAAGTCGATGCGCAGCCGCAGCGGTGCGCCGGGGGCGGGGACGGCGAAGTAGGTGTTGCCCACGACGGTGTGGTCGTGGAAGGGGAGGCACAGCTCGGCGAAGAACTCGGCGGCCTGCAGGGGCAAAAGGGGTCTCCGGTTGGAGTCGGGCTGGTCCTACCGGCGCGGGCCGGGCAGGGCGGGCCGGCTGGTGGTGCTCCAGCGCGGGACGCTGGCCGCGGGGAGCGCGGCCGGACGGCGGGAGGAGACGGCGCGCTGCACGTCGAGCGGAGTGGGGGCCGGCGGTCCGGGCGGGAGGATCGGGGTGAGCTGGGCCATCCCCTTGATGTAGCTGAAGGTCTCCTCGCGCCACCGGGGCAGCGGAGCCGGATCGGCGACACAGTCGGTGACGGCGGTGAGCAGGGCAACGGGGGTGTCGGTGCTGGCTGTGGCGTACCAGACGGGCCGGTCGATGGACTTGCCCGCCCACAGCTGCCAGCGGGCGTCCCGCGTCGTCAGCTCGGCTTCCGGATCGAGGCCGCCGGTGGTGAACTCCATGCCGGCGAGCCCGTCCGGGGCCTGGACCGCGAAGACGCCCCAGCGCGGACGGTCGATCTCCCAGCCTTGTTTCAGGAGCGGGACGACCGCGAGGAAGGGATCGTGCTCGTCGATCCCGGAGACCGGCCGGGCGAGGTAGGCGTCCGGCCCCTGCTCGTACGCCGTGGCGAGGACGGTGGTGAACGCCTGGACGAACTCGGTGGGGACGCGGTCGTTGAAGCAGACGCCCCACGCTGGCGGTCCGAACGAGTCCTTGTAGGCGTTGATGCGCCAGAGTCCGTCGTCCTCGCCTTCGGGCAGGTAGCCCAGGCGCACGCGCCGGTCGGGAGCGCTCACGTACACGTTGGAGTCCTCGTCGTACCGCAGGTCCCAGCCGAGGTCGAGCAGCGGGGCGAGGGCAGGGTCGCCGGTTCCGGTGCTGGAGGCGAGGTGGCGCGGGGAGACGTAGACGTCGCCGTCGATCTCGTGGTGCGGATCGGGCTGTGGGGTCATCGGTCTACCCTCGTGGTGACGGTGATCTCGTCGGCGGCGGTGTCGAGGCGTTCGGTGACCTCGGCGGTGGTGCGGCCGGTGACGATGTAGAAGCCGGCCCTGGCGGTGAACAGGTCGCCGTCGGGCGGCAGGACGAGCTGGTCGCCGATCTCGCGGATCCACTGCACCTGGCGCAGCCAGGGGGTGTGGGCGGCGAAGGGCTGGTTGATGTGCCGTGCGGTGAGGGTGCCGGAAGCGTCCGGGTAGAGCATGCGGATGCCCGCGGCTCCGCTGCGGGTCGGGGTGAGGTCCGGTGCTCGGCCGCAGGCGAGGTCGGCAGCGGCCCTGGGCAGGTCGATGCCGGTGGCGAGACGGACGAGGTGGCCGATCATGTCGCCGCCTATGCGCGCGTTGACCTCGATCAGCCGCGGACGGCCGTCCACGAGGCGCAGCTCGACGTGCTGCACGCCGTCGGTGATCCCCAGGGCCTTGACGGCAGCAGCGGCGGCCGGGGCGACCTGGGCCAGGAGCGGGTCGGCGGCATCGACGGTGTGGCCGGTCTCGTCGAAGTACGGTGCGGGGCCCAGGTGCTTGCGGGTCACGGCGACCGCCGTGGTCGCGCCGCGGTGGGTGACGCATTCGACCGAGAATTCCGGGCCGGCGAGGTACTCCTCGACCAGGACGCCGGTGTCCTCGCGGCTGCGGCTCGCGCCGGCCGAGGCGAACGCGAACGCGGCGGGCAGTTCTTCGGGCTGGTCGACGCGGATCACGCCGATGCTGCCCGCGAACGCCGCTGGCTTGATGACCGCTGGCAGGCCGAGGGTCATCGTCGCCAGGCCGGCCTCCAGCAGGGTCCGCGCCCTCATCGAGGCGGCCGAGGGCACGCCGTGGCGGGCGAACAGGGTGCGGGCGGTTGCCTTGTTGCGGCAGGCCCGCATCACCTCGACGGACGTCGAGGACAGACCGAGCGCGCGGGCGAGACGGGCGGTGGGGACGAGGTGCCACTCGTCCCAGGTGACCACGCCGGCAAGGTCGTGGCGCTCGGCCAGCGCCCGGCCGCCGGCGAGCAGTGCTGCAGGGTCGCTCAGATCGACCACGGTGCGGTCGACGATGAACGGCTTTTCCCACGACGGCTCGGTGCCGGTGAGCAGGACGACGTCGTACGCGGCGGCCACCTGCTCCAGGCAGTAGCCGCGATAGGGCTCGTCGCCGGGAGAAACGATGAGCACGAGGGGACGAGCGGACAAGAAGGGGTTCTCCGTATCGGTGGACGGCAGGACGAGAGAAGAGAGGGTGTCTCAGGCGGCACGGCGGCGGCGCAGCTCGAACGCCGCTGCCCAGTGGGGGTGTTCGGTGATCAGGCGGCGGGCGTAGAGGGCGGTGTAGTTGTTGTTCAGCCCGGCGACTCCGTGAGGGAGCTGGCGGCGCAGGTCCTCGAACAGGTCCTTCAAGCTGACCCGGGTGGCGCCGGCGGCCAGGCGGCGGGCGGCCATGCGTTCCAGGGCCCGATAGACGTGCGGGTTGTGCGCGTCGAAGGCGCGGAACTGCTCGGTGATGGTGCGGCCGGTCGCGCGGTGCGATCCGAGAACGGCGATGGACATGAAGTTCTCCACAGGCTGGGGACGCAGCAGGGTCAGGTGCGCAGGGCGGGATCAGAGCGCAGCCGGGCGAAGGCGCAGAACAGCCCAAGGGCCTGCAGCGCGGCGCAGACGGTGATGACGTGGCCCAGCGCGTCGGGCGGGGTGAGTGCGGTGAGCACGCCGGCGACGGGGAAGGGCAGCAGGAGGATGAGGATGGTCGCAGACAGGGTGCTGCCGAACTTCTCCGGAGGGATCAGGCGGGAGCGCAGGGTGCGCAGGACGACCGCTAGGTGTATTGCCCTGTGAGGTTGGGGACGCGGCTGGCGGGTGGTTTGCCTGCGAGCGCGGTGTGTCCGCGGTGGTGATTGTAGGTATGCAGCCATGCGG
>NZ_JBTLMO010000007.1:0-263192 GCF_054462255.1 Streptomyces sp. SD15 | reverse complement strand
ACGGCCTCGTCCTCAAACGCCGGACGGGCTGGGATACCTGGCGGGGGTCCAGGGGGCGCAGCGCCCCTGGCGGGGGTCTGGGGGCGGAGCCCCCAGGTACGGATGGGACGGGTAGGGGCGGCGGGGGCGAAAACCCCACCCCGGCACCCACCCCGGCACCCGCCCCGGATTCACGCGTGGTCGCCGACCCCATGCCCGAGCCCGTGCCCGTTCTCCTCCGCCCCCCGAAGCAGATCACGACCGAACTCGACCATCTTCTTCGCGTAGTCCTCGGTCCACTCGGCCCGCTCCCCGATGGCAGCCGGCGTAAGCCGGTCGAACCGGCGAGGATCGGCAAGCTGCGCGGCCGCGATCGCCTGGAACTCGAGCGCCCGATCGGCCGCCGCCCGGAACGCCAGCGTCAGCTCCGTCGCCCGCGACAGCAACTCCCGAGGATCGTCGATCGACTCGAGATCGAAGAAGTGCTCCGGGTCACCGGCCGCCTCCGCGGGCTCGAAGAGCAGGGGCGCGGGGCGTAGCCGCGGTTCGTTCCGACGCGGCGTGGGCTCCGCCATGTCTTCTCCTCCTCGTACAGTTCGGGGGCCCACTTCATGGATGGCCCACCGTCCATTGTCCCCCGCCCGCGCAAGTACGCCCGGAAGACCCGGACAGCGCGGCGATCAGGGCGTCCACGTCACCCGGTGTTCGGAGAGGTGATCCCACGTGGACATCATCGCCTCCCACCCGTCCGGGAATTTCACCGTGACCCCCAGCTGTACAGGCTCGGTGGACGGATGGTCGTCCAGCAGCTCCGTCACCCCCGTCCGGCTCACCACGACGCACGCGTGCCGATGCCGGGACGTGAGCACACACAATCGCCCCGTCTCCAGATGGAACGCGGTCGCGTCCGGCCGCCCGGACAGCGGATGGAGCACCACCGTCACATCGAACTCGCGCCCCTGGAGCCGGTTCGCCGTGTCGACGGTGACATCCGTGACACCGAGGTCACCGAGCGCGGCCCGCACGGCCGCCGCCTGATCCCGGTGCGCCGTGCCGACGGCGATCCGGTCGCCCGTCAGCGGCACCGGATCGGCCGACCGCTCCGACGTGGCCGCACCACCCCGGTCCAGCAGCCGCCGTACGACCTGGGCCACCGCCCGCACCGCCTCGGGGTCCGTACGAGGCGTGTGCCGGGCCGGCAGCTCCAGCAGCCCCCAACCCGCCTCCGCCGCCTCGTCGATGACCCGATCGGGCCCCGAACCGTCCGACGGCACACCGAAATTCAGTCTCCGGTCACCGGGTCCCGTCCCGCTGCGGAACGGCGTATACGGATAGAACGCGTTCGAGACCAGCGGAGCCGCGGACGCCGGCAGCCGCCAGGACACCGGCAGGCGGTGCTGCGGCAGCTCCGGATTGTGCGCGAGCAGCGTCGTCACCGCCGACGCCGACGGGTCGTACGACAGCCCCGCCCACTGTTCCGAACCCACGATCGCGAACGGGTCCAACTGCCCCGGATCGCCCACGAACAGCGCCCGCTCGAAGAGCCCCGCCACGGCCAGCAGCGCATCCGACCGCATCTGGTACGCCTCGTCGACGATCGCGTGCCGCCACGGCTCGACGCCCTTGACATGGGCCCACTTGGCGGCGGTCGAGACGACCACGTCGAGGCCCGCGAGGTCGGCCGCCTTGGTGGACTTGCGTACGTTCTCCAAGCGGTCGAGCGCCTTGTCGTACGGGTCCGGATCGCTGCTGTGCAACCGCCCGACGGGCAACTCCGCGTCCTTCTCGGCGAGCCGCAGCACCAGGTCGTCGACCTGGGCGTTGGTCTGCGCGATGATCATCAACGGGTTTCCGGCGGCGGCGAGTTCGAGCGCCGCGCGCACCACGAGGGTCGACTTTCCGGCGCCGGGCGGGGAGTCGACCACGACTCCGCGGTGGGTGCCGTGCAGGGTGTCGCGCAGGATCGCGTCGGTGGCGCGGGTGGCCGCGGCCGCCGGGTCGAAGACGGTGGTCACAGGACGTCGTCCTCCGTCACCGGGTCCGGCTGCGGTACGGCGTCGGGTTCGCCCGGAGGCCCGCCGTGCGTCCACGGTGTCTCCTCCGGGTCGGGCAGCTTCGCGCCGCCCCGCTGCTCGTGCTCGAAGAGCGTGAAGCAGACGAGGTCCCCCTTCACCGGCACGGACCCGACCTCGGGTTCCTTGCCGCGCCCCATCTTGTCGACGATCCGCAGCACCACAAGACCGTCACTCACCTCACTCACCTCATCCCCCTCGCGCCCGACGAACTCCTCGTACCCGACGAACTCCGCCGCCTGAGGTTTCCCGCCCAGCGACCGGAACACCTTCGTACGCTCCCCGAGGTAGGGCCGGTCGTCCGTGCGGACGGTCACCAGGGGGCGCGGGCTGGGCCGCTTGCCCTCGCTGTACGCCATGACGACGTCCGTGACCTCGCCCGCGAAGGCCTCGCCGGCGAGGCGCCGGCCGGCCATGACGAGCGGATCGTCGAGGGCTTCCTGCGCTTCCAGACGGGCCTGTTCGCGCTCGCGCGTGGCCAGCTTGTTCGCCGCGGTGACCGCGTCGTCGCGGCGCGGCTGCGGGGGCTCGCCCGCGGTGATCCGGTCGCGGTGGCCGGTGAACGACCAGCGGTCGCGGGTCCACCGGTCGGCCGCGTGCGCCCCCTCGGGCAGGGTCCGCAGCAGATCCAGACCGCGCCACACCGCATCCCAGGTGGGCCGCGTGACGCGCTCGACGAGGGCATGGATCTCCCCCTCGGCCGCGCCGAGTTCACCGAACCGGTCGTCCGCCTCCATGCCGTCCGCGGCGGCGGCGAGCGCCGTCCGCGCGCGGTCGTAGCGCTCGATGGCGGGCGCCAGCAGCTTGTTGTCGAAGGCGGGGTCGGTGGCGGGCCCGGCGGGCGGGCACAGGAGCTGCTCGTCGGGGCCCCGCCCAAGCTCCGCGCGCAGCGCCGCCGCCGCGCCCGACTCGCCCTCCGGGGGGTCGATCCAGGCGAGCAGCGCGCCCAGGTGCTGGTCCTCCAGGCTGCTCTGGCCGGTGGTCCAATGCCGGGCCAGTACGTCGGTGAGGGCGAGCAGCAGGGCGGAGCCGGGCACGCGGGCCCGCTCCCCGAAGTGCGTCAGCCACCGCCCGAGCAAGGGCACCCGGGGCGGCGCCGGATGGGGCGCCTCCGGCTCCTGCTCCGCGGTGCGCCGAAACCGCATGGAGCGCCCGAGCAGCCGTACGAACTCCACACCCGCTCGGCTCGGCACGATCAACTGTGGTGCGTCCGCGCACAGTTCGACCTCGACCTTGACCCGCTTGCCGGTCTCCGGATCGGTCTCGCTGCGCTCGGCCGCCTCGACGGCCTCCGCATACCCGTCGACGTACGGCAGGACGATGTCGGCCAGCTCCGCGAGGAACGCGAACCGCAGGTCCCGGTCCCGGGGCTGCGGCACGACCAGCAGGCGCGGCGCGTCCCGGTCCGTTCCGACGAGCGCACCGAGGGGGGCTCCGGCCTCACCCGCGGTGATCAGTGGCACGAACACGAGCGGCCGCTCGGCGAGATGCCGGTGCCGCACGGTGGCGGCGGGCTGCGCCCGCCCGCTCTCGACGGCTTCCAGCCGGGCGAGGGTGGCGATCAGCGACAAGGAGCCACCTCCGAAAGTTCTTCCTGACCGGTTCGGCCGGGGCGCGTCTCGCGCCCTCCCAAGGTCTCCGCGCGCAGCCGCGCGGCCCTGCGCAGGGCCGCGACCGCCGGGTCGTCCGGGTCCCCGGCCTCGCCGTGGGCCGCGGCCAGCACGTCCCCGACCGTCGTCAGCCCGCCCAGCTCCGCGCGCAGTGAGCGCCCCAGGGCCGTCACGGCGCCCTCGGCGCGGGCACGGTCGCGGCAGTGGAAGGCGAGTTCGCAGGCGGCCAGGCACTCGGGGGCGTAGGTCGCGGGGACCGATTCGACGGCGGTCGACAGCTGGTCGGCGGGGAGCTCGGGGGCGAAGCAGGTGCCCTCGGGAAGGGCGTCCGCGATGTCCTCGACGCGGGTGAGGCGGGCGAGCTGGCGGCGGGTGACCGCGCGCTGCTTGCGGATGTCGACGGCGGACGCGGTCGGGAGGTTGGAGAAGTCCTTGGGGCAGACCAGGAGGATGCGGTGGCGGACCTCGGGGCCGGGGCCGCTGTCTTGGGCGCTCCGCCCCCGGGGCGCCTCGGGCCCCTCCGGCTCCGCGCCGAGGCGCGCGGCGACCTCCTCCAGGGCGAGGACATACACCGCGGACTGGCGGGCGGCCGCGCCCACCTTCGCCGGGTCCGCCGAGCCGTCCAGCATCGGGAAGGACTTGATCTCGACGACCGTCCAGCAGCCGTCGGGGTGCACGACGACGGCGTCCGGTTCCAGGAAGGCGGGGGAGCCCGCGACGTCGAGGGCGAGCATGGGGTGGTCGAGCAGGGTCCAGACGCCGGCGGCGGTGGCCTCGCGCAGCGCGAGCGCCGTACGCGCCGCGCGCCCCTCGGGACCGACCGCGGTCAGGTCGGGGACGACACCGGCCGTGGGCGGCTCGGCGCCGGGGTCCAGCTTCTCGTGCACGAGCCGCAGCAGCTCCGCGCCCCCGTCGGCCTTGACCCGCGCCTCGAACGCGTTGCCCCGCATGAAGGCGAACTGCGACTGCCCGAAGGCGGAGGGCGAACCCAGCGCACCGGCCAGCTTCGCCTTGTCGACGCCCGCGCCGTCCAGCAGCGCGCGCCGCTCGCACCCCGGGTTCGCGGCGAGCGCCGCGAGGGCACGCGCGTCCAGCGCCTTGGGCGGTACGGCCGGACCGCGCAGCTCAGCGAGCCTTCCCCAAACTCTCGGCTTCGCTCGAGCAGGGGAGACCCCAATCCGCAGCGCCTTCCCCTGCGTCCGCGGGGAAGGCACCCGGCTCGGTTCCAGGCTCGGCGCCCTGCTCGGGCCCCGGCCCGGTTCGGGACTCGCGCTGTCGGGGAATTCGCTCACCCGTCGAAGTCTGGCATCCACCACTGACAATCGAGGAACGTGCGCTGGGCGAGGCGCCCGCGGCGCGAGCGAAACGAGTGTCCAGCAGTGCCTTCACCCGGCCCGCGAGCCGCATCACGTACGGGGTCAGCAGCAGTCCGACCCCCATCACGGCGGCGCCCGCCACCGCGTCGAGGAAGTAGTGGTTCGCGGTGCCCATCACGACGATCGTGGTGATCAGCGGATACGCGATGCCCGCGAGCCTGACGACGCGCGTGCGGCCGTAGCGCCACAGCATCACTCCGCACCACAGCGACCAGCCCACGTGCAGGCTCGGCATCGCCGCGTACTGGTTGGTCATGCTGCCCAGCCCGCGCGGCGCGCTCGCCTGACCGCCCCACCAGCCGTACGAGCTGTACTGCGCCATCGTGTCGACGAAGCCGTAGCCGGCCGAGAGCAGTCGGGGCGGGCAGGTCGGCAGCAGGGTGAAGCCGATCAGGCCGATCACCGTGGACGTCATCAGCCAGGTGCGGGCGGCGCGATAGCGCACGGCCCGGGAGCGGAAGAGCCAGACGAGGATCGCGGGCGTCACCAGGTAGTGCAGTGACGCGTACCAGAAGTCGGCGGGGATACCGAGCCACGCCTCGCGGGTGAACAGGCGGTTCAGGGGGTGCTCGGCGTTGAGGTGGAGCGCCTTCTCGATGCGCAGGATCTCCAGGCCGTGGTCGACGGCACTGGCGGTGTCGCCCCGGGCGAGCAGCCGGCCCGCCGAGTACGAGGCGTACACCATCAGGATCAGCGGCAGTTCGGTCCACCAGCGCAGGCGCGAGCGGGATGCGGCGGTGGTGCGCAGCTCGGTCCACCGGCGAAGCCAGGCGCGCGGTGCCGCCTCGCTACGCCGTGCATCGGTCTGCGGCATCCGATCGCCCTCCCCCATCTGCTTGCGGTGACCCGACAGCCCTGGCAGTCCTGCTGGACGCGACCCGACTGTCCGTAAGTGTGATGGAGACGATCCTCGGCCACACCCGATTTTACGGTGTATGTGAACGACCTGAGGAGGCGCCCCCGGTTGTCGTAGACGCAGAGATCGCCCGCCGGGTTGCCCGATACGCGGGTGAGCGATGATGGAGTGACCCATTCGTCACCTGAACCGGAAAGGCTCCTTTTCATGGCACCGCGCATCCTGCTGGCCCGGCACGGACAGACGGAATGGTCGCTGTCCGGCAAGCACACCGGCAGGACCGACATCCCGCTCCTGGAAGAGGGCCGACGCGGCGCCAAGGTCCTGGGCGAGCGACTGCACCGGTCGCCCTTCGACGGGCTCCGTGGAGTGGAGGTGCGCACCAGTCCGCTGGCGCGCGCGCGTGAGACATGCGAACTGGCCGGCTTCGGCGAGCGCGCGACCACCTGGGACACGCTCATGGAGTGGGACTACGGCGCCTACGAGGGCATGACCCCGGCCGAGATACAGGGGATACGCCCGGGCTGGTTCATCTGGCGCGACGGCGTCCCCGAGGGCGAGACCCTGGAGCAGGTCACCGCGCGCGCGGACGAGGTCGTCGCCTGGGCCCGCGCCGAGGACCGTGACGTTCTCGTCTTCGCGCACGGCCACATCCTCCGCTCCATCGGCGCCCGCTGGCTCGGCCTCCCCCTCGACTTCGCGGCCCGCATCCGCCTCAACCCGACCTCGCTGTCGGTGCTCGGCTGGGCCTACGGGGAGCCCGCGATCGAGGCGTGGAACGACTGCGGGCACCTGACCGCGTAAGCGTCCGCCGGTATCTGTCGGCATCCGCCGGTATCTGCCGGTATCTGCCGGTTTCGCGGGTGGCTCCGCTCACGCCGTTCGCGGCAGGCTCGCGTGGCGTTCCAGGAACGTCGAGACCCCTGATGCCCTGCGGTGCGGCAGCAGCACACGCGCGGTGCCCGCCAGCATGGTCTGGATGCGGGACGACTGGACCTCGCCCAGCAGGTCGAGGACGCGCATGCCGGCGAGGGCGGCCTCGTCCGGGCGGCCGCCGCGCGCGAGGTCGTCGGCGAGTTCGGCCGTGTAGAGGGCGATGTTGCGGGTGAAGTGCGGGTCCTGGAGGTGCGCGGCGCGCCGGGCGTGCCGGGCCGCGCGGGGCCAGTCGCCCAGCGTCGACCAGCACTGCGCCTCGAGACCCTCCAGTTCGGCCTCCCCGTAGAAGGTCATCCACTCGGGATCGGTCTCCGAGGGCCCGCGCTCGAAGAGGGTCTGCGCGCGGGCGAGCGCCTGCTCGCATCCGGGGCGGTCGGCGAGCCCCGCCCAGCCGCCCGCCTCGCGCAGCGAGAGCAGCGAGAGCAGACGCGGGGAGCCGAGGGGGCGTGCCGCGCGCTGCGCCGCCTGCGCCGCGCGCACCGCCTCGCGTGGGCGGCCCGCGTCGCGCGCGAGGAAGGCCGTGTTGCAGAAGGCGTGCGCCTCCAGGCCCGGGTCGCCGGACATCCGGGCGGTCGCGAGCGCCTCCGCGTAGTGCGAGCGCGCGTCGTCGTAGCGCCCGGAGTCGTGCGCCAACCAGCCTACTGAGATGGCCAGTTCGCCCGCCCCCGCGTACAGCCGGTCGGTGGTGGTCTGCCGGGTGGTGCCCGCGTCGAGCAGCTCGTACGCGGTCCGCAGCGGTGCCGCGGCGCGCCGGTAGAGGCCGTCGGCCCCATGCCGGTCGTCGAGCAGCCGGATCTTGCGTACGGCCTCTTCGAGGGCGCCCGCCTCGGACGCCCCCACCCGGTGGACACGGCGGTCCGCGGCCGCGGCCGCGGAGCCGAACGTGACCCCGAAGGGGCCCAGTGAGGCCGCCGCCATGGTGACGGTGCCTCCGGTCATGAATGCGCGACGCTGCACGTCGCTCTCCTCGTGGTTCTGATCATTTTGCTCGTACAGGAAGTGCGGGTCCTGCGTGGTGTCATACGGCTCGTGCGCCCCCTCGGTTTCATCCGGGGCGTACGGAAGGCTCGTGGTGCGAGGAGGGGGCGCCTCATCGGTGGGGCGCGCCCCTCGGCCGCGTACGGACGAGCGGGGTGAGAAGCCCAGGTCGGTCAGCGTGCGGCCGGGGAACATGTGCAGGAACACCCGCTCGTACGCGTAGTTGGGACAGCGGATCTCGCCCGCCTCCACCCGCCCGACATAGCGCGCGTCGCAGCTGACCCGCTCGCCGATCTCGCGCGCGGCTCGCCGCACCGCCGCGGCGAACTCGCCCGGCGAGCGCTGTCCGCGCAGCCGCCGGAAGGCGAGATTCGGCCGCGGTGGCTGGGGGGACTGGGACGAGGTCACCGTTGACGACGTCATGGCCGGGCCCTCTCTTGCGAACCGTCGAACCATGCCGGAGCCAAGGCGAGTTGTCCGTGTACTGCCTGTGGTGCCCTGTCCCGGCGGAGCAAGAACGTACCTGCTGTGACGGCGTCGCCACGCAGCGTTTAGCTACAAAACGGATATCTCATGCATGATCTGCCATGAACTGCCATCCTTTGCGGCGGTGTTCCGCCGTAGCCGTTGACGTTCCGACGCGTTGAACCCGATGGACCGGGAGCGCACCCGAACTCCCGACCCACTCGTGCAGGAGGAGGGGTTCCGTGTTGGAGGCCGGGATGGAGAGCACCGAGTTCCGTACGTCGCTGTCGACCGCCGAGCACAGACCGTCCCCGGAGTGCAGCGCCTCACCACAGCCGGTCGCCGACTGCGACCTCGTGACCGTTCCGGCACGCCAGGGCCTGGAGGCGGTCGACATCCTCCGCCGCGGCTCCAGCGACTCGGTCGGGCCCGTCCTGCACGACGACGGCTGCGACACCCTCGGCTTCCTGGTGCCGCCCGGCACCGCCGACGCCTGGGACGTGCCGGGCAGCACCTGCACCCAGACCAACGGCCGCGGCCTCCAGCTGGCCCCCGAGCCCCCGGTCGAAGGCTCGGACTGGCTGCTCCCGCCGGAGGAGGCGGACCTCGCGACCGATCCGGCCGTGCTGCGGGCGGCGCTCGGCGAGGCGGCGCGACTGATCGAGGCCGCGGACAACTGCCGCTGAGCCGACCTCCTCGTACGCCCCGATAATGGTGGGGTGGGAAGGTCGAGGAACAAACGGTCCGACGATGGGCGCTCCGACGACGGGCGGGACGCGGGGCGTGGCGCGCGCCGGGGCCGGGCGGGCGTCGAGCCGATCGTCGAGACGGTCGACGGCGGGCTCGCCGAGCTGATACCCGACCGTGACCGCGCACGCGCCTGGACCCTGCTGATCGACGGCGCCCCGCAGTCGCATGTGGACCTCGACGACCCCGCGTACCTCAGCTTCGAGTACCAGCGCCGGCTCGGCCACGTCATCGACCTCGTCGCCCCGCCCGGCAAGCCCGTGCACGCCGTGCACCTCGGCGGCGGCGCCTTCACCCTCGCCCGCTACACCGCCGCGACCCGCCCCCGCTCCACCCAGCAGATCGTCGAACGCGACGCGCCTTTGGTCCAACTGGTCCGCCGCGAACTCCCGTTGGACCCGAACGCCCGGATCCGGGTGCGCTCCATGGACGCCCGGGACGGGCTCGCCAAAGTGCCGGACGGCTGGGCGGACCTGGTGATCGCCGATGTGTTCAGCGGAGCGCGTACGCCCGCCCACCTCACGTCCGTCGAATTCCTCGGCGACGTCCGCAGGGTCGTCAAGCCCGGTGGCCTGTACGCCGCCAACCTCGCGGACGGACCGCCGCTGGCCCACCTGCGCGGCCAGATCGCCACCGCCGCGACCGTCTTCCCCGAGCTGGCCCTCGTCGCCGACCCGACAGTACTGCGCGGCAAACGCTTCGGGAACGCCGTCCTCGTCGCCTCCGACCATCCCCTGCCCGTGGCCGAACTGACCCGCCGCGCCGCCTCGGACCCGCACCCCGGCCGCGTCGAACACGGCAAGCAGCTGGCCGACTTCACCGGAGGAGCGCTACCGGTGGCGGACGCGGCAGCGGTGGCGTCCCCGGCGCCACCGGCATCGGTGTTCCGCTGATGGCCGAAGGAGCTAGTAGGTTCCGATGTCCACCCTCGGCGGCCCGTCATGCCACGTACAGAACACCGACACCCGATCCGCCCCCGAGGTGAACTCCACCCGGATCCAACTCTCCGTCTTCCACACCTGCATCGACCAACCGGAGCCCGGCGTCGCGGACACGAGCGTCGCGGACGTCTCGTCGAGGTCGAAGACGGCCCGCCCGCCGTCGGTGTCGTAACTCTTGACGCGACCGGAGGCCGTCGGGCTGCTCGCGCTGGGGGAGGGCGACTTCGAAGGTGACGGCGTGGTGGTCGGCTTGCGGCTCGTCTCCGGTTTCGGGGCGGCGGGACTGGGCGACGCCGGGGACCGACCGGTCGACGAGGCGAGCGGCTTCGCCTCCTGCGTGGCGGCGTCGGCCGCCGTGATGGGCAGGGCGCGCGGGGGATTGTAGGCCGTCCCCGTCATGACCGTGTGCACACCCCACCACGACAACGTGACCGCCGCGCCCGTGGCGAGCGACCATGCCAGTACGTGTACCAGTCCTCTGAGCATCGCCGGCCATACTGCCCCACGCGCCCCACGGGTGTCTCATGGACTGTGCGCAGTCGGAGTTATCCACAGGCGCCGGACCGGCATCGCACAGATGGCGTACGGTGCGGCGCATGGCAAGTGTGCTCGTGGTCGAGGACGACCAGTTCGTACGCAGCGCTCTCATCCGGCATCTGACCGACGCCTCGCACACGGTGCGCAGCGTCGGCACCGCGCTTGAGGCGCTGCGCGAGGTGGCCCATTTCTCCTTCGACGTCGTCATCCTGGACCTCGGCCTGCCCGATCTGGACGGGGCCGAGGCGCTGAAGATGCTCCGCGGCATCACCGACGTCCCGGTGATCATCGCCACCGCGCGGGACGACGAGACGGAGATCGTCCGGTTGTTGAACGACGGGGCGGACGACTATCTGACCAAGCCGTTCTCGGTCGAGCACCTGTCCGCGCGGATGGCCGCCGTCCTGCGCCGCTCGCGCGCGGCGGGGGACACACCCGCGTCGCCGGTCATCCGGGTCGGCGGCCTCGCCATCGACCCCCTGCGCCGCCAGGCCGAATTGGACGGCGTCCGGCTGGATCTCACCCGGCGCGAGTTCGACCTGCTCGCCTTTCTCGCCGGGCGGCCCGGTGTCGTCGTGGCGCGCCGGGAGCTGCTGGCGGAGGTGTGGCAGCAGTCGTACGGGGACGATCAGACCATCGACGTCCATCTGTCGTGGCTGCGCCGGAAATTGGGCGAGACGGCGGCGCGGCCGCGCTATCTGCACACGTTGAGGGGCGTCGGCGTCAAGCTGGAGCCGCCGAGGACGGAACCACCGACGGCGGTGCCGCCGCTATGAGGTGGGCGCTGGTCAAGGTGTGCGTGGCGGTGACCGCGATGGTCGTGGTGGCCTTCGCGGTTCCGCTGGGGCTCGTCATCAAGGAGATGGCGAGGGACCGGGCCTTCTCGAATGCCGAGCGGGAGGCCGCGGCCATCGCGCCCGCGCTCTCCATCACCACCGACCGGGACGAGTTGGCGCGGGTCGTCGCCTCCGCGGGCTCGGACGACGGGATGGCCGTGCACATACCGGCGAGTGACGGCGAGGCGGCGGTCGACATCGGGCGCCGGCGCGCCGCCGCCGAGGACATCGCCACCACGCGCAAGCTGGGCCGGGCCTCCACCACGGAGGTCCCCGGTGGCTCCACCCTGCTCCAGCCCACCGCGCTGAGCTCCGGTGAGATCGCGGTCGTGGAGGTGTACGTCCCCGAGTCCGAGGTCAGCAACGGCGTGGGTACGGCCTGGGCGGTGCTCGCCGCGGTCGGCGTCGCGCTCATCATCGGCTCGGTCGCGGTCGCCGACCGGCTGGGCGTGCGGATGGTGCAGCCGGCGCAGCGGCTGGTCGAGGGCGCGCACGAGTTGGGGGAGGGGAAGCTGGGGGCGCGGGTGCCCGAGGAAGGCCCGACCGAACTGCGGCTGGCGGCGGTCGCGTTCAACTCGATGGCCGATCAGGTCGTACAACTCCTGGCGAACGAGCGGGAGTTGGCGGCAGATCTCTCGCACCGCCTGCGCACCCCGCTGACCGTGCTGCGGCTGAACACCGCCTCGCTCGGGGACGGGCCCGCCGCCGAGCAGACCCGGGCCGCCGTCGCGCAGTTGGAGCGGGAGGTCGACACGATCATCCGGACGGCCCGGGAAGCCAAACCGCAGACGGCGGCGATAGGTGTCGGGGCCGGCTGCGACGCGTCCGAGGTCGTCCGTGAGCGGATGGACTTCTGGTCGGCGCTCGCGGAGGACGAGGGCCGCAAGGTGCGGGTCGCGGGCGTGGACCGGCCGGTTCGCATACCGGTCGCCCGGGCCGACCTCGTGGCCGCGCTCGACGCCCTCCTCGGCAACGTCTTCCGGCACACCCCGGAGGGCACGGCCTTCGCGGTCGACGTGCACAACGGCGAGGACGCGGTGATCGTGCTGGTGTCGGACGCGGGGCCGGGGATCGTGGACCCGGAGGCGGCGATGGCACGGGGACGCGGGTCCGGGAGCGACGGCTCGACCGGGCTCGGCCTGGACATCGTGCGGCGGCTCGCGGAGTCGACGGGCGGGGATGTGCGGATCGGCTCGTCGGTGCTGGGGGGTACCGAGGTGCGGATCTGGATCCAGCTGGACGGGCGGGCGCCGGTTCGGCGAGGTCACAGGGGGTCCGTACGGCGGCGTAGGCGCGGCGTGGGTGTGAGCTGATCCGCGCCGGCCGTCGGGCCGAAGTGGTCGCTATTGGCCCCGGCCGGATCCTCCCCT
This sequence comes from Streptomyces sp. SD15, assembly GCF_054462255.1. Taxonomy (NCBI): domain Bacteria; kingdom Bacillati; phylum Actinomycetota; class Actinomycetes; order Kitasatosporales; family Streptomycetaceae; genus Streptomyces; species Streptomyces sp. SD15. The sequence goes on along the minus strand of NZ_JBTLMO010000007.1, from coordinate 250,489 downwards.
CCGGGCCGGGGTGAACCCGGTGGGAGGGTGCGGCTTGTCGCCGTTCAGCCGACCTCTCCCCAAGGCTCCAGGCCCTCACTCCGCCCGCAGCGCCCGCGCCACCCGGGTCCGCGCGGCCCACCCCGCCGGCAGCAGCGCACCGGCCACGGCGATCACCACCCCGGCCAGGGCCAGCAGGGTCAGGGTGAGGACGTCGTACACGTCGATGAGGCTCGCCGGGATCCGGGTGCCGACTGCGTTTCCCATCGCAGGCATGACGTACCCGTGCAGGATCACGCCCAGCGGGACGCCGATCACGCCGGCCCCCAAGCCGATGGCCGCCACCGAGGTGAGGACCTGGGCGACCGTCTGGCGTGGTGACATGCCGAGGGCCTTGAGGATGCCCAGGTCACGGACGCGGTCGCGGGTGTCGAGCACCACCGTGTTGAGGACACCCAGGCAGGCCACCACCACCAGCATGAGGGTGAGCGTCGCGATCAGTGCCTGCATGGCCAGGATGACACTCGACTCGCCCTGCCCGGTGCGGAACGCCTCCGCGCCGAGCGCCTTCAGGTCCGCGTTGAGCGCCTCGACGTAGCTCCTCGTGTCCGCTCCCGAGTCGAGCGTCACGCTGAACTCGCTGGGCTGGTAATCGATAGGGAGTCCTGCCAGTGACGAGGTGGAAGTGCGGAGGGTCAGCCCCTCCTCGCTCAGGTCGAAGACCTCTCCCACGATCTTCAGCCGGACCGTGCGGCCCTGCTCGGACAGCGTCACCGTGTCCCCGAGCCGCTTGCCCGTCACCTGCAGAAAGCGCGAGGCCGCCACCGCCTCTCCGCGCGCCGCGAACCAGCGGCCCTCCACCATGGTGCGGCGGCTGTGCGCGAAGTCCCCGTCGTACGCCCGCATCGGCACCGCACCCTTGAGGCCCGGCACGCGTACCTGGGCACGGGCGGTGCGGTAGGACGAGGCCTTCTCCGGGCGGGACTCGATCACCGCTGCGACCGCCGCCGCATCGGCGGGTCCGGCGGCCCCGGAACCGAATTCCACGCGCACCATCGTCCGTACCGTCACCGCTCCCGCCGCCCGGTCCGGTTCGCCGTTGCTCTGGATCGCGAACAGCGTGCTTCCGAGGCCCATCGCGAACGTCACCGCCAGCGCCCCGAACGCCACCGCCCCGGCCGTCGTCGCCGAACGGGCGGGCCGCGCGAACGGGCCCGCCAGCCCCAGGCTCACCGCACGGGGCAGCGGCAGCCGGCCCAGCAGATGCCGTACGCCACGCCCCCGGGCGGAGGTCGCCGCGCGGCCGACACCGAGCACCGACGCGGTACGCAGCCGGGCCGCCCGCAGCGCGGGGGCCAGCGCGGTCACGGCGACGACCGCGAGGACGGCGAGGGGCACCACGAGGTTCACCCACAGCGGGATCAGCAGCTTGCCCGTCCCGTAGGACGTGGCCACGTCCGCCATCAGCGGCACGGCGAGCAGATCGCCCAGGAACACGCCCAGTACCGCACCCACCACCGCCGGGATCAGCGCCTGTGCCACATAGGCCCGCCCCACCTGGAACGGGGTGAGCCCGAGGGACTTCAGGATCCCGATGCGCCGGGTCGCGGCACTCACCGCACCGCTCACCACGATCCCGATCACCAGCACCGACATGGCGAGCCCCAGCAGCGCGAAGGCGGTGACGAAGGGGATGTACGCGCCCGTGACCGCGTCGGCGGCCTGCTTGACGTCGAGATAGGACTGGGAACCGGTGAGCGTGCGATCCGGCACGGCGGCGGTGACCGCCTTGAGGCCGGCGGCGACATCGGCGCGGCTGTCCGCGTCGGTGAGGCGGTAGAGCATCTGGTACGAGGGTTTCGCGTCCAGCGCCGTCAACTGCGCCGGTACGACCCACGCGTCGGCGCTCTCCCCCACCGACTCGGCGATCCCGACCACGGTGAGCTCCACGTCCCCGGCGCTCACCGTGTTACCCACCTGCATGGCCGGGTTGACGGAACCCGCCTCCACGACGATCTCGCCCGGCGCCTTCACCCAGCGGCCGTTGACGAGGCTGACGTCGTCCACGGCGCCGTCGGCCGATGCCCGCCCGGCCACGGTGAGCGGCGTGGGCGCGACGCCGGGCGGTTCGCCCTCGGTCGCGTGCAGCCGGGCGGAGGTCACCGGGAAGGGGCCCGCGGTCGCCTCAATTCCCTTCACGGACGCGGTCTTCGTGAGCTGCGATGCCAGGACCCCCTTGAACTCCGCCGTCAGATGCGCCCCGTGCTGCCGTGCGAAGGCCTTGTCGAACGGTGCGTGCGACGCGACCAGCAGCCCGACCGCGAGCACGGACGCCGCCACCGACAGCAGCGTCGTCAGCACGATCACCGTCGTCTGCACGTGTCGCTTGCCGACCCCGGCGCGCACCACTTTCCCGAGGGCGCCGAGACGGCTGCCCAGCACGTCCGCCCGGCTCACGACGCCACCGCCGGAACGTCGCTCGCGATGCGCCCGTCGACCAGCTCGATCGTCCGGGTCGCGCAGGAATGGGCCAGCGCCAGATCGTGCGTGACCAGCACGATCGTCTGCCCGTCCGCGTTGAGCTCGCGCAGCAGTTCCCGGACCTCCGCCCCGGACGCCGTGTCCAGCGCCCCGGTCGGTTCGTCGGCGAGCAACAGCGGCGGCCGGTTCATCAGCGCGCGGGCGACGGCGACGCGTTGCCGTTCGCCGCCGGAGAGCCGGCCGGGGTAGGCGCGGGCGTGCCGGTCGATGCCGAGGTAGGCCAGCAGTTCGGCGGCTCGGGCGGCCGCCTTCGCCCGGGGCATGCCGGACAGCTGGGCCGGCAGCAGCACGTTGTCGGCGACCGTCAGATCGTCGAGGAGGTTGAAGAACTGGAACACCATCCCGATCCGGGAGCGCCGGTAGCGGGCCGAGGCGCTCTCGCTCAACTCGTCGACCCGCAACCCGTCGACGGTGACGCTGCCCTCGCTCGGCCGGTCGAGACCGGCGATCAGGTTGAGCAGGGTCGACTTGCCGCTGCCGGACGGACCCAGCACCGCGAGCGCCTCCCCGGCCCGCACCCTCAGCGTCAGCCCGGCGAGCGCCGGTGGGCCCTCGTCGTACGCCTTGCGCACCTCGCGCAGCTCGATCAGGGGATCGGTCATGGTTCCTCCACGGCTCGGCGTCATCGGGCCCCGAAGCTAGGCGCGGGCGCCGGGCGGGCACGTCGGCCGCGGTGGGGAAGACCCGTACCGTGCTGGGCGGAGCCGGGGCCGCGTCATCCCCGCGATGTACGCCGGAGAGGTACGCGCCTGCGCCGTACGACGGATCCCCAGGTCCCGGAGGGCTTGGCACACTGGCCCGGTGAAACGTGCGCTTCCCCTCGTCGGTGTGCCGCCGCGGCTGTCCCGCTGGGCCTGGGCCGCGGACGCGGTACTTGCCCTGGTGCTGGCCGTCGGCACGGTCAGCGCCGACCTGGACCGGGCGTACGTGGACGATGTGCCCCAGGACGGGGACGACACCAAGGTGCTTGTACCGGACCCGCGGGTGCCGCCCGTCCCGCCCGTCCCTCCGGTCGGAGCCCGCGTCATCGTCCCGGCCGTCGAGCACACCCTGGGCCCCCTCACCTGGTGGGCGATGGTGCTGGCGGTGCTGACCGCGGTACCGCTGGCGTGGCGCAGGCGGTATCCGCTGGCGGCGTTCTGGGCGGTGCTCGGGGCGACGGCGCTGTTCCATCTGAGCGAGGTCAACAGGGACGCCACGGCGGTCACGTTCGCCTCGGTGCTGATCGCGGCGTACAGCGCGGCGATGTACAGCCCGCACCGCAAGGCCGCGGGGGCGAGCCTGGCGGTCGGCGCCGTCCTGCTCGCCGCCGACGGGCTGGTCCCGGACGTCGACCGCAGTCTCATCCCGCTGCTGGTGCTGGCGCCGATCGCGCTGGCCGCCAATGGCCTCCACGCCTGGCGCCAGCGGGTCCGGGCCATGCAGGCGCAGCAGGAGGCCGCCACCCGGCGTGCCGTGGACGAGGAACGGCAGCGCATCGCCCGCGAGTTGCACGACGTGGTCACCCACAACGTGAGCATGATGACGATCCAGGCCGGCGCGGCCCGCAAGGTGCTGGACGTGTCCCCGGACCAGGCCCGCGAGGCGATGCTCGCGGTGGAGGCGGCCGGGCGGACCGCGATGTCGGAGCTGCGGCAGGTGATGGGCCTGCTCACCATGGCCTCCGACGGCTCACCGGAGAACGTGGACCTGGCGCCGCAGCCGGGCCTGGACCGGCTGGACGAACTGGTGTCCCGGGTGCGCGGCACGGGCGTACCGATCGAGCTCACCGTCACCGGCACCCCGCGCGAACTCCCCGCCGGAGTGGACCTGGCCGCCTACCGCGTCGTACAGGAAGCACTCACGAACGCCGTGAAGCACGCGGCGGGGGCGAGCGTGACCGTCGCCGTCACGTACGCGCCCGGCGAGCTGCGGGTGGACGTACAGGACTCCGGCGGCGTGCCGACGTCCGCCGAGGGCAACGGCCGCGGCCTCATCGGCCTGCGGGAACGGCTCGCGGTGTACGGCGGTACGCTGCACAACGGCAGGCGCCCGCGCGGGGGTTACCGGGTCGGTGCCGTGATCCCAGTGGAGGACCCGTGACCGAGGCGCCGCGCGTGGTGATCGTCGACGACCAGGCCCTGGTCCGCACCGGCTTCCGGATGATCCTCGCGGCGGACGGCATCGAGGTGGTCGGGGAGGCCTCCGACGGCGAGCAGGCGGTCGCGGTGGTACGGCGCACACTCCCGGACGTCGTCCTGATGGACGTCCGGATGCCGGGCACCGACGGCCTGGAGGCGACCCGCCGCATCCTCGACGGCAGCCAGGACCCGCCCCGCGTCATCATCCTCACCACGTACGACCTCGACCAGTACGTCTACGCCGCGCTGACCGCCGGCGCCAGCGGCTTCCTCCTCAAGGACGTGCCCCCCGAGCACCTTGCCGCCGCCGTCCGCCTGGTCCGCTCCGGCGACGCGCTGCTCGCCCCCACCATCACCCGCCGCCTGGTGGAGCGCTTCGCCACGACCGACACCCGTACGGCTTCCCTGCACCGCGACCTGTCCGCGCTCACCCCGAGAGAGCTGGAAGTACTCGCCGCCCTGGCCCGCGGCCACACCAACGCGGAGCTGGCCCGCCGCTTCCATCTGAGCGAGGCCACGGTGAAGACCCACGTGGCCCGCATCCTGTCCAAGCTCCAGCTCCGCGACCGCGCCCAGGCGGTGATCGCCGCGTACGAGACGGGGCTGATCACACCGGGCTCCGCCCTGACGGGCTGACACCGGTCAACTTCCGGTGGCGAGACCGGACTTGAGGGTGCGGAGGAGGTGCGCGAGGGCGTGGGGTGTGGTGGTGGCGATGGCGTACGGGTGGTCGCTTTCGCGGAGGTGGATGTGGCCCGGGGTCGCTGCCGCCAGCTCTATGCACTCACCTTCGCCGCCGCCGCTGAATGAGGATTTCTGCCAGGTGGGTTGAGGCATCTCGGGGGTTCCTTTCACAGGGCGTACATGACGTGCTGGAGCAGGCTCAGTGAGTCGCGGGTCTCGTGGGTCTCCGGTGCCGACTCGGGGTCGACAGGGGCGAGGGCCAGTTCGGAAAGCCGCTCGAACATCTTGGCGTACTCATCGAGATGCTCTCCCTCGTCGAGGAAGAGAGATTTCATGGGGTGCTCCAGATAGACCGTGTCCAATTCGGGTGCCACGCCGCCGAAAAGGGCGAACGAGCGGCTGTAGGCGGAGTAGCCGCCGCCCTCGAACGGGAAGATCTGCACGGTCACGTTGGGCAGCCGGGAGATTTCGATCAGCCGCAGGAGTTGCCGACGCATGACCTGGGGACCGCCGATCCGTGCGTGCAGTGCGGCCTCATGGATGACTGACCGGTACGTCACGGGGGAGTGGCCGTCCAGGACGCGCTGCCGGGCGAGGCGGAACTCGACGTATCGGCCGGCCCGTCGAGGGTCCTCCTCGGTCTCGCTGAGCACGGCGTGCGCGTACTCCTCGGTCTGGAGCATGCCAGGGATGAACAGCGGTTCGTGCGTCCGCAGCACGGCGGACCGTGACTCCAGCTCTGCCAGGTTCCGGGCGGTGGGGCCGATCGTGTCGTCGAACCTGTCCCACCAACCCCGCCCGCTTGCGGCGGCCATGCCCATGAGCTCGTCGAAGTACGGTCCGGCTGGGCAGTCGTACGCGCGGAGCAACCTGTAGAGCCGGTTGCGGGAAACATCGAGCCGCCCGGCCTCGATGTGGCTGACGCGTGAGCGCTCGCCCTCCAGTACTTCGGCCGCGTCATCGGACGACATGCGCGCGCGCAGCCGGAGTTTGCGCAGTTCGGCGCCCAGGCGGCGTTGGCGTTCGCTGGGGCTGTTCCTTGGTGGCACATTCCCTCCCTGTGGCCGTGCGCAGTGTGCCGCGATCGCGGCAGCGACGTCGACCGGTTGCTTCCGAGGTCACCCACAAGGGTCGTAAGTGGCGTTCACGATTGAACTCGGATCACAAGTGACCGTACCGTCGCAGACAACCCAACCACCCCGCGCCCCGAGGAAGAACCCCCACCCTCAACGGAGTTGAGGACACCCGGACCTGGTCACCGCGTGCGCGCGCCCAACCCGAAGGAGCCCCTTCCCATGGAGGACCCCCCACACCGCACCACCACCCCCACCGATGTCTCCCTCGTCTTCCCGCCCCACCCCGTCTGGGTCCGCGCCGCCCGCGAAACCGTCCGCACCCTGCTCACCGCGTCCCACCGTCCCGAACTCACCGACACCGCCGTCCTGCTGACCTCCGAGGCGGTCACCAACGCCATCAACGCCTGTGTGCACGACGAGGCCCCGGGCCTGCCCACCTGCCGTATCCCCACTCCCCACGAGGAAAACGGCCGCGGCATACAGCTCATCTCGTACGGCGCCGACGCGTGGGGCGTGTGCACACACGGACCGGGGCCAGGAAAGGCGACCTGGTTCGAGCTCGGGCAGTGCGAAGCATGACGCGTCGGGGCACGGCACCCCACCTGCCAGGCGCCGGGGCGTGCTGGTCACCGAAGCGTTGTGTCAGTGGCAGGTGGCATGCTCGGCCGACATGGACAAACAGCAGTTCTGGCAGCTCATCGAAACCGCTCGCAACCAGACGGTCGGCCCGGACGACGGCGAGGCGGTGGCCCGCCGGGCGACCTCGCTGCTGGCCACCCACCCGGTCGAGGAGATCGTCGCCGCTGCGCAGGTGCTGTGGGACCTGATGTCCGACTCCTACACGAATCCGCTGTGGGCCGCTGCCTATGTGATCAACGGCGGATGTTCGGACGACGGCTTCGACTACTTCCGCGGCTGGCTGATCGCGCAAGGGCGTGAGGCCTTCGAGGGCGTGATCGCCGATCCTGACGCCCTCGCCGATCTGCCTGTTGTGCGAGCTTCGGCAGCAGACGGAGTCGATCTCGACTGCGAGGAAGTACTGAGCATCGCCTGGAACGCACACATAGCGGCAACCGGCAAGCAGCTTCCTGACGGCGCGTTCACTATCCGATACCCAACGCTGGAACCCGGATGGGACTTCGACTTCGACGACCAAGGTGAAATGAGTCGCCGACTGCCACGCTTGGCCGCCCTCTACCTGGAGTGAGCGAACTCGTACCTATGGCCGGCGACAGGACAGCGCCGCCCCGGGTCAGCGGGTAGAGGGAGTCCGGTCGCGCGCCGAGCCGTGCGAGCACCTGCTCGAGGGTGAGGCCATCGCAGAGGATGACGCTGTAGCCGAGGGGATACGCCTCGGCTATCCAGCGGAGCCCGTCACCGATCATCTCGGGTCCTTTCACAGCGAAGGTGAAGCGTCGGGGCGCGGCACCCCCCTCAGGTGCCGCGCCCCGTCCCCCGCTCCCCCTGGGCGGTGGCTTACTCGACCGCGGGCGACAGCGGCGGCAGTGTGCCGGTTCGCGCCGCCTGGCCGTACCAGTGGGCGCTCGACTTCGGCGTGCGGATCAGGGTCGCGTAGTCGACATACACCGCGCCGAAGCGCTTGCCGTAGCCGTAGGCCCACTCGAAGTTGTCCATGAGGGACCAGAGGTAGTAGCCGCGGACGTCCGCGCCGTCCGCGATCGCGCGACGGACCGCGCGCAGATGGCCGTGCAGGTAGGCGATCCGCTCGGGATCGTGCACGCGGCCCTCCGGGTCCGGCTTGTCGTCGTACGCCGCTCCGTTCTCGGTCACGTACAACGGCAGACCCGGCGCCTCCCTCGTGTAGCGCATGATCAGGTCGTGCAGGCCCGTCGGGTCGATCGTCCAGCCCATCTCGGTGCGCTCGCCGGGAGTCTGGTGGAAGGCGATGTCGTCCGCGCTCGGCCAGGGGGAGTAGGAGCTTGCGCCGTGGCCGTCCGCGCGCGGGGTGTCCGGCGTGGACTCCGCGGCCGACACCAGCGCGGGGGTGTAGTAGTTGAGGCCCAGCGCGTCGAGCGGCTGGTTGATCGCCGCCAGGTCGCCGCCCAGGACGTACGACCAGTCCGTGACCGACGACGTCGCCGAGATCAGGCTCTCCGGGTACGCGCCGTGCAGCATCGGGCCGTGGAAGACGCCGTTGGCGAGGTCGTCGATGCGCTGGACCGCCGCCAGATCGGCGGGTCCCTGCGAAAACGGCCTGACCACCGAGGAGTTGAGGCTGACGGCGACCGTGTTGCGGGCCGGCATCGCGGACCGCAACGCCGAAGTGCCCAAACCGTGGGCCAGGTTCAGGTGATGGGCGGCCTTGAGTGAGGCCTCCGGGTCCGTGCGGCCGGGGGCGTGGACTCCGGAGCCGTACCCCAGGAACGCGCTGCACCAGGGCTCGTTGAGCGTGATCCACTGCTCGACGCGGTCGCCCAGCGCCTCGCCCACGATCTGCGCGTACTCGGCGAAACGCAGCGCCGTGTCGCGCTCCGGCCAGCCGCCCGCGTCCTCCAGCTCCTGCGGGAGGTCCCAGTGGTAGAGCGTGACGGCCGGTTTGATGTCGTGGGCCAGCAGTTCATCGACCAGGCGGCGGTAGAAGTCCAGGCCCCGCTGCACCGCCGGTCCCCGGCCCGTGGGCTGCACCCGGGACCAGGAGATCGAGAAGCGGTACGCGGTCAGGCCCAGATCCGCCATCAGCGCCACGTCGTCGCGGTAGCGGTGGTAGTGGTCGACGGCCACGTCACCGTTCTCGCCGCCGGCCGTCTTTCCGGGCGTATGACTGAAGGTGTCCCAGATCGAGGGCGTACGGCCGTCCTCCCGCACCGCCCCCTCGATCTGGTACGCGGAGGTCGCCGCACCCCAGAGAAAGGCGGGCGGGAAGGTCACAGGCTCAGGCATGGAAGCGCTCCCATAGGGGCCGGGGGTCGTGGAGACCGACGGGTAGGAGGGGGAGGAGGGATACGGGGGGCCGAGGCGGCTGTGACCCGGCCCCCGTGAGCGGTGGGGCTCAGCCCTTGACGGCGCCCTGCATGATGCCGCCGACGATCTGCTTGCCGAAGATCGCGAAGACGATCAGCAGCGGCAGCGTGCCGAGCAGCGCGCCCGCCATTATCAGCGACTGGTCGGGGGTGAAGCCGCGGCCGAGGCCCGCGACTGCGACCTGCACGGTCGGGTTGCCGGTCTGGGTGAGGACGAGGAACGGCCACAGGAAGTCGTTCCAGGTCTGCACGAACATCAGCATGCCGAGCACGGCCATCGCGGGCCGGGCCGTCGGGAACACGACGTGCCAGATCACGCGCCAGCTGCTCGCGCCGTCGACGCGGGCCGCCTCGATGATCTCGTCGGGCAGGGCCTGGATCAGGTACTGCCGCATGAAGAACACCCCGAAGGCGTTCACCAGCGACGGCAGGATCACCGCCTGGAGCTGGTCGGTCCAGCCGAGCTCGGCGACCATCATGTAGAGCGGGATGATCATGAGCTGCGGTGGCACCATCATCGTGCCGATCACGATCAGCATCAGCGCGCCCCGCCCTCTGAAGCGCAGCTTGGCGAAGGCGAACCCGGCGATCGTGGACAGGACCACGATGGTGACCGCTGAGGTCCCGGCCACCAGCGTGGTGTTGATTATCGCCTCGCCCATGTTGGCGTTTTCCCAGGCGAGTTCGAGCTTGTCGAACAGGCCGCCGCCGAACCAGAACGGCGGCGGGGTCTGCGCGAGCCGGTTGTTGTCGCGCGAGGCGGCGATCGCCGTCCACACCAGTGGGAACAGCGAGCCGATGGTGAAGAGGGCGAGAATGATGTACGCGATCGGTCCGGCGTGCATATGCCCGCCGGCCCGCTTGGCCATGGAGCGCCGCCGCTTGGGGGGCGTGTCCTGTGGGGCGGGCGGCTTCGTCAGTGTCGTCGTCACGGCCGGTTCTCCTTAACTACTGGCGCGCAGCCGGCGCGAGATGACGTAGTTGATGACTCCGATCACGATGAGGATCAGGAACATCGACCAGGCGATGGCGGAGGCCCGGCCCAGGTGCAGGTTGACCCAGCCCTGCTCGTACAGATAGAGCCCGAGCGTCTGGAACTCGTGCTCGGGTCCGCCGGACGCACCCTTGTTCGGGTCGAACAGCAGTGGCTCACCGAAGAGTTGGGTCGCACCGATGGTCGAGACGACCACGGTGAACAGGATCGTCGGGCGCAGCGAGGGCAGCGTCACGTGGATGAACTGCCGCCAGCGCGAGGCGCCGTCGAGGGCCGCGGACTCGTACAGGTCCTGCGGGATCGCCTGCATCGCGGCCAGGTAGATCAGCGCGTTGTAGCCGGTCCAGCGCCAGATGACAATGGTCGAGACGGCGAACTGCGAGGGCCACTTGTCGTTCTGCCAGTCGATGTTGTCGATGCCGACGAAGTTCAACGCCCAGTTGATCATGCCGTAGTCGCGACCGAAGAGCAGCACGAAGACGAGGGAGGCCGCGGCGATCGACGTCGCGTACGGCGCGAGCATCGCGACCCGGTAGAAGTTCGAGGCGCGCAGCTTGTAGTTGAGGATGTGGGCCAGGCCCATCGCCATCAGCAGCTGCGGGACCGTCGAGATGATGCCGATGGTCAGGGTGTTCTGCGCCGCGTTCCAGAAGAACTCGTCGTCGAAGATGCGCGTGTAGTTGCGCAGTCCCACCCACTCCATGTCCGTCGGCGCCGTCAGCTCCACCGTGTGCAGGGACGCCCAGGCCGTGTAGATCAGCGGGAAGAGCCCAAAGGCGGCGAAGAGCAGAAAGAACGGCGAGACGAACGCGTACGGACTCCAGCGAATGTCCCGCTGCCACCGGCGGGAGAGCCGGTCCCGGCGACGCTTGTCCGCCTCGGGGAGCTCGCCGGAGGGCGGATGGGCCGGGGCCGCGCCCCCCTCCTTCGCGGGGGGCGCGGCGGTGTCGTGCCGGGCGGTCATACCGGTCACTTCTCCAGGTTGTTGTCGATGGTCTTGGTGGCCGTCTCCCAGGCTTCCTCGGGCGACTTGCCCTGGGTCACCAGGATGACGCCGTTGTCGGTCAGACCCTGCTGGATGATCTGGTCCTTCGGGCCGATGACCTGGGCCGGAATCTCCTTGGCCGCCTCGGCGAAGACCGCGCCGATCGGGGCGTCACCCGTCATGTCGTTCTTCGCGTCGGTGACCAGCGGCAGCGTGTACGCGCCCGGCGCGCTCGGGAAGCTGCCCTGCACGCTGAAGAGCTTCGCCTGCTGCTCGGGCGCGGTCAGCCACTTGACGAGCTTCGCGGCCTCCTTCGTGTTCTTGCCCGACTTGGGCACGGTCAGGAAGGTGCCGCCCCAGTTGCCGGCCTTGGGGGACGCGGCCACGTCCCACTTGCCCGCGGCCTCGGGCTTCGACTGGCCCTTGATGTAGCCGAGCATCCACGGCGGGCAGGACATCGCGGCGAACTTGCTGTTGGCGATCGTCGTGTTCCAGGCGGGCTGGAACTGCGTCTGCTTGCCGGTCAGTCCGTCCTCCGCGGCTTTCGAGGTCAGGTCGAAGCCGGCTTTGACGGCTGGGTTCGTCTTGTAGATGACCTCTCCGGAGGAGTCGTAGAACTTCTCGCTCTCACTGCCGAGGATGGCGTTCAGCAGACCGCCGGGCGAGTCCAGGAAGGTGGTGCCCGCCGGGGCCTTCTTCTTGTAGTCCGCGCCCGCCTCGACGAACTTCTCCCAGCTGCCCGCCCACAGCTCGCCCACTTCCTCGCGGTCGGTGGGCAGACCGGCCTTCTCGAAGAGGTCCTTGCGGTAGCAGATGGCCATCGGGCCGATATCGGTGCCGAGTCCGACCGTCTGGCCGTCCTTGGAGAGGGCCTGCTTCCACTTCCAGTCCAGCCAGTTGCTCTCCTCGACGCCCGCCTCCTTGGACAGGTCCATCAGCTTCGACGCCTGGGTCTCCGTGATCTCGGCGATGTTGCCGACCTCGACGGCCTGGATGTCCTGGAGGCCACTGTTGGTGGTGAGGTGGTTGAGGAGCGGCGGGTAGTAGTTCTCGTTCCGCTCGACAACGTTCTCGGCGATCTTGATGTCCGGGTTGAGCTTCTCGTACTCGGTGTAGAGGCCGGCTTCCTTGAAGCCCTGAGTACCGAAAAGACCCAGCGTGATCGTGGTCTTGCCCTTGCCGCCGCCGTCCGACGACGAGCCGGAGCTGTCGTCGCCGTCGTCGGCACAGCCGGCCAGCAGCCCGGCGCCCAGCGACGCGACGGCCGCGATGACCACCGCCTGGCGGGCGATGGGGGTCCCCCCGCTCGAGCGAAGTCGAGAGTGGGGGAGGGTACGTGCTCGCATTGCGTCCTCCTGTTGCCCTGACGTGCCGACCCCCCGGCCAACTGCATTGTTGGGCCCGTTAGTTCTCGCTGCGGCTCGGGCGGGGAACGTGCGGGATGTGTATGTGTCAGGTACCGTGGGAGCGCTCCCACAGGTGATGTGTTGAAGGTTCGTCGGTTCCTGCGGGGGTGTCAAGGGAGCAGACACGGAGAGATGTCTTCAGTTATCGGCCTGTTAACTAACTCGGAGGCTTCCACTTCTTGGAGCCGCCCAGGCGCGTTCGGCTCATCCGGAGCCTGAGCGCGCGGCCGTTCGGGCCGGAGCGGAGGTCTGGGGTGGCGGCCCCCGCGGGCGGTCGCGGCCCCCAACGGGACTGTTAGATTCCAGGCCAGGGTGATGACGGCGGAAGGGCGGAGCCAATGGCAGGCCACGGAACGCGGGGCCGGAGCGGCGGGCGGCCCACCCTCGAGGAGGTCGCCGCGCGTGCCGGGGTGGGCCGCGGCACGGTGTCCCGGGTGATCAACGGTTCGCCGCGGGTCAGCGATGCGACCCGCGCCGCCGTCGAGGCGGCGGTCGCGGAGCTGGGCTACGTCCCCAACACGGCGGCGCGCGCCCTCGCCGCCAACCGCACGGACGCGATCGCCCTGGTCGTCCCCGAGCCGGAGACCCGCTTCTTCGCGGAACCGTACTTCTCCGACATGCTGCGGGGCGTGGGCGCCGAGCTCTCCGAGACCGAGATGCAGCTGCTGCTGATCTTCGCGGGCAGCGACCGGGAGCGGCAGCGCCTCGCCCAGTACCTGGCCGCGCACCGCGTGGACGGCGTACTCCTGGTCTCGGTCCACGCGGACGACCCGCTGCCCGACCTTCTCTCCCAGCTCGAGATCCCGGCGGTGATCAGTGGTCGCCGCGCGCCGGACGAGACCCTTCCGTCGGTGGACTCCGACAACTTCGGCGGCGGTCGCATGGCCGTCGAACACCTGATCGCGAAGGGGCGTCGCCGCATCGTCCATCTGGCGGGCCGCCTCGACGTCTTCGGCGCCCAGCGTCGCGTCGACGGCTACCGCGAGGGCCTGCGCGCCGCGGGCCGCGAGGTGGACGAGGACCTCATCGTCCCCGGCGACTTCACGGAGGAGGGCGGCCGCCGCGCCATGACCGAGCTGCTGGCCCGCTGCCCGGACCTGGACGCGGTCTTCGCGGGCTCGGACGTGATGGCGGCCGGCGCCCGCCAGGTCCTGCGCGAGGCGGGCCGCCGTATCCCCGACGACGTGGCCCTCGTCGGCTACGACGACTCCGCCATCGCCCGCCACATGGACCCGCCCCTGACCAGCGTCCGCCAGCCGATCGTGGAGATGGGCCGCGCCATGATCGACCTCCTGCTGGAGGAGATCGCGGACCGGCGCCCGGCGGTCTCGCGCGAGCTGGAGAAACGACAGGTCGTGCTGCCCACCGAACTGGTGGCGCGGGCCTCGTCCTGACGCGCGGGAGGAGCTCGGTAGGGCAGGCTGATGACCATGGTCCTCCATCCCTTGCTCGGAGTCGATGAAGTAACCGCCGTCGAGCCCTACCTGGGCCGGGTGGGCGAAGTGTTCCGGGTGTTCCGGGAGCAGGACTCGGGGTGTGTGTCGTACGGGGTGCGGCTGCTCGACGGGGCACGGTGGTTCGTCAAGGAGGCGGTCACCGACCGCGGGCGGCGCTCCCTCGAACGCGGCTGGGCCTTCCACCGCTCCGTACGGCATCGGGCGATCGTCCCGCAGGTCCACCGGATCGCCGTAGAGGACCGCTGGGCGGTGGTGATGCCCTGGCGGAACGGCGAGGTGCTGTACCCCGCCACGGTGGGCGGCCCGCGCGACCGCACCGCCCCCGACAGCCCCCTGGCCCGCTTCCGCGCCCTGCCGACCGCCCGCGTCCTCGGCGCCCTCGACCGGATCCTCGACGCCCATCTCGCGGTGGAGGTGGCCGGCCAGGTCGCGGTCGACTTCTACGACGGCGCGCTGCTGTACGACTTCACGGCCGACGTCGTACACCTGGTCGACCTCGACGAGTACCGGCCCGGTCCGTTCGTGGTCGAGGAGGAACGGCTGCCGGGTTCCCGCCGGTTCATGGCCCCCGAGGAGTTCGTACGAGGCTCGGTGATCGACTCGCGGACCACCGTGTTCACCCTGGGCCGCGCCGCCCGGCTGCTGCTGGACGCCGGTGACGAGGAGCGGGCCTGGCGCGGCACCCCGGCCCAGCAGGCGGTCATCATCCGCGCCACCCGCGCCGATCCGGAGGACCGCTTCGGGCACGTCCACGACTTCGCCGCCGCGTGGCGGAGCGCTACCGCCGACTCACCGACCGCCGCCACCTGACCTCGCCGTCCTGTTCCTCGCCGGTCGGCGTGAGTCCGGCCGCGGTGGCCACGGCGGCGGAGGCCCGGTGGTCCGGGTGGATGTGGGCGACGACGGTGTGCGCGGGGTGCTGCCGCCCGAGCCGGTCGACCAGCCCCCTGGCGGCCTCCGTCGCGAATCCGCGCCCCTGCCAAGGAGTGCCCACCACCCAAGCGATCTCCGCGGCCTCTTCCGTGACCGTCGCCTGGACCGTACCCACCAGACACCCGCCCGCGCGCAGCCGCACGACCCAGTTGCACCAGCTGACGGCGGGGTCGGGGGAGCCCGCGACGAGGCGTTCGTAGCGGGCGCGCAGGGCCTCGGCCGTGGCGGGCGCACCACCGATGAACGTGTGCAGCGCCGGGTCCGACAACACCTCGGCCATCTCCTCGGCGTGCTCTACGCGCAGGGGGAGGAGATCGAGGCGGGTGGTGCGGATGGGACGCATGGTGTGGATGACGCGGAGGCGGTCAGCGGACATGACGTCACGGTATGCGTCCGTGAACCCGCGACAACAGGGCCTCCCGGTGCTCGGCCGGCTGCGCGACGCCGACTCGCCGAGAGGCCCTGGCGGGCGTCACTTGCGGTAGCCGAGGACGGTCATCATGCCGGACTCGGAGTGGTACTGGTTGTGGCAGTGGAGCATCCACAGGCCCGGGTTGTCGGCGTTGAAGTCGACCACCAGCTTGCGGTGCGGCAGCACCAGGGCCGTGTCCTTGCGAGGCCCGACCGCGTCGATGCCGGTCATGGCGAAGGTGTGGCCGTGCAGGTGCAGGGGGTGCCACATGTCCGTGCCGTTGACGAGGGTCAGCCGGACCCGTTCGCCCTGGCGGACCGGGTGGCGCTGTTCGAGGGAGTAGGGCCGGTGGTCGAAGCCCCAGTCGAACTTCCGCATGCCGCCGGTCAACCTGATGCGGATCTCGCGGTCCGGCTCGCGATCGCAGAGGGCCACGGACTCGTGCGGCACGAGACGCCTGGCCGGCACGACCATCCCGTTCAGCTCCCGTGGATGCGCGGAGGGCGCGGGAACGGTTCTGCGACCGCCGGTGCCACGGCTGGTGCGCAGCACCGCCAGCGCCCTGCCCTTCTTCCCCTCGGCCAGCGCGACCAGCGGGAACACCCCGTCCTTGACGGTGACCAGTACGTCGTAGCGCTCGGACATGCCGATCAGCAGCGCGTCCGTCTTCGCGTGCTCGACCGGGTAGCCGTCCGTGTGCGTGATGGTCATCTCGTGGCCGCCCAGCGCCACCCGGAAGGCCGTGTCGCTCCCCGCGTTGATGATCCGCAGCCGGACGCGGTCCCCGGGGCGGGCCCGGAACACCGAAGGAGCGTGCGGGAGGCGGCCGTTGACGAGGTAGTACGGGTAGGCGACATTGCCGCCCTCGCTGTGCAGCATGCGGCTGTGGGAGTGGTGCAGGACGCGGGAGGGGCCGACGGACGGATCGGCGTGCTCCCCTCCCGTCTCCATCCCCTCCATCCCCCTGCTCATCGGCGATTCCTTGCCGTCGAGCAACTGCGCGAGCACGCCGTCCGGGGTGGAGCCGTTCACGCCGTCCACCCAGTCGTCCAGGACGACGACCCACTCCTTGTCGTAGGACAGAGGCTCCTGGGGGTCCTCCACGATCAGCGGTGCGTACAGGCCGCGGTCGACCTGCAAACCCGAGTGAGAATGGAACCAGTACGTGCCCGGGTGCGTCACCGCGAAGCGGTAGCCGAACTCCGCGCCGGGCTTGATGGAGTACTGGGTCAGGTCCGGTACGCCGTCCATGTCGCAGCGCATGCGAACACCGTGCGTGTGCAGCGTCGTCGCCACGGGCAGGTGGTTGGCGACCGTGAGATCGAGGATGTCGCCCGCGGTGATCCGGACCTCCTTGCCGGGCAGTGTGTCGCCGTACGCCCATGACCTGACGGTCCGCCCGCCCAGGTCGAGGGACGTCTCGGTGGCGGTGAACTTGAACCTGCGGAGAGGGCCGGGTCCGCGTTCCTTCTCGACGGCGAGGACCTCGGGATCGGACGGGTTCACGTATCCCTTGGGTCCCTTGGGGACGAAGCCCCCACCGTCGTGGCCGTAACCATGGCCGGCGGGGCCTCCGGAGCCCGACGCGGACCCCGAGCGTGAGCCGGCTGCCGAGTGCGAGCCGGACCCCGGACGCGGGCCGTTCACCGGGTTCGAGTCGGCCACCGAGTGGGAGACGGGCTCGGAGGTGGAGCCGGACCGGGAACAGGCGGCCAGGACTCCCGAGCCGGCGGCCACGATCGAGGCACCGAGCAAGGTGCGTCGCGTAAGGATATGCATGAACGAATAACACACGGTTTATGGTGGTATATGCGAGAACTGAGGCGGCGCGTCTCGAGAACTGAGGCGGCGCGTCTCGAGAATTGACGCGGCGCCTCTAACGCATCGGCGAGGTCAGTTCCACAGCTGATATGTCTCCACGCGCGCGTACCCGTCCGGCCTGCCGTCGGTGTAGACGAGGCTCATCCTGGTGTAGTGCTGCAGCTGCGGGTGCTTCTTCCACGGCTCCGGATGGTCGAGCCGCACGACGACGGGGTAGGCGTGGAACCTGCCCGCCGCGCAGTACGGCTTGCAGTCGTTCACCACGTTGAGGCCCTCGGCCGTCGCCGAGTTGTGGCCCCAGTGCGACCAGTCGAGCGAGACGAGGAGGCTGTTGCCGTCACCGCAGGCGAGTATGAACTCGTCGGGGAGCACTTGTGGGTCCCAGAAGCAGTCGACGATCACGGGTCGTCCGAGCTGCTGCTGCACGGCGTGCGTGGTCGATGGTGGCGCCACCGGGGCGGCGGAAGCCGTTCCCATGGCCGCTACGAGCGTCGCGGCGGCACAGAGCGTGACCGCTGTCCTTACCCTTTGTCTGCGCATCTCCGCTCCCGGCCCCCCTGTCTCCGGTCTCTGCTTCGACGCTACGACCGCGCCAGGGGTTGTGCCACTCGTACGGAGTAACGCCGCGGCTTCGCTGAGAGACCGTCAGGGTGGGAGTACGACGAAGGGCTGACCTATGCGCAGGGATGACGCTCGCTGACGTTGTATGGCGGTGTGCCGCGGTGGGCGCGGGAGCCGGTCGGTCTGGCGGTGATGGACGCGGTGCGGGCCGGGTTCGCGGCCTGGTTCGACGACAGGGACCACACGGTGCATCCGGCCACACCAATACAGTGTCAAAAAGTGTGAGTCAGCCCTGGGTGTTCGCCGGAGGGGCTGACGGACGCGGAGGGCTACTTCGTGGTCCGGCCGACTCCCCGGCCCTGTACCGGGGCGGGGAGCCGCCCGCACCGCGCAAGGGTCAGGAGGTGTACCACTTCTGGTTGCTGGTCCCGGTGCAGCTCCACAACTGGAGCTTGGTGCCGTTCGCGGTCTTCTCGTCGAGGACGTCGACGCATTTGTCCGCGTGCGAGTTCACCAGGTCATGGGCTTTGTTGAGCACGAACTTCTGGGCCCAGCCGCCGTTGCACCTGGCCAGCTGGATCGCCGTGCCGTTCCCGGTCGAGGCCCCCGCCAGGTCCATGCACAGGCCGAACGCGCGCATCGTACCGTCGGAGCGCACGTCCCACTTCTGCCAGGCGCCGTTGTCGCAGTCCCGGATCTCCAGCCGTGCGCCGTCGCGGCCGGTGCTGCGCTGGGCGCCGCTCACCGCGATGCAACGACCGCTGTCGTAACTGGGGATGCGCACGCCCGGGGCGACGACCGGAGTTGAGGCGGAGGGCGTGGCCGCGGGCCTGGGCGTGGCTGTAGACCGCGCGGGCGCGTCGACCGACCTGGAACCGGACTGCGTCCCGGACCGGGTCGGAGCACCGCTGGGAGTGTCCGCACCGCTGCCGCTTCCGTGTACGCCGCCGAGGGACGCACCGCCGGTCGCGTCGGTGCCGATACCGCCCGTCGTGCCGCTGCCGGTCAACTGGCCCCTGGACCCCGTCGCAGGAGGAATGTTGCTGCCGGAGCCGCGTGAACCGCCGCCGGCGCGGATCGTCCCGGGCGATGCCGGCGGCGTGGCGGTCGCAGAGGTGTCGGGGGCGGCAACCGCCACCGTGTCACTCTTGCCGTCCTTGTCGGGCAGCAGGTCGATCTGTGCCATGAAGGGCACGACGAGTGCCGCGACCTCGCCGAGGGCGCGGGCGGCACCTTCACCTCGCTGGAGGTGACCGGTTCCGGCTTTCCCGCGCTGCACGTCGGAGCGTCCGCCGACCCGACGCTTCGGAACTGCCGGATCAGGGAGTGCGCGGACGCGCTCGGGCTGGACGAGGGCGCGGTCCCGGAACTCGAGGACTGCACGGTCGACGGCACTCCCCTGACGCTCGGCGCGCCGGCATCGGCCGCGGCCGCCGCCTCCGGGGGGCCGGGCGCCCACGCCCCGGCACCGCGCCCGGACGGGGCCGCCGACGACCAGGAGGCGCCCGAGGAACACCTGGACGACCTGCTCGGCGAGCTGAACGCCCTCGTCGGTCTCGACCGCGTCAAGCACGACGTCGGTTCGCTGGTGAAGCTGATGCAGACGGTCCGGCGCCGCGAGGAGGCCGGTCTGCCCGCCCCGCCGCTCAGCCGCCACCTGGTCTTCGCGGGGAACCCCGGAACCGGCAAGACCACCGTGGCCCGGCTGTACGGCAGGATCCTCAAGGCCCTGGGACTGCTGCGCGACGGCCACCTGGTCGAGGTCGACCGCACGGCCCTCGTCGGCGAGTACGTGGGCCACACCGGCCCGAAGACCACCGCCGCGTTCAACCGGTCCTTGGGCGGCGTGCTCTTCATCGACGAGGCGTACAGCCTGGCCCCGCTCGCCGCAGGCAACGACTTCGGCACGGAGTCCGTGGCGACCCTGGTCAAGCTGATGGAGGACCACCGGGACGACGTGGTCGTCATCGCCGCCGGCTACCCGGCCGACATGGACCGCTTCATCAGCTCCAACCCGGGCCTCGCCTCCCGCTTCGGCCGCACCCTGCTCTTCGAGGACTACGGCGCCGCCGAGCTGGTGTCGATCGTCGAGCACCAGGCCGAGGAGCACCAGTACGCGCTCACCCCCGCCGCCCGCGACGAGCTGTCGCTCCTCTTCACGCACATGCCGCGCGGCGAGGGCTTCGGCAACGGCCGCTCGGCGCGGCAGATCTTCCAGGAGATGACCGAACGTCAGGCGCAGCGCGTCGCGGAACTGGCCGACCCCACCGCGGACCAGCTCATGGCCCTCGAAACCCAGGACCTCCCCCAGCCGGCCACCGCGGTGGCTGGGCCAAGGATGGCCTTCACCCCCGCTGAAGGGCGGAGCACCGGCCAAGATGAGAGGTAGATCGAAAATCCGGCCGCGTTCGGCCGCCGTTTGGCCAAGCCGGGCCACGAAAAAGCCCCTCACCTGCATTCGCGCAGGTGAGGGGCTTCCTCTCACAGGGTGAGTGACGGGACTTGAACCCGCGACATCCTGGACCACAACCAGGTGCTCTACCAGCTGAGCTACACCCACCACGTCCGGTCTTGGTTTCCCTGACCGGCCGAGAAAAAGTGTACAGGGTCCAAAGGGGTGCTCGCGCCCGCCTTTACGCGGCGCCCGTCAGGGGTCCGGCAGGCCCCCGGACGCGGCTCGTCGCAAGGCTCCCGCAAGGCTCATTCCGTGGGCAGGACGTGCTTCGCGGCGATGGTGCGGGCGGTGTCCGAGTCGGGGCCGGGCTGCGGAACGAAGATCGCCTCGCGGTAGTAGCGCAGCTCCACGATGGAATCGCGGATGTCGGCCAGGGCGCGATGGTTGCCGTTCTTCGCCGGGCTGTTGAAGTACGCCCGGGGGTACCAGCGGCGGGCCAGCTCCTTGATGGAGGAGACGTCCACGATGCGGTAGTGGAGGTAGTCCTCCAGCGTGGGCATGTCGCGCAGCAGGAAGCCCCGGTCCGTACCGACCGAGTTTCCGCACAGCGGCGCCTTGCCGGGCTCCTTGACGTGCTCACGTACGTAGGAGAGGACCTGCTCCTCGGCGTCCGCCAATGTCGTGCCCGCGGCCAGCTCGGAGAGGAGGCCGGAGGCCGTGTGCATCTGGCGCACCACGTCCGGCATCGTCTCCAGCGCGGCGTCCGGCGGGCGGATCACGATGTCCACCCCTTCACCGAGTACGTTCAGCTCCGAGTCGGTGACCAGCGCGGCCACCTCGATGAGTGCGTCCTCCGACAGCGAGAGCCCGGTCATCTCGCAGTCGATCCACACCATGCGATCGTTCATGAGCCTTACCCTACGGCGCACTCCGGCGCACGGGCAGATGTGGGACGGCGGCCCGGGACGTGGAAGTCCCAGGCCGCCGTCCGGGCGGTACCTCGAGTTACGGCGCGCTGCGCTGCCCCGGCAGGCTCGGCCGCCCCGCCGCGTACAGGTCCGCGCCCGACTTGCCATGATCCGTCGCCGTCGACAGCGACGTGGACGGGCCCAGGGCGCTGGCGGCCGCCGTACGGCGGGTCTGCATCGGCACCGGGTTCTCCTGGATCGGCGCCGGTGGCCCTCCGGCCTGGCCCGGCGCGCTGTCCACGTCCGACGACCGGTCGGACTGCGGCCTGCGCGCCCGGTACGCCGCCCGGTACGCGGCCGGGGACGAGCCCAGCTGGCGCCGGAAGTGACCCCGCAGCGCGACCGGCGAGCGGAAGCCGCAACGGCCCGCGACCTCGTCGACCGAGTAGTCGGAGGTCTCGAGCAGTCGCTGCGCCTGCAGCACGCGCTGAGTGATCAGCCACTGCAGGGGAGCACTTCCCGTGAGCGAGCGGAAGCGGCGGTCGAAGGTGCGGCGGCTCATGTACGCGCGTGCCGCCAGCGTCTCGACGTCGAACTGCTCGTGGAGGTGCTCCAGCGCCCAGGCGACGACCTCCGCGAGGGGGTCGGCGCCGATCTCCTCCGGTAAAGATCGATCGAGATAGCGCTCCTGGCCGCCGCTTCGACGCGGGGGCACGACAAGCCGGCGGGCCAGCGCGCCGGCCGCCTCGTTGCCGTGGTCCGTCCGCACGATGTGGAGACAGAGATCGATTCCGGCCGCGGTGCCCGCTGATGTGAGGACGTCGCCGTCGTCCACGAACAGCTCGCGTGGATCGACGTGGACCGACGGGTAGCGCTTGGCCAGCGTCGGTGCGTACATCCAGTGGGTGGTCGCGGGACGGCTGTCCAGCAGTCCGGCGGCGGCCAGCACAAAGGCGCCGGTGCACAGTCCGACTATGCGGGCACCCTCTTCGTGCGCCCGGCGCAGCGCGTCGAGCGCGTCTCCCGGTGGCGGGGAGGTGATCGACCGCCAGGCCGGCACCACGACGGTGCCCGCCCGCGAGATCGCCTCCAGGCCATGCGGCGCGGTGAGTTCCAGGCCCCCTGTGGTCCGCAGTGGGCCTTCCTCGCCGCCGCACACCAGTAGTCGGTAGCGCGGCACGCCGGCGTCCTGGCGGTCAATCCCGAACACCGACAGCGGTATGGAACTCTCGAAGATGGGGCCGCCGCTGAACAGCAGCACCGCGACGATCTCCTTGCGGCGTCGCCCGGAAAGTTTCCGGGCAGCGGCTTCCGGCGCGGCAGTGGAGTCGTGGCTCATACTGCTAAGCCCCCCTCGGTGGTCGCGGCTCCTCGGTTGTGTCGCTCCTGCACGTTTCCCCTCGGTCCTGCACGAGTCCCCCGCCGTAAGACAGTCAAGATCGAATCTACTGTGTCCCGTGGCGCCAAGGTGACCAGTTCGGCATTCGACAGAATGTCGACATGGCAACTTGGCGTGAAGCATTCGATCACGAAGCGTTGCACTCGCGGGCCGTGCAGGGAAGTGCGCCTCGTGTCAGTGGCCAATCCCCATAGGGTGCGCGCGCCCTCCAGGGCCCTTTCCGCGCAGGTCGGACGCGGGTTGGGGGGTCGTTCGAGCAAGGGATGCACGGGAGGCCGAAGTTGGCTGAAAAGAAGCGGGGGCGTGCGCGGAAACCGGTCAGTCGACCGGCTTCTTTCCCTCGCCGTGACGCCCGCCCCTGTGCGCCCCCGAGCCGCTCCTGCCTGGCAAGCCGCTCCTGCCCTGCAAGCCGCTTCTGCCCTGCAAGCCGCTCATGATGTGCGAGTCGGCCACATCGTGCGTGCCGTGCCGCGATCGCTGTGGGGCCCGCTCCTCGGCGAGCAGCTGCGCCGCGCCCCGCTCGGACTTCCTCAGCAGCACCCGGCAGACCCCGGTCACGGCCGCCAGGCCCAGCGCCGTGCCGGCCGCCCCGGCGAGCGAGGTGCCGAACCAGACGAGGACGACGGGGACCAGTACACAACTGAACGCCGCCCAGCGCACCACATCGCTCGCCGTGTCCGGCGCGGGGGGCGATGCGGGGCGCGCTCCGGGGGAGGGGCGGGACGCGGTCTCTGGTCCGGGCACGGTCTGCTCCCTAGTACTCCAGTACTCCCATGGCGGTGGCTCACCGGTTCAACGCGTGTTCGACCCGCCGGTCACTGCCCGGTCACCGCTCGGTCACTGTCCGGCCACGGGTGGCCCCGGTGGGTATCGCTCCTGGGTGAACCCTGTGCAAACCGCCTGTACGGGGCAGCAACCATTGCGTTACGGGCGCCTCTCATGCATGCTCCGGGGAACGCCGCGTAGTGCGCGCGGGATCTGGGCAGAGGAGGCGTGCCGCCGTACCCTTGGGGGTATGGGGTTGGGAAGATGATTCCCGGACACAGCTCTGCCGCACGTTGTCGTCCCACCACGAGGATCTAAACGCCGAGATACCCATGGCCGGTCACGAATTCTTCGATCCCGCAGACCGCAAGCGCCCGCTCGCCGATCCCACGGCGGCCGAGCCCCTGGCGGCGGAAGAACTCCGCCAGTCCTGCGATCCCGCCTTCAAGCATGGCGTCGTCGTCGGTTTCGACGGCTCGACGTCCAGCGAGCGCGCCCTCGCGTACGCGATCGGCATGGCCCACCGCTCCGGCTCGGGCCTGATCATCGTGCACGTCGCCAACCGGCTGCCCACCACGGTGTGGGCGGGCTGTGAGCCACCGGTCTTCGTCGACGTGCCCGACCATCGCACCGAGGTGCTCGGACTCGAGCTCGCCTGCGCGGAATACCTCGCCGAGGTGCCGTGGATCCTTGTCGAGCGCGGCGGCGACATCTGCCACGAACTCGAAGAGGTGGGACGGGAGTACGAGGCGGACGCGATCGTCGTCGGCTCCACGCACGGCATCGTCGGCCGCATCTTCGGCTCGGTCGCCGGACGGCTGGCGAAGCGCGCGCGGCGCCCGGTGGTTGTCATTCCGTAACTCGCCCTTGTCCCAGGTGAGATGAGCGGGACGGAGTCCCTGGCGGTTCGTCAACTCCCTTTGACGGGTGCCGAACTCGGCATAAATCTACTCGTGCGTAGAGGTGGTTTGTGCCCTTGTGAAGGGTACATACCGGTCACCGGACCAACCGCACGGCCGGTACCACGCAGCACAACTGCACATGCATGAAGGGAGCCCGCCGTGGACAATGACGTCTCCGCGGGAAGCACCACCTCGACCCTCGGCCAACTCGCGCTCGGACTCACCCTGTTGCTCTTCGGCCTCGGTCACACCCAGGTGATCGACGGCGTGACAGCAGCCGACTCCGTCTCCCTCGCCACCTATGTCGGTGGCATCGCGCTCTTCGTCGCCGGCCTGTTCGCCTTCCGCGACCATGACGCCTTCACCGGTACGGCCTTCACCGCACTCGGCGCGCTCTGGTTCACCTGGGGCGTCACGGCCGACGCGCAGGCCTCCGCCAACGCGACCGGTCTGTTCCTGCTCCTGTTCGCGCTCGTCGCGCTCAGCCTCACCGCCGGGGCGAGTGGCGCCTCCGTGCTCGTCCGCGGGACGTACGCGCTGCTCTTCGTGTCCCTGCTCCTGCTGGCCATCGGCGAGTTCGGCGACAGCGGCTCGCTCGCCAAGGCGGGCGGCTGGTTCGCGGCGGCCGGCGGTCTGCTGGCCTGGTACGGAGCCACGGCGGCGCTCGCCAAGTGGCCCACCACACTGCCCCGACGCGCCGCCGGCCGGGGGGTGACGGCCACCGGCTGAGCCTGGCGCGGGCCGGGGTATTGGGCGGCCCTGGCCCTTGAAAGAACGACCCCCTGTGTGAAGGTGGCTCACACAGGGGGTCGCTCTCGTCGGTTTTACTCCACGGTCACGGACTTGGCGAGGTTGCGCGGCTTGTCGATGTCCCGGCCCAGGGCCAACGCCGTGTGGTAGGCGAGGAGTTGCAGCGGGATGCCCATCAGGATCGGGTCCAGCTCGTCCTCGTTCTTCGGGACGATGATCGTCTGGTCGGCCTTCTCCTGCTGCTGGTGCGCCACCGCGAGGATCTTGCCGCTGCGGGCCTTGATCTCCTCCAGGGCGGCGCGGTTCTTCTCCAGGAGGTCGTCGTCGGGGACGATCGCGACCGTCGGCAGCGCGGGCTCGATGAGCGCCAGCGGGCCGTGCTTGAGCTCGGAGGCGGGGTACGCCTCGGCGTGGATGTACGAGACCTCCTTGAGCTTCAGCGAGGCCTCACGGGCCACCGGGTAGCCCCGGACGCGACCGATGAAGAGCATCGAGCGGGCCTCGGCGTACTCCGCGGCCAGCTTCTTGATCTCGTCCTCCTGCTCGAGGATCTCGGAGATCTGCGCGGGCAGCTTGCGCAGGCCGTCGATGATCCGCTTGCCGTCGCGGACCGACAGGTCGCGGGTACGGCCCAGGTGCAGGGCGAGGAGCGCGAAGGCGACGGTCGTGTTGGTGAAGCACTTCGTCGAGACGACGCAGACCTCGGGACCGGCGTGGACGTACATGCCGCCGTCCGCCTCGCGGGCGATCGCCGAGCCGACGACATTGACCACACCCAGCACTCGCGCGCCCTTGCGCTTCAGCTCCTGGACGGCGGCCAGTACGTCGTACGTCTCACCGGACTGGGAGACCGCGACGTACAGCGTGTCGGGGTCGACGACGGCGTTGCGGTAGCGGAACTCGGAGGCGGGCTCGGCGTCCGCGGGGATGCGGGCCAGCTCCTCGATCATCTGGGCGCCGATCATGCCCGCGTGGTAGGAGGTGCCGCAGCCGAGGATCTTCACGCGGCGGATCTGGCGCGCCTCGCGGGCGTCCAGGTTCAGGCCGCCCAGGTGCACGGTGGAGAACCGGTCGTCGATGCGGCCGCGCAGAACGCGGTCCACGGCGTCGGCCTGCTCGTGGATCTCCTTGTGCATGTACGTGTCGTGGCCACCCATGTCGTACGACGCGGCCTCCCACTCCACGGTGGTCGGCTCGGACGTCGTACGGGTGCCCTCGGTGGTGTACGTACGGAAGTCGTCGGCCTTGAGGGTGGCCATCTCGCCGTCGTCCAGAGTCACTATCTGCCGCGTGTGGGTGACCAGCGCGGCGATGTCCGAGGCGACGAACATCTCCTTCTCGCCGATGCCCAGGACGACCGGGGAGCCGTTGCGGGCCACCACGATGCGCTCGGGGAAGTCCGCGTGCAGGACGGCGATGCCGTACGTGCCCTCGATCACCCGGATCGCGTCGCGGACCTTGTCCTCGAGCTTCTCCTGCTGGGAGCGGGCGATGAGGTGGGTGAGGACCTCGGTGTCGGTCTCGGAGAGGAACTCGACGCCGTCGGCCTCGAGCTTCTTGCGCAGGTCGGAGGCGTTGTCGATGATGCCGTTGTGGACGACCGCGACCTTGTTGTCGGCCGACATGTGCGGGTGGGCGTTCACGTCGGACGGGGCGCCGTGGGTGGCCCAGCGGGTGTGGGCGATGCCGGTGGTGCCCTTGAAGCGCGCGGGGACCTTGGCCTCCAGGTCACGGACCCGGCCCTTGGCCTTGACCATCTTCAGGCCGGCCGTCTTCGGGGTCGTCACGACGATGCCCGCCGAGTCGTAGCCGCGGTACTCCAGGCGCTGCAGGCCTTCGAGCAGCAGCGGCGCCACGTCACGCCTGCCGATGTATCCGACGATTCCACACATACAGAGAGATTCCTCAGCCGTAGACGATGCGGCGCAGCTGCCTGAGCGTGAGCTCCGGCGGCGCGACCGCGCGGTATTTCAGGTCCGCCTCGATCCGTTCGAAGATCGTCGCGTTGACCAGGCCCTGGGCCTGGAGCTCGCGGTGGCGGCGACGGACGTAGTCCTCGGTCGTCTCGTCGAAGTAGGCGAGCACGTCCTGGACCACCCGCAGCGCCTCGCCCCGGTTCAGGGGCGTGGAGCGCGTCAGATGATCAACAAGTTCGTCGTGCACGCGTTGATCCTGAGGTAAAGCGCCGGCAATCGCAAGAATCCTGCCCGATTTCGGGCACGTGTCTGTTGAAACTCTTATGGACGGCTGTTTGTGAGCTGTCCATCCTGTGGCCTGCGTGTTGTTGATTGCCGGGAGCAACTTCTGGGGCCATGGACATTCCACGTATGGGCGTACCGGAGAAGCTCGCCGAGCGGATGAGCATGGCCGAGCAGCACGAGTACCTCCGCGCCCGTTTTTCGCGGCGCACCATGATCAGAGGCGGCGCCGTCACCGTGGGCGCCGTCGCCGGCGGTGCCTTCGTACCGGGCGCCACCGCACAGGCCGCGGTTCCCACCCAGCGCACGCAGAACAGCACGGAGAAGGTCGACGGCGCGCTCGTCGCCCCCTTCGGCCGCCACCTCGCCTACGGCGGCGACCCGTGCACCGAGATGACCGTCTCCTGGCAGGTCCCGGTCGCGGTCGGCAAGCCGTACCTCCGCATCGGCGCCCACCCCTGGGACCTCTCCCGCAAGATCGAGGCCGAGGTCCGGACGCTGTACACGCCGGCCGGCGTCGGCGCGAGCGGCGACCACACGCAGTACTACCTGCACGCCAGGCTCACTCACCTGCGCCCCGGCAGGACGTACTACTACGGCGTCGGCCACGACGGCTTCGACCCGGCGGCCGCACACCTCGCGGGCACCCTCGGCACCTTCACCACCGCGCCCGACCGCGCCGAGCCGTTCACCTTCACCGCCTTCGGCGACCAGGGCGTCAGCTACCACGGCCTCGCCAACGACAGTCTGATCCTCGCCCAGAACCCGGCCTTCCACCTGCACGCCGGCGACATCGCGTACGCGGACCCGGCGGGCCAGGGCAAGAGTGCCGACGCCGGCTTCGACTCGCGCGTCTGGGACCAGTTCCTCGCGCAGACCGAGTCGGTCGCCAAGCAGGTGCCGTGGATGGTCTCGTACGGCAACCACGACATGGAGGCCTGGTACTCGCCCAACGGCTACGGCGGCGAGGAGGCCCGCTGGCAGCTGCCGGAGAACGGGCCCGACAAGGCGAACCTGCCCGGCGTGTACTCCTTCGTGCACGGCAACACGGCGATCATCTCGTTGGACGCCAACGACGTGTCCTTCGAGATTCCGGCGAACCTCGGCATTTCGGGTGGTACCCAGACGACATGGCTGGAGGCGCAGCTCAAGAAGTACCGGGCGGCCAAGGGCATCGACTTCGTCGTCGTCTTCTTCCACCATTGCTCGTACTGCACCTCCACCGCGCACGCCTCGGAGGGGGGCGTGCGGCAGGAGTGGGTGCCGCTGTTCGAGAAGTACACCGTCGACCTTGTCATCAACGGTCACAACCACGTCTACGAGCGCACCGACGTCATCAAGGCGGGCGAGGTCGCCAAGAAGCTGCCGATCGGGGGTACGGCGTACCCCGAGACGGATGGTGTGGTGTATGTGACGGCGGGGGCGGCGGGGCGGAGTCTGTACGCGTTCAGTGCGGACCAGTCGTACGAGGGGCATGAGAAGGACGACGAGGCGGTGTCGTCGTATGTGTGCCTCAAGGACGGGGCGAAGCAGAACGAGACGGTCGCCTGGTCCCGGGTGCGGTATCTGAACTACTCGTTCCTGCGGGTGGATGTGACGCCGGCGGCCAAGGGGCGGTTGGCGACGTTGAAGGTGACGGGGATCGCCGAGGCCGGGGGGACGGTGGATCACTTCACTGTGGCTCGGCGGGTTCGTTAACTGCGGGTCGGTGGGGGCGCGGGCGGTTCTCAAGCTGGTCTCTACATCCGCTTGAGGACCGCCTGCTTGGCCATGGCGAACTCCTCCTCCGTCAGGACCCCCGACTGGTGCAGATCGCCCAGTTCGCGCAGGCGGCGAAGCAGGGCGTCGTGGTCGGTCGGGGGGAGTTCCTTTTTTGGCGGTTCGTCCGTTACCGCGGGCTGGGCGGTCGGGTGGGGGAGGCGTGCCTGTACCGCCGCCGCGACCAGTGCCATCAGCGGGTCCTTCTTGAATCCCCAGAGTTCCACGGAGTGGGGGTCGTACTTCGGCGGGGCCTTGGTCTCGGCGCCGCGGACGATGAAGCGGAGGTAGCCGTTCTCCAGGCCGACCGCGGGGTGCCACTCGACGGCCGTGATGCCGGAGAGGGCGAGGTCACGGGACCCGGCGGCGGCCTTCGCGTCCTCCGTCTTCCAGTTCCACTCCAGGCGGACGCGCTCCCCGTCGAAGCTCGCGGTGCCGTCGCCGGCGGCGGCGGACAGCGGTACGGAGGGACCGGGGAGCAGATAGCCGTCGGCGGGGCCGGTCGGGACCTGGTCGAGGAGCAGCGCGTCCCGGACCTCGTCCACGACGTACTCGGCGACTCCGTAGCGGTTGGACTCGACGGTGAGTTGGTAAGGGTCGTTCGGCTCGGTGAGCTTGCCGCCGGTGGCCTGGAGCAGTGGATCGGCGCCGTCGCGCAGCCTCAGCCGCAGCCGCCCGGCCTTCTTGCCCTGCTCGAAGGAGATTCCCGCCAACGCACCCAGCGGGACGGTCAGTTCACCCAAATTCTTGCGGAGCAGGCTCACATTCTTGTCGCGCCCGGGGGTCAGCCGCAGCGCGTCGCCGTCGAAGGTCCAGGTTCCGTCCTTCTGGATGATTTCCGCCATACAGCGATTCTGGCATCCGGTACGCGCGCCCTGGAGGGACCGTGCTCCAGGGCGCCCGCACGTGAGGGGAGGGCTGTTACCGCCCCGCGATCGGGTTCTTCAGCTTGCCGACGAGCTGGAGCGCGCCGGACGGGTCCGCCAGGTCCACCATCTGCTTGTTGTTGCGCAGTTGGAGGCGGTTGAGGCAGGACAGGGAGAACTCGGGCGCGAACATGTCGTACTGCCGGAATTTGTCGGCGAGTTCGGGCGTCGACTCCTGGTACTCGCGCACCGACTCGGCGACCGTCCGCCAGAAGTCGTCCTCGTCGAGGATGCCCTCGGCCGCGAGGTTCGCCGCCAGGAAGCGGAAGAAGCAGTCGAAGACGTCGGTGAAGATGGACAGGAGTTTTTTGTCCTCGGGGACCTCGACGCGGATCCGCTCGACCGCGGGCGGCAGTACCGCCTGCGGGTCCATGACGGCGATCTCCTCGGCGATGTCCTTGTAGATCGCGCGCCGCACGGCCCCGTCCTTGAGGACGAGAATGACGTTCTCGCCGTGCGGCATGTAGACGAGGTCGTAGGCGTAGAAGCTGTGCAGCAAGGGCGTGAAGTAGGCGTGGAGGTAGCGGCGCAGCCACTCCACCGGAGCCAGTCCCGACTGCTCGATCAGCGCGCCGGCGAAGGACGCGCCCTGGTGGTCGACATGGACCAGGGAGGCCATGGTGGCCAGCGACTCGCCCTCCTGGAGTGTGGCGACCGGGCTCTCGCGCCACAGGGCGGCGAGCATTTTGCGGTACGGGGAGTAGCGGTCCGTCGCGGCCTCGTACTCCAGGTGGCGGTAGCCGACCGCCGCGCGTTCACGGATGACCGACAGTCCGGTGGACTTGAGCACCGGGTCGTTCTCGACGAGCTGGGCCAGCCAGTCGTTGATCGCCGGGGTCGCCTCCATGTAGGCGGCCGAAAGCCCGCGCATGAAGCCCATGTTGAGGACGGACAGCGCCGTCTTGACGTAGTGCTTGTCGGGGGCGCTCTTGTTGAAGAACGTCCGGATCGACTGCTGGGCCAGATACTCGTCGTCGCCCTCGCCGAGGCAGACCAGACGGCGCTCGGCGACCTCGGCCGCGAAGGTCACGGAGAGCTTGTTCCACCACTGCCAGGGGTGGACGGGGATCAGGAGGTAGTCGTCGGGGTCGAGGCCCTGGTCGGTGAGTTTCCCGGCGAACCGCTCGACCGTCTCCGCGCCCAGCTCCGCGCGTACGAAGGACTCGTACTCGATGCCCACACCCGCCGTGAAGGCAGCCCGGGAGCGGTGCGCGGCCAGCCACACCAGCCGGACCGGGCTCGCGGTCTCCGGCGCGTACGACAGGTACTCGTGGATGCCGAAGCCGAGCCGTCCGTTGTTGGCGACGAAGCAGGGGTGGCCCTCGGTCATACCGGTCTCGATGGCCTGGAAGCCGCTTTTCACGAGTTCGGCGGACGGGATCTGCGGCTTGGTGAGCTTGAAACAGGTGCCCGAGACAGTGGAGGAGATCTCCTCCAGATAGACGGGCAGTACCTCGTCGCTCAGGCCGAGCGAATTCTTCAGCTCGATGAAGAATTCGAGCGCGGCAAGCGGGAGTTCGGCGCCGTCGCGGTGCCGGGTGATCGACTCGGCGTCGACCTGCCAGTGGTCGAGCGAGCGGCGGACGGCGGTGAAGTGGTAGCGGGTGAGGCCGTCGTCGCTGCGGATGACGTACTCGCCGTCCTCCCGCGCCTCCGGGGTGATCAGCCGCTCGTGGGCGAACTCGGCGAGGGCCTTGCGGATCAGGAGGCGGTTGGCCTGCGCCCAGCGATCGGGGGAGAGGTGAGCCACGGCGTCGGACAGGGTCATACGGCTACTCCTCGTACCGCTGCTGCGAACTGCTCCCGGGTACAGAAGCTCAGCAGCGCGCGCTTCTCCGGCTTCTCGATCTCGCGCTCGGGCACGAAGCCGACGGCCTCGTTGAGCGCGTGCACGGCCTTGTTGCTCACGTCGGGTTCCACGACGACACGCCGCGTCGCCGGGTCGGCGAACAATTCCTCCATCACCGCGGTGATCACGGCCCGAGTGAAACCGTGCACGGGCGTGTCCGTCGGCGCGACCAGGAAGTGCATGCCGACATCGCCGGGCTCGGGCTCGTACAGGCCGACCAGTTCGACATACCGGGGGTCGTAGCGCTCCATCAGGAAGACGGGTTCGCCGTCCAGCAGGCCGAGGAACGCGTCGTGGTGCTCGTGGGCCGCGATGGCCATGTACTCGCGCTCGACGTCCTGGAGTTGCGCGTTCTGCATCATCCAGAACGCGGCCTTCGGGTGGGTGACCCAGCCGTGCAGCAGTTCGGCGTCCCGGAGAGGGTCGAGCGGGCGGATGCTGAAGCTGGTGCTCATACGGCGAACTCCTGGAACGCGATGGTCTTCTCGACCGGGTAGTACTCGGTGCCGAGCAGCTCACGGATGATGGACGCGTTGCGGTACGCGCCCATGCCCAGGTCCGGCGACGTGATCGAGTGCGTGTGGACGCCCGCGTTCTGCAGGAAGATCCCGCGCCCCGTGGTGTCGATGGCGTAGTTGCGGGCCAGGTCGAAGTTGCCGTGGGAGTCGTAGCGCAGCCGGTCGCGCACCGGCTCGAGGAACTCGGGCTCGGCGTACTTGTAGCCGGTGGCCAGGATCAGACCCTCGGACTGCAGCTCGTAGTCCTTGCCCTGTTCCTCCTGGCGCAGGCCCAGGGTGTAGGTGCCGTTCTCGTGTCGCGCGCTGTTCAGGGCGGAGTTGGTGAGCAGTCGGGTGGGGACCGGGCCGCCGATGTTCTTCTGGTAGAGCAGGTCGAAGATGGCGTCGATCAGCTCCCCGTCGATGCCCTTGAACAGGCCCTTCTGCTCCGTCTGAAGGCGGTAGCGGGTCTTCTCGGGCAGCGCGTGGAAGTAGTCGATGTACTCCGGGGAGGTCATCTCCAGCGTGAGCTTGGTGTACTCGAGCGGGAAGAAGCGCGGGGAGCGTGTGACCCAGTTCAGCCGGTAGCCGTGGACGTCGATCTCGCTCAGGAGGTCGTAGTAGATCTCGGCGGCGGACTGACCGCTGCCGACCAGAGTGATCGACTCCTTGCTCTGGAGTTCCTGCTTGTGCTGGAGATAGCGGGAGTTGTGGATGAAGTCGCCGCCGAGACCGGCGCAGGCCTCGGGGATGTGCGGCGGCGTTCCGGTGCCGAGGACGAGGTGGCGGGCGCGGTAGAGATCACCGGCGTCCGTCCGAACGACGTACACCTCGTTCTCGTCCTCGTACGTCACCTCGGTGACCGTCGTGCTGAAGCGGACGCTGCTCAGTTTCGACGCGGCCCAGCGGCAGTAGTCGTCGTATTCGACCCGGAGCGGGTAGAAGTTCTCGCGGATGTAGAACGAGTACAGACGGCCCGATTCCTTCAGGTAGTTGAGGAAGGAGTACGGGGAGGTCGGGTCGGCGAGGGTCACCAGGTCCGACATGAACGGGGTCTGGAGGTGCGCGCCCTCCAGGAACATCCCCGAGTGCCACTCGAAGTGGGGCTTGGAGTCGAGGAAGACTCCGTCCAGTTCGGCGATCGGCTCGGTGAGGCAGGCGAGGCCGAGGTTGAAGGGGCCGAGCCCGATCCCCACGAAGTCGTAGGTCTTGTTCGTGGATTCAGGAAGCGCGGTCAAGGGACTCTCCCAGGTACTGCTCGGCGTGGCCGGCGATCAGATCGAGTACGGCGGCGATGTCGTCGACCGTGGTCTCGGGGTTGAGCAGGGTGAACTTGAGGTAGTGGCGGCCGCCCACCTTGGTGCCCGCGACGACGGCGTCACCGGAGGCGAACAGGGCTTTGCGGGCGTACAGGTTGGCGCGGTCGATCTCGGCCGGGTCGGTGACGTGGGCCGGGATGAAGCGGAAGACGAGGGTGGACAGGGACGGCTCCACGACCACGTCGAAGCGCGGGTCGGCGGCGAGCAGTTTCCAGCCCTCCTCCGCCAGGTCGCAGACCTCGTCGAAGAGTTCGCCGATGCCGTCGGCGCCCATCACGCGCAGCGT
Organism: Streptomyces sp. SD15; assembly: GCF_054462255.1. NCBI lineage: Bacteria > Bacillati > Actinomycetota > Actinomycetes > Kitasatosporales > Streptomycetaceae > Streptomyces > Streptomyces sp. SD15. Next base: position 216,587 of record NZ_JBTLMO010000007.1, on the reverse strand, counting down.
CATCCACAGCTTGAGCGCGTCGAAGCGGCGGGTGGTCTGCAGGGACTTGTCGACCTGGTTGGGGATACGTTCCTGCACCGAGCGGACCGGATTGAGGTACTCCGCGTGGTAGGTCGCGTGGCGGAGTGTCGCGGCGTCGCGGACCAGCACGGCGGAGGAGCTCACGGGCTGGAAGAAGGACTTGTGGTAGTCGACGGTGACCGAGTCGGCGCGCTCGACGCCGTCGATGCGGTCCCGGTTCTTCAGCGAGGTGAGCAGCCCGCAGCCGTAGGCCGCGTCCACATGCATCCATGTGCCGAACTGGGCGCATAGTTCGGCTATTTCGGACAGCGGGTCGATGGAGCCGAAGTCGGTGGTGCCGGCGGTGGCGACGACGGCCATGGGGACGAGGCCGTCACGCTTGCACCGCTCGAGCTCGTGCGCGAGGGCGAGTGTCTGCATCCGCTTGTCGTGGTCGACCGGGATCGAGACCACCGCATCGGCGCTCAGGCCGAGGAGTTTGGCCGACTTCTTGACGCTGAAGTGGCTGACCTCGGAGGCGAAGATCCGCAGCTTGCCGAGGCTGTCGGACTTGGCCTCCTCGCGGGCGAGCAGCAGTGCCTGGAGGTTGGACTGGCTGCCGCCGCTGGTGAACACGCCGTCGGCGGCCGGGCCGAGGCCGATGCGCTCGTTGGTCCAGTCGATGAGCTTGCGCTCGATGAGGGTGCCGCCGGCCGACTGGTCCCAGGTGTCCAGGGAGGAGTTGACGGCGGAGAGGATGGCCTCGCCGAGCACCGCCGGGATGACGACCGGGCAGTTGAGGTGTGCGAGGTAGCGCGGGTGGTGGAAGTAGATCGCGTCCCGGAGGTAGACCTCTTCCAGCTCGTCGAGGGCCGCGGTGGTGTCGTGCAGCGGGCGGTCCAGGTCGATCTGCTCGATGCGGGGGGCGAGAGCGTCGACCGTGACACCTGTGAACGGGTGCTCGGTGGTGGCGAGTTTGGCCGCCACCCGCTCGACTCCTTCGGTCACGGATCGGCGGTACCGATCCGCGGTCGTGTCATTGAGCAGGTGCGAGCGCATGTGGGGGTCCTCCGTGCGGGAGAGTCCGAGCGGGACGGGAGACAGGGTGGGGGCGGCCGGGACGAGGAGAGGGACGGGGTCCCGATCTTCAACTTAGGCTAGCCTAACCTAAGTCGATCTCGCGACCCCGTCCCTCTGGTGTCTTCAGTGACGTACGCCTCTGTTTGAGCCGGCGTGAGGCGCCCCGCCCCTTCGAACTACTCCCCCTGCTCCCGCAGCTGTTCCTCCGTCAGCCCGCGCCGCCAGTAGCCGACGAAGGTGACCCGGCGGCGGTCGATGCCGCGTTCGCGCACCAGGTGGCGGCGCATCTCCTTCACGCACCCGGACTCGCCCGCGATCCAGGCGTACGGGTTCTCGGCGAGGGGCAGCTGGGCGGCTCGTACGGCGTCGACGGCCATGGGGGAGCCGTCGTCGCGTACGAGCCACGTGATGTCCGCGTCGGCCGCGGTGACCAGTTCCTGGACGTCCCCGGCGTGCTGGACCTCCAGCCAGGCCCGGGCGCGGGTACCGGCCGGCAGTGACTCGAGGATCGCGGAGGCGGCGGGCAGAGCGGTCTCGTCCGCCCACAGGACGACCAGGTCGGTGTCGGCGGGCGGGCGGAAGCGGATCGCCCGGTTGTCCGCGATCGCCGGGCCGAGCAGCACGACACGGTCACCGGCCGCCGCGCGGGAGGCCCACCGGGACGCGGGGCCGGCGGGGGTGTCGGCCTCCGGACCGGCGGCGGTCTCGGCCTCGGAACCCGTGCTCGGCTCCACACCGTGCAGCACGAAGTCGATGTCGATCTCGTCGGGGTCGCGTCGCAGGGCGCGCAGGGTGTACGAGCGCATCACCGCCCGTACGTCGTCCGGGAGTTCCCGCCAGCCCTGCCACCAGCCGTCGCCCAGTTCGTAGGGGACGGCAGGTTCGGTCTGGCCGGGGTGCGGCAGGAACAGGGACAGGCTCTGGTCCCGGCCGTGGGAGGCGAAGTCCGCCAGGTCGGAACCGGCGAAGGTGATCCGGACCAACGACGGGCCGAGCCGCCTCGTCCGTACGACCTGGAGGGAGAAGAAACGGAACGGGGCGGCTACGGCCGTCGTCATGAGTGCTCCTGAGTTGTCGTCAGGGGATCCCGGCAGTCCCGGCCGGGACTGGGTCAGGCGACCTTCTTCGCGTTCTCGATGGCCTCGGCGAGGTTGTCGAGGAGCGGGGTGCACTTGTCGTACGACACGATCGGCTCGGGGGAGCGGGCGATGACCTGGCCGGCCTTCACGGCGGGCAGCTTCTTCCAGGTGGCCTCGGTGATGTCGGCCGGCTGGATGGTCGCGCTGCGGTCGTCCATGATGATGATGTCGGCCGGGTACTTGTCGACGTTCTCCCAGCTCAGGTTCTCGAACCAGCCGCCGCTGGCCTTCAGGGCCTTGGCGGAGGGCTCGACGAGGTTCACGCCGAGCGCCTTGAAGTACTCCAGGTCGATGGAGAAGTTCGAACCGGAGACGTAGAAGATGTCCTGGCTCGCGGAGCCGGCGAGGACCTTGATCTCCGGGCGGGCCTTGGCCGCTGCCCGGAGCCGCTCGGCAGCCGTCTCGAACTTCTTCTTCGCCTCGACGATCTCGGCGGACTTCACGTCGGCGCCGAGCGACTCGGCGAGCGCGAGCATGCGCTGCAGCGACTCGGGCATCTGGCGGTCGTAGACGGAGATGCCGACACTCGGGGCGAGCTTGAGGATCTTGTCCTTGGACTCCTCGGGGACGTACCAGAGGGTGCCCGCGTCGTCGAACATGGTGGAGAGCAGCACGTCGGGCGCGAGGGCCGCGTACTTCTCGATGTTGAACTGGCCCCAGGCGTTGCCGAGGACCGTCAGCTTGCTGACGTCCATGTCGCCGGCCTGGACATCGGCCTTGCCGTCGGCGGTCGTGGTCGGGCCGAAAACGCCCTTGACCTCGATGCCGTAGTCGTACAACGCGGCGGCGACACCGGTGAAGGCGACGATGTTCGCCGGGGTCTTGTCCAGCTTCGCGGTCGTGCCGCGGTCGTCCTTGAAGGTCCAGGGGCCGGACTTGGCGGTGGCGGCCTTCGTCGAGTCCGAGCCACCGCTTTTCGAGTCGCTGTCGTCGCCGCAGGCAGTGAGCACGGCACCGAGGCCGAGGGCGCCGCCGGCGGCGAGGATGCCGCGACGGGTGAGGTGGGTGGCTCTGGCGTTCGACATGGTGTGGCTGCTTTCGGCACGGGGCGGAGCGCCGCCCGCGGGACAAGTTCGAAGGTAGGTTAGCCTAACCTCATTATTTGTCCAGGTGGCGGGTGCGGTGTGCCTGAAGTTGCGGGCCGCCTGCGCGACCGCTCGGGCGATGGATCGAGCCTCAACTCGCGCTTGATCAGCGCCCGTTGTGCCTCACGCGCGCCATCGCTCTGCCCTGCGTGCGGCCTGGAAGTCGCGTGGGTGGGCCCAACTCTGCATGCCTTTTGCTGATTTCAGCCATGACCGGAGTCGAACAAGACAATTGCAGGGCGTCTATCGGGGCAGGTCAGGGCATATTCGGCAGGCAAAGGCGTGGCCTGCGTCGCTAAAGGTTGACCAATTCAAGTAACGGCAATTCAACTCTGCGTGTCCTGTAAGGATCTTGTGAGTGGAGTGGAAGCCGTGAAATTGGGGTGGGGCTTCGTGGCGCCCGTATGGAGGGCGCGAAGATCGCGTGGTGTGCTTCTGGGGGGCGTGGCCGCGTCGTTGGTGTTGTCGGCTCTGCCCGCGCTGCCGGTGGAGGCAGTTGCGTCCGTGGCTGCAGCAGATGTGGCACCGGGCGTGGTGGACGAGTCGACCGCGCTCGCCCAGGCGAAAGCTTCCGGCGAGCCGGTGGAGGTGACGGCAGACCGTACCGAGTACTCGACGACGCATGCCAATCCGGAGGGTTCGTTCAAGCTGACGCAGTCGACCACGCCCCAGCGCGTGAAGAACAGCGACGGGACTTGGGGCACCGTCGATCCCACGCTGGAGCGGCGGCCTGATGGTCGTATCGCCCCTACCGGCGCGGTGGTTGACCTGTCCTTCTCCGGCGGCGGTCCAGGCTCGGAGATGCTCCACCTCGCTGACGATGGCCGCTCGATCACTCTGGGGTGGTCCGGTTCGCTGCCCCAGCCGACACTGGATGGTGCAACGGCCACCTATGCCAACGTGTTCGACGGGGTGGATCTCCAACTGACGGCCACAGCGGAGGGCTACCGCGAAGTGCTCGTCGTCAAGACGGCTGAGGCGGCGCAGAACCCCGCGTTGGAGCAGGTCAAGCTCGCGGCTTCGGGGGATAGGCTGACCCTGATGCCCGGTGCCGGTGGCGGTCTTCGGGCTGTCGACGAGGACGGGAACGCGGTCTTCCGCGGGCCCGCGGGACAGATGTGGGACTCCGCCGGTGACGCCGACGCCGGCCCGCGAACTCAGCTCATGACGTCCGGTGCAGCGTTATCCGCAAGTGGAGCACCGCTGGACGACCCCTCGCAGCCCGGTGACGGGGACGCCAGTGCCGTGCTGCCGGTCAAGGTGGATGACGGCGCCGTTGCCGTGCACCCTGACCTGGCATTGCTACGCGGCGAGAACACGGTCTACCCGGTCTATATCGACCCGTCCGTCGGCCTGGGTGTCTCGGAGCGCACGAAGATCTCCTCCGACGGTGACGAGTTCTGGATGTTCGACGGGGATAAGGGCGTCGGCAAGTGCGGTACTGCGGACGGCTATTACTGCGGGGGCGGCTATGTCGACCGCATGTACTTCGAGTTCGCGCCGACCAAGCTCGCCGGCAAGTACGTGCTCGATGCCACGTTCCGGGCGCGTGAGACGTGGTCGTTCAACTGTGATCCGCACTGGGTGGATCTGGAGCGGACCGACAACATCTCCGAGGGCACCGGCTGGCCGGGGCCCAAGCAGATCGACCAGATGGGCGATCGATATGTCTCGGCGGGTCGCGGCTCGCTGTGCAGCCCGGACCAGCCGGACCAGTGGGTCGAGTTCAACGACAACCCCGACGAGTCGGACGAGAACCTGAAGAGCACCGTCCGCTCCTTCGCCGACGGCAAGATCAACCGCCTCACGCTGATGTTGCGAGCCAAGGACGAGTCGGACCCGCGCGCCTGGAAGCGGTTCGACGACAACGCCGAACTACAGGTCACCTTCGCCTACAAACCCGGCATTGCGACTGATGTCGGCATCATTCCAGGCAACGGTACGACGGGGTACTGCAAGAAGTCCTCGTCCGATCCTCTCATCGTCACCCGCAAGGATCCGATGATGCAGGCTCGGATCCAGACGCAGGTCGAGTCCCACAAGGGTGATGAGGAAGGGGCCTTGCAGGCCGAGTACGTCGTAGAGCGTGGTGACGACGCCGCTTGGCACCAGGTGTGGACCGGACACATGCCGGATACCGGCTGGCACCCAGACGGCACGCTGGAGAAGCTCCGCATCACCAACCGCGCCGAAGGCGGTCTGTACCGCTACAAGGCACGGACTCAGTCGCACTGGTCCTACGCGGGCAAGAGTGGCGAGCTCTGGTCCCCGTACACCTCCTGGTGCTACTTCAAGATCGATTCATTGGCGCCGAAGGAGCCCAGGATCACCGCTGGCTCCCCGTACACCGAGTGCGCCACGATTTGCGACGGCAAGGGGGGTCCGGGAGTGCCAGGCAGCTTTACTTTCCAGCCGAACACCGCGGACATTGACAGCTCTGGCCATACCGATGTCACGTCCTATGAGTGGAAGTTGCTGTCCACTCCCGCCAAGGCGGTCACCGGCAGTACCAAAGTCACAGTGCCGAACGTGACGCCACCGCTGTCGGGCACCCAGGTGCTGTCCGTACGGGCCAAGGACGTCTACAACCGGTGGGGCGCTTACCAGGAATTCCTCTTCAAGGTGGAGCCCGCCCAGGGCGCGGTGGGCCGCTGGCGCCTCGACGGTGGACCGGGTTCGGGTGTGATGACGACCAAGGACACCGCGACCACCGGCGGGGCCCGTCACGATGCGACGTTGGTGGGGGAGGCGGGGACCGGCTGGTCGAGCCGGGCCCGGCGAGGGGACGCCGACTACTCGCTTCGTCTGAACGACGACACCACGGATCCGGCGCAGCAGACCGGATACGCGGCGACCTCTACTCCTGCGATCAACACCCAGGGCTCGTTCACGGTCTCTGCCTGGGTTCAGCTGTCCAATGCCTCGGCCAACCGGGTGGTGCTGTCCGCACCCGGAACGGACAGCAGCTCTTTCGCACTGTATTACTCCGCCTCCTACAAGAAATGGATCTTCAACCGTACGGACAAGGACCTGGCCAGCCCGGTGTACGTCCGCTCCCTTGCGGACAACGAGAACCCGCCGCTGAACGTGTGGACGCACCTGGCGGGTGTGTTCAAGACGGAGGGGGACGACAACCTTCCGGACTCCGACCCGGCCAACGACACCATCCAGCTGTTCGTCAACGGCAGGCCCCAGGGCCAGCCGGTGGTCCTGTCCAAGGCGGCCTCGACGTATACGCCGTGGGCTGCCACTGGAGGCCTGCAGTTCGGCCGGTCCAAGGCGGGCGGCAAGTACGGCGACTACCACTTCGGTCTGTTGGACGAGGTCGCAGTGTGGCAACGCTTCCTCGATCCGGCAGAAGTCGCCGAAGAGGCGCAGGTGTTGCAGGACGGTGTGCCTGCCAACGAGCTCGTCGCACAGTGGGACGCCACGTCCGCCAAGGGCGCTGAGATCCCTGAGGGAACGGCGTATCCCCTGCCGTCGATGAAACTGTCGGCATCCGGCGGCACGCTGGATCAGGAGGACAACGCACTGTTCCTCGACGGCACGGCTGGATACGCCGCTACCACCGGTCCGGTGATCGACGAGAACGGCTCGTTCACCGCGTCGGCGACAGTCCAATTGGACGCAGAGAAGCTCAACACCAAGCCGGTCGGCTACCAAGCGCAGGTCGCCGGGCAGCGCATGGGTGGAGAGTCGTCCTGGGCCCTTTGGGTGGTCAAGCCCGCAGACGGTGTCTACCAGTGGAAGTTCACGCGCACCGCGGTCGGCTCTGACGGAAAGGTCACCCAGAGCGCGGAGGTGCCAGCAGCGGATGTGGCCGCGACGGGCACGTGGGTTCAGCTCACGGGTGTCTTCGATGCCCAGGAGTCCTGGGAATGGACGGATCCGTCCGACGGCTCCAACACCGAAACCCGCTACGGAAAGCTCCACATGTATGTCGGAGAGTACGACCAGCCGTCCGAGGGGGTTGCTGGATTCACCACCCCGCAGCAAGGGAGCGGCGAGCTGAGTCTCGGCCGCGGCACCGCAGGCGGTAGCACGGGCAACTATCTGCCCGGTGGTCTGCAGGACCTGAGGATCTGGACCGGGGCAATGTCCGCCGATCAGGTCCGCTCCCAGGTCCTGGCCACGCCCGACAACATCTGAGCCCCCTGTCGTCCACAGCTGGGCGGCCCGCGCTGTGAGCGCGGCCGCCTGGCGGCGGTGGCGCGTGCGCTGCCCCTCTTCTTTTTTCTCTCACCCAACTCAACGGCATGCGCTGGGCACGAGGCTGCCCGAGCGTAGGAAGAAGTCACATGAACCTCTTCGGCATGCCACGGCCCGGATCGGGCCGTGGTGGCGGGACCAGAAGACGCTGGCCCCGCCACATAGCTGCGGCTAGCGGCCTGGCCCTGCTTCCTGGCCTTCTCACCCCCGTTGCCTTCGCGGCGGAAGCTGATCCCCTGGGCAACCCCGGACTGAAGGCGCCACGCGCAGCCAAGGTCAGTCCGTTCACGGCCGAGGTGAACAAAAGGGCCGCTGCCACGGTGAAGAAGTCCGCCGAGGCGGATCAGTCCGCGTCAGCGCGAGCCCGCCATGACCAGCAGCAGCGGACCATTTGGCCCACGTCGGGCAGGACGTCCCTGAAGGTTCCGGCGAAGGGCACCGCCAAGGCGGCCCCGGGTGCTCTGCCCGTCACGGTGGCCAGGCCCGGCAAGGGCAAGGCGGCCACGTCTCTGACGGTGCAGGTTCTGGACCAGAAGGCGGCGCAGTCGCTCGGTGTTAAGGGTGTGGTCCTCAAAGTCACCGGCCCCAAAGGCGGCGGAAAGGCCCGCCTCGGCCTGGATTATTCGGCCTTTGCCTCTGCCTATGGCGGCGACTGGGCCGGACGCTTGCAACTCTCTCGGCTGCCGGACTGCGCCTTGGACGATCCGTCCAAGGCGGGGTGCCGCAAGCCTACCGGCCTCGACTCCAGCAACGACCGTGCGAACGCCCGCATCTCGGCACCGCTGAGTCTCGCGTCCAACGGCGCACCCATGATGGTGGCTCTTGCGGCCGGAGCTGGCGCCAAGTCGGGCAGCGGTGACTACAAGGCGACCCCGCTGTCTGCTTCGTCGACCTGGGAGGCAGGGGGGTCGTCGGGCACGTTCACGTGGTCGTATCCGCTGCGAGTGCCGCCCGCCGCAGCGGGAGCCGAGCCCGCCCTGTCCATCTCGTACGACTCCGGCAGTGTCGACGGGCGTACCGCGAACACGAACAACCAGGGCAGCCAGATCGGTGAGGGTTTCGATCTGACCTCGTCCTTCATCGAGCGCAAGTACGGCTCGTGCGACGACGACGGGCAGAGCGAGAAGTACGACCTGTGCTGGAAGTACGACAACGCGTCCTTGGTCCTGAACGGCAAGGCGACTGAGCTGGTCAAGGACGACACCACGGGCAAGTGGCGGCTGAAGAACGACGACGCCTCCACGGTCACCCGTTCCACCAGCGCGGACAACGGTGACGACAACGGCGAGTACTGGACGGTCGTCACGGGTGATGGCACGAAGTACGTCTTCGGCCTGAACAAGCTCGATGGCGCGGGCGCCGACGACCGCACCGAGTCGGTGTGGACCGTACCGGTGTTCGGGGACGACGAGGGGGAGCCCGGGTACTCCGACGGCACCAGCTTCTCCGGCCGGGACAAGAAGCAGGCCTGGCGCTGGAACCTCGACTATGTCGAGGACACCCACGGCAACGCGATGTCGTACTGGTACACGGCCGAGCACAATAACTACGACAAGCTCGGCGACGACAACACAGGCACCGATTACGTCCGCGGTGGCTATCTGAAGGAGATCCGCTACGGCCAGCGCGCCAGCGCGCTGTTCTCCGGCTCGCCCGCCGCGTCCGACAAGGTCGTGTTCTCGTACTCCGAGCGCTGCCTGGCCTCCGGGACCGGCTGCGACGCGCTGACGACGGACACTCGGGACAACTGGCCCGACGTACCGTTCGACACCATCTGCAAGGACGACGACAAGTGCACCGGCAACGTCGGCCCGTCGTTCTTCACGCGTAAGCGTTTGACCACCATCACCACCTCCGCTTGGAACGCGGCTGCCTCGACGCCGGCCTTCGAGGCGGTGGATGTCTGGGCGCTCAAGCAGTTGTACCTGGACCCGGGTGACACGGGTGACTCCACCGACCAGTCGCTGTGGCTCGATGAGATCAAGCACACTGGTAAGCGCGGGACCGATCTCTCTCTGGACCCCGTCAGGTTCACTCACGAGATGCGTCCCAACCGCGTCGACGGTGCGGCCGACGACATCCTGCCGCTCAACAGGCCGCGGCTGAAGACCGTCACCTCCGAGACCGGCGCGAAGACCATCGTCACCTACGCGGACGCCGACTGTGTCGCGGGTCAGACCATGCCCAAGGTCGACGAGAACACCAAGCGCTGTTACCCCGTCTACTGGTCCCCCAACGGGGAGAAGGACCCGATCCTCGACTGGTTCCAGAAGTATCCGGTCACGGCGGTTTCCTCCACGGATACCTACGGCGGCTCCGAGGACGTGCAGCACGCTTACCAGTACTCCGGTGGCGGCGCCTGGCACTACAACGAGGACCCGATGACGCCGGCCAAGGAGCGCACCTGGTCCATCTGGCGCGGCTACGGCAAGGTCACCCACCTCACCGGCATCTCCGGGCGCACGCAGAGCAAGACCGTCACCGTGTACATGCGTGGCATGAACGGTGACCGTGTCCTGGGCTCGGACGGGAAGACTCCGGACGCGGACGCCCGTAAGACTGTGAAGGTCTCTGGCATCAAAGCCGCCGACATCACCGACTCGGACCAGTACGCGGGATTCACCCGCGAATCGGCCACCTATGACGGTGACACCGAGGTCTCGGGTGCGGTCAGCGACCCCTGGTCGAAGCGGACGGCGACCCAGCACAAGTCGTACGCGGACACCGAGGCGTACTACGTGCGCACGGGGGCCACTCACGCCCGTACGAACATCACCAGCAAGGTCGCCCCGTACGACCGGGTGCGCACGGTGAAGACCACCTACGACGACTACGGCATGGCCGACACCGTCGAGGACCAGGGCGACGACGCGGTCAGTGGCGACGAGAAGTGCACCCGCACCTGGTATGCCCGCAACGACGACAAGGGTCTCAACTCCCTTGTCTCCCGGACCCGTACCGTCGCCAAGACCTGTGGTACCGCCGACTCGGCGCTCGACCTGCCCGCGGACTCGTCGCGTCCGGGCGACGCCATTGCCGACACGGCCACGATCTATGACGACACCGCGGCCACATCCTGGTCCGCGAGCCAGAAGCCGACAACGGGCGACGCGGTGTGGACGGGCCGGGCCAAGGGCTACGGCAGCGACGACGCTCCGACCTGGCAGAAGACCGCCACGAGTACATACGACAGCCTGGGCCGCTTGCGCGTGGTCAAGGACACCAATGACAAGCTCGTCGCCGACACCACCTACGTTCCGACCGACGGCGGACCGCTGACCGCCACCAGCGCCAGCAATTTCAAGGGGTACAAGACCACCACCGCTGTGGACTTCGCCACCGGTGCGACGGTGAAGTCCACGGACCCCAACAGCAAGGTCACGGAATCCGAGTACGACAGTCTCGGGCGCGTCACCAAGGTGTGGCTGCCCAACCGCTCCAAGGCCCTGAGCAAGACACCGAATTACGTCTACGACTACAAGATCACAAGCTCGGCCATGTCCTGGGTGTCCACCGGCGCCCTCAAGGGCGACGGCTCCGGGTACAACACCAGCTACACCTTCTACGACTCGCTGCTGCGTACCCGGCAGACCCAGTCCCCGACCCCGGAGGGCGGTCGGCTCATCTCCCTGGCCCTGTACGACTCGCGCGGGTTGGCGTTCACCCAGCAGTCAGACATTTGGGACAGCACCTCGACGCCGGCGTCCACGCCGGTGGAAACCTCTGAGGGCCAGGCCCCGATCCAGACGGACACCACCTACGACGGCGCCGAGCGTGCGATCAAGGCGGTGACCAAGGTCCACAGCGCGACCCGATGGACCACCGAGACCACGTACACCGGTGACACGGTGTCCACGAGCGCTCCGGCAGGCGGTCAGGCGACGACGGTGGTCGCCAACGCCCTGGGCCAGACCACGGAACGCCGCGAGTACGCGGGCCCCAAGCCGACCGGTACTGCCTACACCACGACCGGCTACACCTACCGGCCGGCCGGCCAGCAGGAGACGATCACCGGCCCCGATCTGTCCAAGTGGTCTTACGAATACGACCTGTTCGGACGCCAGACAGCGGCCGCAGATCCGGACAAGGGCAGGGCTACCACCGAGTACAACGTTCTCGACCAGGTCACGAAGACCGTCAACGCCAACAAGTCGAACAACACACTGCTGTATGAGTACGACGATCTCGGCCGCAGGACCGGCATGTGGCAGACCGACAAGACGGATGCCAACAAGCTGGCGGCCTGGGGCTTCGACGCCCTGGCCAAGGGCCAGCAAGACACCGCCACGCGCTATGACGGCGGGGTCGCAGGCAAGGCGTACACCCAGAAGGTTACGTCGTACGACAACCTCTACCAGGTCACCGGAAGTCAGCTGCTCCTGCCCGACACCGATTTCACCGCAGACATACCGAAGGTCCTGTCGTTCACTACTGGTTACAACCTGGACGGCACTGTTAGCCAGTCCAGCGCACCGGCGGTGGCCGGCCTCGCGGCGGAGACGGTCTCCTACACCTATAACGCCACCGGCCAGCAGCTCACCTCGAAGGGAACCACGGGCTACCTCCAGGGAGCGGAATTCTCCCCGCAGGGCGACCTGCGCCAGCTCACCCTGGGCATGGACGGCAGCAGTTCGGCGAAGAAGGCCTACGCCACGTGGCTCTACGAAGACGGCACCCGCCGCCTCACCCGAGCCCAGGTCACGGACGATGTCCACAGCTACCCGCTCCAGGACCTGAACTTCACCCAGGACGACGCGGGCAACGTCACGTCCATCTTCGACACCACCACCCAGGGCGGCACCGCCAAGGCCGACTACCAGTGCTTCGCCTACGACGGCTACCGCCGCATGACCGAGGCCTGGACGCCCAAGACCGCTGACTGTGCCGCGACGGGTCGCACGATGACCAACATCGACGGCGCGGCGCCGTACTGGACGTCGTACACGTACAACGGCGGCGGTCAGCGTCAGACGGAGACGCAGCACACGTCATCGGGTGACAAGACCACCACGTACAAGTACGACGACACCACGGACAACAAGCCCCACACGCTGGACAAGACGACGGGCGCCACGACCGGCAACTACGTCTACGACAGCACGGGCAACACCACCTCCCGCCCCGGCCCCACAGCCCAGCAGACGCTGGCCTGGAACACCGAGGGCAAGCTCGCGGGGCTCACCGAGAACACGAAGGAGACCAGCTACCTCTACGACGCAGGCGGCGAACTGCTGATTCGGCGTGCCAAGGGCGACGGGGACACAGTCCTCTACTTGGGCGGTGGCACCGAGGTCCGGCTGACGGTCAAGGGGACGACGAAGACCCTGTCGGGCACGCGGTACTACGCGGCCAACGGCCAGACCATCGCCTGCCGTACCGCGGTCTTGGGCACCACGGGCACGAAGCTCAGCTTCCTTGCCGCGGACCATCACGGCACATCGAACGTCGCCTGGGATGCGAGTACGTACGCGATCACGAAGCGCTACAGCACGCCGTTCGGCGGATCGCGGGGCACGAAGGCGACGAACTGGCCCGACGACAAGGCCTTCCTCGGCAAGCCGGCCGACGCATCGACGGCACTGACGCACGTCGGCGCTCGCGAATACGACCCCGGAATCGGCCAGTTCATCAGCGTCGACCCGATCCTCTCGATCGATCAGCACCAGTCGGTCAACGGCTATAGCTACGCAGGAAACAGTCCCGTAACCCAATCCGACCCCACGGGTCTGCAGTACCCCGTTGACCAGGGCGGTAGCGGTGGCTCGAACGGCACCGGCTGCTACTTCGTCCTCACGGACCCCTGCGGCGGCGTCACCACCAAGCCGGGCGGTAGCGGCGGTGTGGGCGGTAGCGGTTGCTACTACGTGTTGACCGATGCATGTGGGACCTCTGGAGGTGGCGGTGGCGGCGGTGGCGGAACATCCCACACGGGCAGTTCCGGTCACACCAGCAGTGGTGGTGGCGGCGGTCCGAAAACCGGCCCCGGAGATTCCGGGGGGTGCGGATCGTGGGGATTCTTTGCGAGCTTCTGCTCTGACGTTGGGGAATCGTTCTACGGTCTAGTAAGCAACGCCCCGCATATGGCCGAATACGCTGGCTGGATCTTCGACGGTGACTGCCGAGGAAACGGTGGGCCCGGATCGCCGGGCTGCGACTATGGCGCTCAGTTCGACAACTGGGTGGCTGGCTATGGCTATGACACTTCTAGCGACGCGTATCAGGTTCCGAGTGCTCTCGCGGCGATTTTTTCTCATCGCCCGGGATCTGTGAATGCTGGTAAGCCCGGAGGCCCTCGATTTCGCGCGCCGGGGTTCAGAACTGCATCACAAGCCGGGATCAGTCCGAACGACGCGCGGCGTATCCAAAATGCTGCCGATAAGGCCGGGCAGCCGGTCATCGTAGTTGGAAGCCGCGCGAACGGTAGCGCCAACTCGGCATCGGACTGGGATTACATTTTGTCTGGCCCGTCGAGGTCCCGGCATAGTCAGCAGAGCTCCCTGCCAAGGGGGACCGGGGATGGCGAAGGAAGTGGCCGAGGGCGCGACTTCTGGCAGAACTACAATCCAAGTCGTCCGGACTATGCAGAATTGGACCCGAGTAAGCCCTATGTCATATTCGAGCCCCGGAGTCGGTGATCAATTGAAACCGTCGGAACGAATCATCAACGAGGTTGCCCAGGGACTCCTTGACTGGGAGGAGGGGGTGAGCTGGTTCTCTTCTCTGGAGCAGGTCGAGCAAAAGGCGGTACTGCATGAAGTGGTTCGCTACTCCATGCAGGCCCACGCAACGGCGGAGGACGGCCGAGAGGGCGTTTTGCGATCCGGAGTGAAGCCGACAGCAAATCCCGCTGTTCTGATTGTCAGGGAACCGCTACTCCAGCAAATGGGAAAAATTATTAATCTTCCTGAAGCTGAGTATGTGAAGGCGTTTCGTGTTCTCCTTTCCACTTTCGTCGTGGCGGATACGCGGCGGAGAGAGCTGGAGTGTCGAGGAAGTTGCAGCCACGCTTGGCATAACCTGACGTAGGAGTGATCGGCGGGCCTTGCGGCCTCTCGGCAGCGCCATCAAGTACCGGTCACCACGTCTACCTGAATTCGGGGCGGCGTACAAAATGGGAGCCCCCACCAGGCGCGTGCCTGGTGGGGGCTCCCGGTCGTTTGACGGCAACGGTGACGGCAACGTCAGCGGATGGTTGTCGTGGAGGGCGGGTCTCCTCGGTCGTCGTTGCCCGTGCCGAGTACGTCGTTGAGGGTGTCGATGGCTTGGCGTTGGAGGCGGATTCGTACGTGGGCGTAGACGCCGGCGGTGACGCCGATGTGGGCGTGGCCAAGAAGTTCTTTGATGACGACGAGGTCGACGCCCTGTTCCAGGAGCAGGGTCGCGGTCGAGTGTCGGAGGTCGTGGAAGCGGATGCGGCGGAGTCCGGCCCGGTTGAGGAGTCGGCCGAAGCGGCGGGTGAGGTTGGCGGGGTCGAGAGGGCCGCCGGTCGGGGTGGTGAAGACGAGCCCGCTGTCTGACCAGGCAGTCCCGGCGACTCGACGTTCCTCCTGCTGGCGTTCCTGGTAGTTCTTGAGGGAGTGGACGCATTCGGTGGGGAGGGCGATGCGGCGTTCGGAGGCGCGGGTCTTGGTGTGCAGGGTGGTCAGGCCGCCAGTGCGGGAGCGGTGGATGGTGGCGGTGCCGCCGTCGAGGTCGAGGTCTTCCCAGTGGAGGCCGAGGAGTTCGCCCTTGCGGAGTCCGGTGCGCAGGGCGAGTTCGTACAGGGCGTGCAGCCGGTCACGGCTGGCCGTCTGCAGGAATTGTCGGGCCTCGGCCGCCGTGAGGGGCTGGAAGCGTCTGGGTCGGGGCGCGGCGGTCTTGACGTTCCGGGCGACGTTGCGCGGTAGTTCGTCCTCGCGGACGGCGTGCTCCAGGGCGGACTTGAGGACCGCGTGAACGTACGTCACGGTCAACGGCGACAGCGACTTGCCGCAGCACTGGTCGATGGCGCAGCAGAGCCGTCGGTTCGCGTCCTGGTCCTGGGCGCAGCACTGGCACGTGGTGCGGAGCCGGTCAAGGAAGGTGCGCACGTCGCGGGCGGTGAGCCGGGCGAGCTTCTTGACGCCGAGTTCGGGGATGAGATGGAGGCGGATGCAGGCGGCGTAGCGGGTGTGGGTGTTCTCCCGGAGGTGATGGACGGCGACGTTGTCCAGCCAGTACGTCACGTAGGCACCCACGGTGCTGTCGGTCGCAGCGATGGGAAGGCCGCGGTTGCTGGCGGCGATCTTCTCGGGGAGCTTGGACAGCGCGTCTTTGCGGGTGGTGCCGTAGACGCGGATGCGCTTGCGGGTGTTGCCGGGGGCCAGCACGTATACGGCGGCTTCCCAGCGTCCGTCCTTGCGCTGGTAGACGGTTCCGTCTCCGTTCGCGGGTGCGGGAGCGGCGGGACGGAGCGGGGCGGGGTGTCATTAGGAAGCTTCCTGTTCGAGGCGGGTGCGGATGAAGTCGGTGAGCGCGTGGGTGGGGATGCGGCGGGCGCGGCCGAGGGTGATCGAGGCGAGCTGGCCGGAGCGGAGCAGGTCGTAGACGGCCGAGCGGCCGAGCTGGAGACGGGCCATCACCTGCGGCACCGTGAGCAGATCCAGCACCGGTGCCGCTTCCGAGTGGAGGACGGCGAGAGGGGCCGAGGCCATCAGCAGCCCCCTTCGGCCGCGAACTGCCGTTCCAGTTCTTTGCGGTGCCAAACGTGGGCGGCGAGGACTCCGGCGCCGGGGCTGTAGCCCGAGCCGTGGTAGGCCCAGTGCCCGACGACGAGAGTGGTGGTCGGGTCGATGTCAGGCAGTCCGGCGTGGGTGCGGGCCTGTTCGGTGCGCCAGGCGCGGCGGGCGTCGCGCAGCGCGCCGAGGGTGGTGAAGCAGCTGCGGGACTTGGTGGAGAAGTGGCCCCGGAAGCCGAGCATGTGTGCCCACTTCCAGAGCTTGAGGTGGGAGAACTCCGGCAGCTTAAACCGAGTTTGTCTCCGTCGTCGGCTGAGCGCTTGACATCGTAGGCGTCGCAGCCGCCCCCTAGTATCGGGATCCAACTACATGCCGCGCGCGAGCGCCGACGTGCGTCAGTGCCGTCGATTCGCCACGTAGGCGGCCACGGCCTGGTCGGTGAATTCGGCGTCGGTGCCGAAGGCCGTGATCTCGCGTACGGACCACCACGGCACGTCGAACGTTGCCTGGGACGCGAGCACGTACGCGATCACGAAGCGCTACAGCACGCCCTTCGGTGCATCGCGCGGTACGAAGGCGACCACCTGGCCCGACGACAAGGCCTTCCTCGGCAAGCCGGCCGACGCATTGCCCAGCTCCCAGCAGGTGCGGATCATCTGCCGGACGTGGCGGGTGACGGCGAGCCGGGGCAGCGGCCGGGCCTGCCCGGTGCCGCCGCAGGCGGTGCACGGGAGCGGCGTCCCTTGGGGTAGGACAGTGGCGCCGCGTCCCTGGCAGGGGCGGCAGAACAGGGCGCGGTCAAGGGCGCCGGAGGCGTCGGCGGACTTGGTGGCGTACTTCCGGACTCCTGCCCATTGGGGACTTTGGCAAGCTGGGAAAGCAGTTCGACAGCCTTCAGACAGCGTGGAAAAGCGCGCGTCACGTTCGTGGAATTGATCCCAAGACGGTGGTCGATGCTCTTCTGGCCACTGGTCGGATAAAGAAGGCGGTGAACGTAGCTGCGGCCACGGTCGATGTCAGAGGGCTCAGCCCCATGGTCCTCGTCGCAACGAGCGGTCGAGAAGCACGAAAGGGGATGGTTCCGAGCCCTCTTGATGCTGTGGGTGGATATCCGCAGCGATACGTACCTGTTGGTCGGGCTTCTGACTCCGAGCAGAAGATTTTCAACTATCTTGCTGACAAGCTAGGGCCACCCAATGATTACGCATCGGGGACGATTGGGCTCCATTCTCAAAGGGTCATGTGCGACTCGTGTGACGGTGTAATGAGATCGTTCCAGAGTGACTACCCGAACATTAGGATCGTTGTGACCGAGGGGTGACATTATTCATTACCCAGGCTCTGTCCGCCTGCGTCGGGCGGGCAGAGCCTGGGTAATTGTCGCCATGCTAGGCTGTCAATAAAATTGACCTGAAATCTGGAGTAGTGCGATGGAGATGTCTCCGGCCAGGCTGGCCCTTGAGCAGGATGACCTTCCGGAGTTGCGGAGATTGCTGGACGCCGGGTGGGATGTTCATGAAGAAACCAACGGATTTACGTTGCTTCATGCTGCTATTGATGGAGAGATAGAGGGGCATGTGCAAACGGGTGACCCCCTGCATGTTGACGCCACTGCACTACTCCTCTCCAAAGGTGCTGATCCTGTGCGGCGTTCACATGGGGGAGGGGGCGTGTCGGCTCACCATATGGCGTTTGTGAACGGCCATTGGCTAGCAGTAGAACTGTTTGAAGCCTGGCTGCGGTGGAATGGCATCAGTAATGAAACTAGTAAATAGGGCGCCACCTAGTAATTGATCCAAATGAAGTCTGTTGCGGAATGACCCTGTTGGCTCATGCGATTGACTATGAGGCTGACACGGCAATCCAGGCTGGTTGCGAAATGGGGTGACTCTAACTAAAAAGCGGCAGTATGACCCCTGGAGAGAGTCAGTCTTCGAGCCACACCGAAGCCCGTGTCATCCGGATGTCTGGGGCCACCAGCATGGATATCAACGGCGGTCCCTACTCGAAGCTGGCACCCATCAACCGAGGCGACACGGTTACCATTCACGGGCTGAACCCTCCGTGCCCCTCCTGTCAAGGAAAGATGCAGAAAGCGGCACAGGAAATGGGAGTGACCTTTGTGTACAAGAACAGCGGTAAGGAATGGAGTTGGAGTGGATGAGTGGCATTTCCCCCTATTGGGAGATCGCGGCACTGGTGGTCGGGGAAGAAGTTCCCGGTGTGACTTTCTCGGTCTTCATTGGTGACGGAGACGACGCGGCGGCGAACGGTTACTACTTTGACCTCCAGCGTTTTCTGGACGAGCAACCGGACGAGCAGAATGTCAGGAATGGAACGGATAGCTACTGTGTCGTAAATGAGAGTGGAGGTGTTCACTATGGCGGCCTTAAAGGAGTATCTCTATTGCCTGGCCTCCTGACTCTAAGCTTTGACGACGAAGCCGTTAAGGTGCTGAGCTTGCCCTCCAATCTCATTCCGTTGGGGATTGCGTCGAAGGCTGACTTCAATGAGCTGAGGGCCGGACTCCATCGCGTCCTCACATACGGAAATCCGCAAAAACTACCGAGGCTGAATCTAATGTCGTGTGAATGAAGTTCTTGGACAGTGGCGTCGGGTGCGGTTGAATGGCGTATGCGTGTCGCTCTGCCTTTGGCCGTCTCCGACGGGGACCGTGAGCCTCGATCGTTCATGAGTCCTCGTCGGTTTGCTGACGGGGACTCTGCGTTTGTGTGGTGCGGTCTTTTCGGGGCTGGGGCAGGTTGAGGGCCCGGCTCTCGCGTCGGGTGGGCGCCGGGTTCCACTTTCCCGGTGTGGTGGTGCGGGTTGTCGGGACGGTCGATGTGGCTGGTCAGCCGGGGTTCGGCAGTGCATGGAGCCGGTCGATCGTGTGGCTGATGACGGTGGTCCACGGCCATCGTGCGGGTATGCGGAGCCAGCGGCGGCGGCCGGTGGTGACGAGTTGGGCGGCGGCGGAGAACAGGCGGAAGCGGAGCTTCCTGGGTTGCCAGCGGCGGGCCTTGCCGGTCAGCGCGAGCATCGGCTATATCGCGCCGGAGTCTGATATGGAGAGCCTGCGCGGTGGACTACGTAGAGTTCTGACCTACGGAAACCCAGAGAAGGTTCCGTCGGTATTGCAGCTCTGAGTAATACGCCAGATCGGCGGCTCAGGTTGTCAACTGAGCAGCCGATCGTTGTAGGTCAAGGCAAGCAGGCGAGTGTCGGGGTGTGCGAGGTGCGCGTGCGCCTGGTGTTTCCACACCATCCAGCCGGGCCTCGAGTCGGTCGCCTGTGACTGCGGTGGCGCCCGCCTTGTCGGCGAGCAGCCCATCGAGGCGGCGACGCACGTGCGGGGGCGCGGTCACTCGCCGTCGAGGTTCTCGTAGTGGTCGCACAGGGCGTTCAGGGATCGGGCGAGTCGCTGTGCGTGCGCGATTCCTGCGGGCAACCCGTGGCCAGGCTTGAGGCCGAGTCGCGTACGGGCCTCGCCGACGCAGGCGAGTGCGCACGCGCGGGGCACGTCGTCCTCGGGGAGCTTCTGCGCGGCACCCTCGACTTCGGGGATGGCGACCATGATGTGTCCACGGAGCCGGAGCGTCAGCGTTTCCAGCTCGTCGAAGTCAGGCGGCTCTGCGTCCGGCGCGAGCAGACGGCTTGCGCCGGCGCGCATTGTCGTCACGTCCAACGGGCGGGAATCCCGGTCTTCGGTAGCTGGCGGGTGGGTTGTAGCGTGTCGCATGTTGACGCTCCTCAGCAGCGTTGGCCACGCCCCGGGGCCGTGTCAGCGGTCGCCGGGGTCTTCTTGCAGCCATGACCGTAGGTACACCGAGAGCGCTGTAGGGGCACACATTGTGCCCCTACCGTCATGCAGCCAAGAGGCCTAGCTTCACGGCGAGTTCGGATGCGCGACGGCGCCGGGCCGGACTCTTGGACTCGGCTTCTTCCAGCACGATCCGCTTCGCGTAGCCGTTGTACCTGATCGTCTCCGGAGCGGCCTCATGCGCCTGGCTCAGCGTGGCCAGTGCCGCGTCCGGCTGTGCGTCGAGGTGGTAGCCGCGAGCCTCTTCGATGCGGTGCCGGGCCCGGCGCGGCCGGGAGGGAATCGTGGCGGCGGCGGCCTGGCGCACTGACTCGCTGCCCTGATGCAACTCGACGGCGACCGTGACAGCGTGCGCGCCCATGATGGCGCGTGAGAACGACGTCACGGGATGGTAGTAGTCCGCGGGCAGGTGATCGGCCATGGCGCGCGCCTGGTCCCAGTAGCGCCAAGCCGTGCCGGTCTCGCCGCGCCGAGCGGCTGTGTATCCGGCCTCGAAGGTGAGCGCGCCCGCGATGGCGAGGACGGCGTCTGACGCGTCCGGCAGCATCGGTTCGAGATAGGCCAGCGTCTGGAGGTTCACCGCGTCGGCGGCGTCGAAGTGAGCATGTCCCGCGTCGCGATGCGCCTGAGTGGTCAGCCACGCGGCCACACCGATGGCGTGCGGGTCCTCGCTCTCCTGCGCGGCGACGAGCCCCCGCTCGGCAACACGCCACAGCAGGGCGGCGTCCGGTTGGTACGCCACGAAGAATTGAGACAGCGAGTAGACCTCGGCGAGCGCGGCTTGGGCTGCCCGGCGTTCTGGGGCGCGCTCGGCTTGGCGTACGGCGAGCTGGGCGTCCCGGATCAGGTCTGGCAGCAGCGCACCGATGACCTCACGATGGTTCGGCGCGGAGTGGCGCGCCGCCCATGCACGCGCCAGCCGCGCGGACAGATGGGCAGCCGGGGGAGCCTTGCGTTGCGTGGTGAGAGGGAAGGCGTCGACGGCGGCCCTGACCGCGCTGAGGCGCGGATGGCCCGGGCCGGCGAAGAGGTCGACGTGCACGGTCTGGTCTCCGGTGAGGTCGGACAGATTTCGGAGACGCAGGAGTTCGGCGATACGGAGGATCATGTCGAGCTTCGGTGTCTTCAGGCGTCCGGTCTCGACGCCTTTGACCCACGACGCGGACTTGCCCAACAGACCGCCCAGTTGATCACGGGTCATCCCCTTGCGTGTGCGCAAGATCTGAAGTCGCTGGCCGAACACCAGCGGATCGCCATACGGGTCTGGAGTAGCGTCAGAAGACTTCACGGCCTTGCCCTCCTCGCGCAGCTTCATCACTTTCAGGGTATGGGTATGGCCGTGGACATGTGAGGTTCTGAATGCACGAGTGCCTCAACCTGTAGAGTGCTCAGCTCACCAGCCCCAACTTCCGTGCGATCAGTATCCGCTGGACCTGACGGTCACGGGGACGGCGAAGACGCTGTCGGTCACGCGGTACTACGCGGCCAACGGTCAGATCATCGCGTGCCGTACGGCGGTTTCGGGCACCGCGGGCACGAAGCTCAGCTTCTTTGCCGCGGACCATCGCGACGCTGGCGTCGAGCAGCAGCATGTCGATGCCTGCCCGGTCCGCACCGCGCAGTCCGGCGGGGAAAGCCGCGTGCAGGTGTTCCTGCCACAAAGGGGCCACGGCGGCTTCGTGCTCAGCGGCTTTGTTCATGCGACTCATCTTCGTCCAGCGTTCCTTGCGGCGGGTGCTGTTCACCTGCTCGGGCGGTGGTGGCGGATGAGTGCTGCTGCTGTGCCGACGAAGGCTCGGGGACGCGGGGGGCGGAGGTCAGTCACTGGTGTGGTGGCTGCGGAGCTCGAACCAGACATGCTTTCGGCCGTAGGGAGGGGCCGGTGTGACGCCCCACGCCTGTGCCAGAACTTGGACCAGGAGTAACCCTCGTCCGCACTCGCCCTCCCAGGTGGTGTCGAGCGGCGTCAAGTGGACGGCCGGGTTGTCGTCGTAGACCGCGACCCGTACGCCGTCGGGGAGGACGGCGGTCTCCATGTCGATGGTGGGGGAGGTGGTGTGCAGTACGGCGTTGGTGACGACCTCGGAGACGAGGGTGCGGGCGGTGTCGGCGAGCGCGGGGGCGTGGCCGTTCGCGGCGAGGAGTATGGCGACGGTGTCGCGGCAGATCTTGGGTGTGAGGGGGGAGTTGGGGGTGGTGAGGTGGTAGGTCCCCGGGGTGATGGGGGTGGTGCCGTTCATGAGTGAACTCTCTTTGTGTGCCGGTGTGTTGTGTGGTCGGTCACCGTGGCTCGGACACCTTGGGGTGCCTGCTCTGCGGATTCACTGGCGGACCGCACCTTGCGCTTCGAAGGTAGTGGCATGATTGCCACGGGGCAAGGTTGTCGATCAGGGTTCACCCGAGTGAGTGGACCCGCGACGCGCGACCCGGCAGACTCGGATGCCGAAGGGGAAGGAACCATGCCGCCAAGAGACAACCCAACCGCCCGACAGGTCCGACTGGGCACTGAGCTGCGGAAATTGCGAGAGCTCGCGGGGAAGACGGCCCGTGAGGCTGCCGGTCTGCTCTCTACCGATCAGGCCAAGATCAGCCACATAGAAGCGGGCCGCATCGGGATCAGCGAGGAACGGATCCGGCGGCTGGCCGTGTTCTATGCGTGCGATGACCGGCATCTGATCGAGGCGCTGTGCACCATCGCCCGCGAATCGCGCGGCCAGGGCTGGTGGGATGAGTACCGGGGCATGCTCTCACCCGGCTTTCTGGATATCGCCGAACTCGAGCACCACGCAACGTACTTGCGTGGCGTCCAGGCGATGAACGTGCCGGGCGTTCTTCAGACCGAGGATTACATGAGGGCGATCCACCGCAGCTACACGCCGACGCTGCCTGCCGAGGAGGTGGACGTCCGGGTGGAGTTCCGGATGAAGCGTCGGGACATCTTCGAGCGGGACGTACCGCCCCCGTTTCAGGCCATCGTCCACGAAGCGGCACTACGCACGCGCTTCGGTGGGCGCAAGGTTGCGAAGGGGCAACTCGACTACCTGCTCGAAGCCTCAGAGCGGCCGGCGGTGACGGTTCGGGTCATTCCATTCACCTGCGAGGAGTTCATTGAGGCGACGTATCCCCTGCTGTACGCGGGCGGAGTCGTGCCACAGCTCGACACGGTTCAGATGGATGGCCCTGTGGGCGGTTTCTTCGTCACCGCGGCTGCTCAGCTCAAGAGGTTCGTCGGCCTGCTCGACATCGCCGAGCAGGTCGCGCTGAGCGAGCCGGAATCCCGGAAGTACATCCACCAGATCGCGAGAGAACTGTGAGGAGTCCTGGAATGTCCACGCAGTGGCAGAAGTCGTCCTTCTCGGGAGTGGATGCCGAAAACTGCGTCGAACTCGCCCGCCGCGAACCCCATCTCCTCCTCCGTGAGAGTGATGAGCCCGGCGACGTACTCGCCCTGGCCCCCGGGGGTTTGCTGGCCCTGATACGTCATTTCAAAGCCGAGCGACAGTGAGCGGTCGAGCGTCCCGTGCTCCCACGCGCCGTACTTGCTCACTGGACGCTGATGAACCGAGACGTTGAGACTCGTGCACGCCGGTGCAACCCACCTCGACAGCGGGAGCGTCCATGGCCCTGAAGTTCCTCGGCATCATCCCCAACACGCCGACCGACGAGTCTCCGACGATCTGGCTCCACGAGGAGACGGGAGATCTTCTGATCCAGTCGTACAAGGCGACCGAGGAGGAGGTGAAGGAGTGCCAGGAGGTTGGTTCGATCCCCGGTCACTCCACGGACGTACCGGACCACGAGACGATCGTCAGGCTTCCGGCGGTCATGCTGAAGTACATCCCCCGCCCGGACGACGGCAAGGGAGAGACGGCAAGTGCAACCACCAGCGCGTAACGCCCTGGCGAAGGCCCGACACTCAGCCGTGCACCTTGAGTTGCGCGACAGCTACATGCTGGACGACCCCGAGTTCATCGCGTGGCGGCAGGGCAAGCGCCTCGATCCCGGTGACCGCTCCTCGTGGTGGGGCGGCTGGCATGACGCGGTGCGCGATGCGGTCACCCGCGGCGTAGTGGTCCGGCGTGCCCGCATCATCTCTGAGCCGATCAGTGACTATGTGCGGTACGAGTACGACGGCACGTTCACCAACATCGCTGCGGGTGAGCTGGTGCGATGGCTGCCGAGGCGGGATGCGACCGATCTTGCGTTGCCCGGTACGGACTTCTGGGTGTTCGACGGCGCACAGGCGCTCTTTCACCACTTCACCGGGGATGGGCAGTTGGACGAGGACGGTCGGGAGTACGCGGACGATCCCACCCGGGTGAAGCTGTGCGCCGATGCCTTCGAGGCAGTGTGGCAACGAGCGATCCCTCATGAGGAGTACCGGCCCCGCTGACCTGTCGCGACCATGGCTGTCTCCCCTTCCTCAAGCGCTCAGCAGGCCCGGCAGGCTCTGGCTGATCGCCTCGCTGAGCTGTGCCGGGACGCTGGGCTGTCCGGGCGTGCTGTGGCGGAACGCTGCGGCTGGCATCCGTCCAAGTCGTCCCGGATCATGAACGGCCGTACGCCCCCATCGGCGGACGACATCCGGGCATGGTGCCGAGCGTGCGGGGCGGAGGATCAGACCGCCGATCTGATTGCCTCGCTGCGGACAGCCGAGGGCATGTGGGTCGGCTGGCGGCGTATGGAGCGCGCCGGGCTCAGGCAGGCGCAGGCAGCACGCTTGCCGTTGTTCGAGCGCACCCACCGTTTTCGTTCGTACTCGTCCTGGCTCGTGCCGGGCCTGATCCAGACGTACGGCTACACCGAAGCCGTGTTGCGGGCTGTTCAGCGCCGCAGGGTCGAGGTGGATGACGTGTCCGAGGCGGTGGTCGTCCGCATGGAACGTCAGCGTGTGCTGTACGAGGGGGACCGGCGGTTCGCGTTCCTCGTCGAGGAATCGGTCCTGCGCAACGGACTCTGCGGGGCAGACGCGATGATCGGACAGCTCGGTCACCTGCTCACGGTCGGCTCAATGCCCAACGTCAGCCTGGGTGTGGTGCCCATGGGGCCGGATCGTTCCAGGATGCCGGTAGAGGGCTTCTGGATCTTCGACACGGAACAGGTCAACGTCGAGTTGGTCTCCGGCCATCTCACGATCACGCAGCCCAGCGAGGTGAGTGCGTACGCCGACACCTTCGCGGAGCTGGCCGACCTGGCCGTCTACGGCGGGAGCGCCCGTGCGCTGATCACGGCGGCCATGGACTCGCTCGGGTGATTGCCATGCAATCCCATGCAACACCGTGGACCAGCAACGCTCCCTCTTCCTAGGTTCGTTGCACCGAGCGAACCAGCCGAGGAGGCCCCCATGGAGATGCAGAAACCGCAGGACTACCGCCTGACCGAGCTGCCGGTCGAACCCGCCGCGGTGCCGGGCTGCGCTGTCTGCCTGCCTCTCGTCGTCGCCAGGCAGAACGCGCGTTCCAAGAGCGACTACAGCGGGGTGTCCGATTGCAACGTCGAACTGCGGGAGCATCACGCGGAGGCACACTGATGCGGGGCGGCCCGGCGAGGGCCGCCGTACCCCCTGCGAGCCGGACGATTCAGCCCACCAGCCCCAACTCCCGCGCGATCAGCATCCGCTGGACCTCGCTCGTGCCCTCGCCGATTTCGAGGATCTTGGAGTCGCGCCACATGCGGGCCACCGGGTACTCGTTCATGAAGCCGTAGCCGCCGTGGATCTGGGTGGCGTCGCGGGCGTTGTCGACGGCGATGGTGGAGGAGTAGAGCTTGGCCAGGGCCGCCTCCTTCTTGAAGGGTTCGCCGCTGACGAGACGGGACGCGGCGTCGCGCCAGGCGAGGCGGGCGGTGTGGGCCTTCATCTCCATGTCGGCGATCTTGAACTGGATGGCCTGGTTCGCGCCGATCGGGCGGCCGAAGGCGTGGCGTTCCTTGGCGTACTTCACCGACTCGTCGACGCAGCCCTGCGCGAGGCCGGTCGCGAGGGCCGAGATCGCGATGCGGCCCTCGTCCAGGATGCGGAGGAACTGGGCGTAGCCGCGGCCCTCGGTGCCGAGCAGGTTCGCGGCCGGGACGCGGACGTCGGCGAAGGAGAGTTCACGGGTGTCCGAGGCGTTCCAGCCCACCTTGGAGTAGGGTGCGGCGACCGTGAAGCCCGGTGTGCCGGACGGGACGATGATCGCGGAGATCAGCGGCTTGCCGTCGGGCGTCCGGTCCGTCACCGCGGTGACCGTCACCAGACCCGTCACGTCCGTACCGGAGTTGGTGATGAAGCACTTGGTGCCGTTGATCACCCACTCGTCGGTCTCCGGGTCGAGGCGGGCCGTCGTGCGCGTCGCGCCCGCGTCCGAGCCGCCGTCCGGTTCCGTGAGGCCGAACGCGCCGAGGATCTCGCCGGAACAGAGGCGGGGCAGCCACGCCTGCTTCTGCGCCTCCGTGCCGAAGAGGTGGATGGGCATCGCGCCGAGCGAGACGCCCGCCTCCAGGGTGATGGCCACGGAGGAGTCCACACGGGCGAGTTCCTCCAGCGCCAGGCCGAGCGCCAAGTAGTCGCCGCCCATGCCGCCGTACTCCTCCGGGAACGGCAGCCCGAACAGGCCCATGCGGCCCATCTCCCGCACGATCTCGTACGGGAACTCGTGCCGCTCGTAGAGGTCGCCGATCTTCGGCGCCACGACGTCGTGCGCGAACTCCTCCACCGTGCGGCGGAGTTCCTCGAGTTCGGGGGAGAGGCGGTGGTCCAAGGGCATGGGGATCACTCCTGGTGGGAGAGGGCGCGGACGGTGCGGGACGGGCTGGGTCGGCCCAGTTGTTCGGCCATCCACACGCTGGTGGCGGTGAGGCGGTCGAGGTCGACTCCGGTGTCGATGCCGAGGCCCTGGAGCATCCACACGAGGTCTTCGGTGGCGAGGTTGCCGGTGGCGGACTTGGCGTAGGGGCAGCCGCCGAGGCCGCCCGCGGAGGCGTCGACGGTCGTGACTCCGTGCTGGAGGGCGGCCAGGGTGTTGGCGAGTGCCTGGCCGTAGGTGTCGTGGAAGTGCACGCCGAGCGCGGACGTCGGCACACCCTCCTCGTTCAACTCGGCGAGGAGGGCCTGGACATGGCCCGGGGTCGCGACCCCGATCGTGTCGCCGAGGCTCAGCTCGTCGCAGCCCATGTCCCTCAGGGACTTGCAGACGCGCACGACCTGGTGGATGGGGACGGCGCCCTCCCAGGGGTCGCCGAAGCACATCGAGAGATAGCCGCGGACGTGCACCTTGTCCGCCTTGGCCCGGGACACCACCGGGTCGAACATGGCCAGGGCCTCGTCGAGGCCGCGGTTGAGGTTGGCCTTCGCGAAGGACTCGGTCGCACTGGCGAACACGGCCACGCGGCGGGCGCCGAGGGCCAGCGCCCGGTCCAGACCGCGTCTGTTCGGTACGAGGACGGGAAGGTGCACGCCCGGCAGCTCCCGCACGAGCGGGAACAACTGCTCCGCGTCCGCGAGCTGGGGCACCCACTTGGGGTGGACGAAGCTGGTGGCCTCGATGGTGGTCAGGCCCGCGTCGGCGAGGCGGCTGATGAACTCCGCCTTCACCTCCGTGGGGACCGCGCCCTTCTCGTTCTGCAGGCCGTCGCGCGGGCCGACCTCGTGGATGTGCACCCGGGCGGGCAGATCCTGGGCCGGTACGACCATGGGGAGCCTTTGCGCGGTCATTCCGCCTCCTCGTGCGGCGCGATCACGGCCAGCACCTGGTCCATGGCGACCGTGGTGCCCGGGGTGACGTCCAGTTCGCTGACGGTCCCGGCGTGCGGGGCGGAGATGACGTGCTCCATCTTCATCGCCTCGACCACCAACAGGCTCTGCCCGGCGGTCACCTCGTCCCCGACGGCCACCTTCACGACGGTCACCGTGCCGGGCATGGGCGCGGTGAGCGAGTCGGCACCGGCGTGCGCCGCGCCGCTGAGGGAGGCGGCCACGGGGTCGTGGTCGCGCACGTGCCAGGCATCGCCGTCGCGGCCGAGCCAGTCGCCGGCGCGGTGGAAGGTGTGGCGTACGCCGTCGAGGGTGACGGACACTCGGTCAGCGGTGAGGGAGTGGGCGCCGCGGGGGACGTACGCCACCGGTTCGAGCCCCGGTACCCGCAAGGTGAAGCCGACCGGCCTGGGTTCGCCCCCGAGCCGCCATCCGCTGGGCACGGAGAACGGGTCCCTCCAGCCCCCTCCCCGGGGCGCGAGCGCATCGAACCGTACGGCCGCGGCAGCCTCGTACACCTCCTCGGGCACCGCACCGGAGACCAGCCTGTCCGCCTCCCGCTCCACCAGGCCCGTGTCCAACTCGCCCGCCACCACCGCCGGATGGGCCAGCAGTCGGCGCAGGAACCCCGCGTTCGTCTGCACCCCCAGCGTGACCGTCTCCGCGAGGGCGGCCCGGAGCCTGCGCAGCGCGGTCGCGCGATCCGGGCCGTACGCGATCACCTTGGACAGCATCGGGTCGTACAGGCTGCCGACCTCCGTGCCCTCACTCAGCCCCGAGTCGGTGCGCACGCCGTCGCCCTGCGGTTCGCGCAGGGACACCACCGTGCCGCCGGACGGAAGGAAGCCTCGGGAGGGGTCCTCCGCACAGATGCGCGCCTCCACCGCGTGCCCCGTGAGCGAGATGTCCTCCTGGCCGTACGGGAGTCGCTCGCCCGCCGCCACCCGCAGCTGCCACTCCACCAGGTCGAGCCCGGTGATCAGCTCGGTGACCGGGTGCTCCACCTGGAGGCGGGTGTTCATCTCCATGAAGTAGTACGAGGAGGGGTCGCGGCCGGGGACGATGAACTCGACCGTGCCCGCGCCCTCGTACCCGCAGGAGCGGGCCGCCTGGACCGCCGCCTCGCCCATCGCGGCGCGCGTGCCGGCGTCGAGGAGCACGCTCGGCGCCTCCTCGATGATCTTCTGGTGGCGCCGCTGGAGGGAGCATTCGCGCTCGCCCAGGTGGACGACATTGCCGTGACCGTCCGCCAGGACCTGGATCTCGATGTGCCGGGGGCGGTCGATCCAGCGTTCGACGAGGAGGGTGTCGTCGCCGAAGGAGGCGCGGGCCTCGCGGCGGGCGGCGGCGAGCTCGTCGGGCAGCTTCTCCGGAGCTCTCACCAACCGCATGCCCTT
Organism: Streptomyces sp. SD15; assembly: GCF_054462255.1. Lineage (NCBI taxonomy): Bacteria > Bacillati > Actinomycetota > Actinomycetes > Kitasatosporales > Streptomycetaceae > Streptomyces > Streptomyces sp. SD15. Next base: position 187,429 of record NZ_JBTLMO010000007.1, on the reverse strand, counting down.
GCCGCCGCCGCCCGCCGACGGCTTCAGCAGCACCGGCATGCCGATCTCCCGGGCGGCCTCGGCCAACTCCGCGTCCGTGAGCCCGCTGCCGAAGGAGCCGGGGACGACCGGGACCCCGGCCGCCCGCACCGTCTCCTTCGCGCGGATCTTGTCGCCCATCAGGGAGATCGCCTCGGCGGGCGGGCCGATGAAGACCAGCCCCGCCTCGGCGCACGCGCGCGCGAAGGACGCGTTCTCCGCGAGGAAGCCGTACCCCGGGTGCACCGCCTGTGCGCCCGTCCGTGCCGCCGCCTCCAGGAGCCGCTCCACGGACAGATAGCTCTGGGCGGCCGGCGCCGGACCGATCCGTACCGCCGTGTCCGCCTCGCGTACGTGCCGGGCGTCGGCGTCGGCGTCGGAGAAGACGGCCACGGAGCGCACGCCGAGCGACCGCAGCGTACGGATGATCCGGACGGCGATCTCGCCCCGGTTGGCGACAAGGACTGTCTCGAACATTCCCACCCTCACATCCGGAAGACGCCGAACCCGGGTTCACCCAGGGGCGCGTTGGCGCACGCGGTCAAGGCAAGCCCCAGCACCTGCCGGGTCTCCAGCGGGTCGATCACGCCGTCGTCCCAGAGACGGGCCGTCGCGTAGTAGGCGCTGCCCTGCCGCTCGTACTGCGCGCGGATCGGTGCCTTGAAGGCGTCCTCGTCCTCGGCGGGCCAGGACTCGCCGCGCGCCTCCAACTGGTCGCGCTTGACGGTCGCGAGAACGGACGCGGCCTGCTCGCCGCCCATCACGGAGATCTTGGCGCCCGGCCACATCCACAGGAAGCGCGGCGAGTAGGCCCGGCCGCACATCGAGTAGTTGCCCGCGCCGTACGAGCCGCCGATCACGACCGTGAGCTTCGGGACTCTCGTGCACGCCACCGCCGTCACCATCTTGGCGCCGTGCTTGGCGATGCCCCCCGCCTCGTACTGGCGACCCACCATGAACCCGGAGATGTTCTGCAGGAACACCAGCGGGATGCCGCGCTGGTCGCACAGCTCGATGAAGTGGGCGCCCTTCTGGGCGGACTCGGAGAACAGGATGCCGTTGTTGGCGACGATCCCGACCGGGTGGCCATGGATTTGGGCGAAGCCGGTGACGAGGGTCTGCCCGAACTCCGCCTTGAACTCCGAGAAACGCGAGCCGTCCACCACGCGCGCGATGACCTCGCGCACGTCGTAGGGGGTGCGGGAGTCCACCGGCACCGCGCCGTACAGCCCGTACGGGTCGACCTTGGGCTCGACCGTCTCGGAGACGGCCCACGGCAGGGGTCCGCGCGCGGGCAGCGTGGCCGCGATGTTCCGTACGATCCGCAGCGCGTGCGCGTCGTCCTCCGCGAGGTGGTCGGTCACGCCCGACACGCGCGCGTGGACCTCGCCGCCGCCCAGTTCCTCAGCCGTGACGACCTCTCCCGTCGCGGCCTTCACCAGGGGCGGGCCGCCGAGGAAGATCGTGCCCTGATTGCGCACGATCACGGCTTCGTCGCTCATGGCGGGCACATACGCCCCGCCCGCCGTGCACGAGCCCAGCACCGCCGCGATCTGCGCAATCCCCGCCCCCGACATCCGCGCCTGGTTGTAGAAGATCCGCCCGAAGTGCTCGCGGTCGGGGAAGACCTCGTCCTGCATGGGCAGGAAGGCGCCCCCGGAGTCGACGAGGTAGATACAGGGGAGGCGGTTTTCGAGGGCCACCTCCTGGGCGCGCAGGTGCTTCTTGACGGTCATCGGGTAGTACGTGCCGCCCTTGACGGTCGCGTCATTGGCGACGATCACGCACTCGCGCCCGCTGACCCGGCCGATGCCGGCGATGACGCCCGCCGCCGGTGCCTGACCGTCGTACATCCCGTCGGCGGCGAGGGGAGCCAGCTCCAGAAAGGGCGACCCCGGGTCCAGCAGCGCATCGACCCGGTCGCGCGGGAGCAGCTTCCCGCGTGCGGTGTGCCGGTCGCGCGCCCGCTCACCACCGCCCGCCCGGGCCGCGGCCAGCTTGCCGCGCAGCTCGTCCCCGAGAGCGCGATGGGCCGCCTCGTTGGCCCGCCAGGCCTCCGACGCGGGATCGGCCGCGCTCGTCAGCTCCAGTGCCTCATGCATCCTGCGGTCCCCTCACCCAGTCGTCAGCAGTCCGGTCAGCGGTCTTGTCGGCAGTCGATGAACCGAGTTAATGAGCGTTAACGCATGTCCTCCAGGTTAACGACCGCTAACCCCCCTGTCTAGAATTGCTTCCATGGCCACGAGAACCGACGCCCCCACCCGACGCGAGCAGATCCTCAGGGAGGCCGCCCGGCTTTTCGCCGAGCGCGGCTTCCATGGCGTCGGGGTGGACGAGATAGGGGCGGCCGTCGGCATCAGCGGCCCCGGTCTGTACCGGCACTTCGCGGGCAAGGACGCGATGCTCGCCGAGTTGCTGGTGGGGATCAGCGGGCAGCTCCTCACGGGCGGCAGGCGCCGGGCGGCGGAGGCCGACGGTGACCCTGAGGCGGTCCTCGACTCGCTCATCGAGGGGCACATCGACTTCGCGCTCGACGACCGCCCCCTGATCACCCTGCACGACCGCGAGCTGGACCGCCTCCGGGACAGCGACCGCAAGCTCGTACGGCAGCTCCAGCGGCAGTACGTCGAGCTGTGGGTGGAGGTGGTCCGGGAGGTGTACACGGAGCTCGCCGAACCCACCGCCCGCTCGGCGGTGCACTCGGTGTTCGGGCTGCTGAATTCGACGCCTCACCTGGGGCGGCCGGGTTCGGTGCCGGGACGCGGGGCGACGGCGGCGCTGCTGCACCGGATGGCCCGGGGGGCCTTCGCGGCGGCGGGCGGCACGGAGTAGGCCGCTCGCCCCGGATCCGGCGGATCTCCGGGAATCGACGTGACGAGCGTTACGGCTCCACCCCCCTGGACGCCGGTATGTACTCGCCGGTACGGTTGGTCTGAGCAAGCGCTTAGTCGTTGGGCTGCAACCATCAATTGAGGAACCCCAACGGCGAGCAACCACATACGCGAGAGCGGCGCCGGCTTAGGCGCAAGGAGGTGCGGCGGTGCGCCGTACGGTGTTCAACGAGGATCACGAGGCGTTCCGGGAGACCCTGCGGGCCTTCATAGAGGCCGAGGTCGTTCCCGTCTACGACGAGTGGTTCGCCGCGGGCCAGGCGCCGCGCGACTTCTACTACAAGCTCGCCGAGCTCGGCGTCTTCGGCATCCGCGTGGACGAGGAGTTCGGCGGCGCGGGCATCGACTCGTACAAGTTCGAGGCCGTGATGTACGAGGAGACCGCCCGCGCGGGTGTCTCCTTCGGCGGCTCCGGCGTGCACGTGCTGCTGGGCCTGCCCTACATCAAGATGCTCGCCACGGATGAGCAGAAGAAGAAGTGGCTGCCGAAGTTCGTCTCCGGTGAGGAGATGTGGGCCCTCGCGATGACCGAGCCGGGCACCGGCTCCGACCTCGCGGGCATGAAGACCACCGCGAAGCTCTCCGAGGACGGCACGCACTACGTCCTCAACGGCGCCAAGACCTTCATCACGGGTGGCGTCCACGCCGACAAGGTCATCGTCTGCGCCCGTACGTCCGCCCCGACGGCCGAGGACCGCCGCTTCGGCATCTCCCTGTTCGCCGTGGACACCAAGTCCGAGGGCTACTCCGTCGGCCGCAAGCTGGACAAGCTCGGCCTGAAGACCTCCGACACCGCCGAGCTGGCGTTCGTCGACGTGAAGGTGCCGGTCGAGGATCTGCTCGGCGAGGAGAACAAGGGCTTCTACTACCTCGGCGGCAACCTGCCCTCCGAGCGCTGGGGCATCGCGTTCGGCGCGTACGCGCAGGCCAAGGCTGCCGTCCGGTTCGCCAAGGAGTACGTGCAGGAGCGCACCGTCTTCGGCAAGCCGGTCGCCCACTTCCAGAACACCAAGTTCGAGCTGGCCGCCTGCCAGGCCGAGGTGGACGCGGCCGAGGCCGTCGTCGACCGCGCGCTCGAAGCCCTCGACGCGAACGAGCTCACCCCCGCCGAGGCCGCCAGCGCCAAGCTGTTCTGCACCGAGGTCGCGCACCGCGTCATCGACCGCTGCCTCCAGCTGCACGGCGGCTACGGCTTCATGAACGAGTACCCGATCGCCCGCCTGTACGCCGACAACCGCGTGAACAGGATCTACGGCGGAACCAGCGAGATCATGAAGTCGATCATCGCGAAGGACATGGGCCTGTAAGGTTCCCGAAATTACTGGCCAGTAGAAATGACTGCATGAGTCAGGCACTTCAGTCCCTGCTCGATCTCCTCGACCTTGAGCAGATCGAGCAGGACATCTTCCGCGGCCAGTCCCGGGCCGCTGTCATCCCGCGCGTCTTCGGCGGACAGGTCGCGGCACAGGCGCTGGTCGCCGCGGGGCGCACGGTCCCCGAGGACCGGTTCGCACACTCCCTGCACGCGTACTTCCTGCGTACCGGGGACCCCGGCGCACCTATCGTGTACTCGGTGGACCGCATCCGCGACGGCCGTTCCTTCACCACACGACGGGTGGTCGCGGTCCAGCACGGACAGCCGATCTTCCATCTCTCCGCGTCCTTCCAGACGTACGAGGAGGGCCTGGAGCACCAGGCCGACATGCCGCCCGCGCCCGATCCGGAGACGCTGCCCACGGCCGCCGAGCTGCTGCCGCGGTACGCCGACGTCATCGCCGACCCGGATGTCGTGGAGCGCCTCCTGGAAGCCCGCGAGTCCGTCGACCTGCGCTACGTCGACGCGCCGCCCTACGGCACCGTCGGCGAGATCCGCGAACCGCACTCCCAGGTGTGGTTCCGCACCAACGGCAAGCTGGTCGACGACCCGCTCCTGCACGTCGTCCTCGCCACATACGTCTCCGACATGACGCTCCTCGACTCCATCCTGCTCGCGCACGGGCGCGGCGGCTGGGTGACCGGCGACGTCGTCGGGGCCTCGCTGGACCACGCGATGTGGTTCCACCGCCCGTTCCGCGCCGACGAATGGCTGCTGTACGACCAGGAGTCGCCGTCGGCGTCCGGCGGGCGCGGGCTCGGGCAGGCCCGCATCTACACCCAGGACGGCCGGCTGGCCGTTTCGGTGATCCAGGAGGGCGTGGTCCGGGTCCCGAGGTGAGCCGCTGGGTGCACGGTAGGAGAGTGCACGACTCGGATCACTGGTCCCGTGTGCCCCTTACGACCCGGCGCCGGGGTATGCCCAGCGCCGGGAGGTGGGGCTGAACTCCTGGCCGTGACTACACCAGGCCCGCCTCGGAGAGCAGGTAGGCGGTCATCGGGTCGTAGAATCGCGGGCTGGTGACGTGGTCGTCGAGCGGGATCGTCACCTGTACGGTGCCCTCGGCCTCGGCGATGAACAGGGCCGGGTCGTTGCAGTCGGCGTAGCCCATGGAGTCGATGCCGAGCTGACCGGCGCAGCCCGCCCATCCGTGGTCGGCGACGACCAGGTCGGGCAGCGGACGGCCCTCGCGCTCCAGGCCGGTGAGGATCGCGCGCATCGGCTCGCCCGAATGGGTGTGCCACAGCGTGGCCCCGTGCTCGAGGACCGCGACGTCCGAGAACTGCATGACGTACCCCTCGTCCGTCTGCAGCCCGTCCGGGATGACGACGATCTCGCAGCCGGCGGTGCGCAGGGCGGCGGCGGTCGCGCGGTGCACGTCCAGGAGCCCGCCGGGGTGGCCGGTGGCGAACAGCACGCGCTCCTTGCCCGCCGCCGCCTTGCGCAGCCGGGCCGCCATCCGGTGCAGGGCGTCGACCGTCAGCTCCGGGTCGATGGTGTCCTGTCCGTAGCGGTGCTCCGGGTCGTCGTTCACGCCGCACCGCTCCGCCATCACCGCGAGCACGTCCTGCTCGTCGGTCCAGCGGTCACCGAGCTCCAGACCGAGCCACCAGTTGCGCTCACCGTTCGCCAGCTTGCGGTAGTGGGAAAGGTTGTTCTCGCGGGGCGTGGCGACGTCGCCCGCGATACGGGTCCGTACGAGATGGTCGACAAGTTCGGCGCGGCTGGGCGTCCCGGGTATCGGCATGCCTCCCATTGTGCCGGGGCGCTCCGCCCGGGGCGCCCGTGTCCCGAGCCCTGGGACACGGGTCACTCGCGTTCTGCCGCCCCGCCCGGAGCTGTGCGTCACCCGTCCCGCAGCGCGAACCACAACTCCATCCGCACGTCGGCATCGTCGAGGTCCGCGTCCAGCAACGCCGCGCACCGCGCGATGCGTTGGCGGACGGTGTTGCGGTGGATGGACAGGGCCACCGCCGTGCGGTCCCAACTGCCGTGCAGAGAGAGCCAGGTGCGGAGGGTCTCGGTGAGGGCGGGGGTGGCGGCGATGGGCCCGAGGAGGGCGCGGGCGTGGGCCTGGGCGTCGGCCGGCGGGACGAGGTCCGCGAGGGCGGGGCGCTCGCCGTGGCGCACGAGGGGCGTACGGGTCGCGCGGGCGCGGGCCAGCGCGCGGGCGGCCTGCGTGTCGGCGGTCGCCCACTCGTGCGGGGTGACGGGCGCGCTGACCCCGCACGTCCAGCCCGCCTGCGCGGTGGGCTCGCGGTCGCCGGGGACGAGGACACGGACGACGTCACGGCCCGCGTCGACCAGCGCGGAGCCCAGCGCCGCACCCAGCGCGGACGCGGCGACGGCGTCCGGCGCGGGGCCGTCGCCGAGGGGCCGCGCGTGCACGACGAACCACCGCTCGCCGCCCAGCAGCGGCGCGACCGCATCCGGTGCGGCGCCCAGCAGCAGCCGCACCAGCGCCGCCGAGCGCGCCGCGCCGCTCCCGCTCTGCTGCTCCCCGGTGAGGAGCGCGAGCAGGACGGCCGCGACGGAAGCGATGGTGTGGTCCCCGGGGTCGCGGCGCGGCGCGGCGACGCCGAGGACGAAACCCTGCCCGCCGCCGAGTGCGTAGGCGGCGAGGTGGGCGCCTTTGACGGTGTCGGTCGCGGAGGAGGGGGCGGGGCCCCGTGCCTCCCCGGGGCGCACGACGGCGGCCAGCTCGGCGAGTGCCTCCGCGACCGGCGCCCGCGCGACGGCCACGACCGGCGCGAGCGGCGCGACCGGCGCGAGCGGCGCGCGCACGGTGGTCGCTTCCGGCGCGCGCGATGCGGCAGGGGGCCGTGCGGCCGTCCCCTCCGGCATCCTCCCCGCCTCGGCCAGTTCCGCCCCGTCCGGCCCGTACAGCACCGCCCAGCCCCCCACCCGCTGGGCCAGCTGTCGCAGTACCGCCGGTACCGGGTCCGGGCGGGCCGCGGCCGCCGCCAGGCTCTGCTGGGCCTCCGTGACACGCCGCAGCTCGGCCAGTCGGGCCTGGGCCATCAACTGCCAGACGGCGCGGGCCACGCCCGAGAAAGTGGTCTGGGGCGGGACTTCGAGGAGAGGAAGGCCGTACGCGTCGCAGGCCGCCACCAGCGCCCGCGGAACCGTGTCGTGCACCGGCGCCAGGCCGAAGCCCAGCGCCGCGCCGCCCGCCGCCACGATCCGGGACACGTAGTCGTCGAAGTACGTGCCCGAGCCCGCCGCCTCCGGGATGTGCACCCCGGCGGTCAGCAGCAGTTCGCCGCCCAGCAGGTACGGGTACGGGTCCGCCATCTCGGACGTGTGCGCCCAGTGGATCACCGTGTCCGGAGTGGAAGGGCCCGCGATCTGGCGCAGGGCCAGGTCCTCCCGGGCCAGGAGGGCGCTGAGCAGTACCGGGGGAGTGGGCGGGACAGGAGGCGCGGACGGGTCCGGCATGGTGGACATTCCCTCCATCCGGTTCAGCGACAGTGGATGAAACGTACACTTCAGAGTCGCCTTCCGGCCACCTAGGGTCGTGACCGCCGGTAGCCGCGGGTACGGGCGGATGTCCCCGCGATCAGCCACCGGCCAGTCCTCACGGACACCCCCCATACCACCCGCACGACACGCCACCGAGCGCACGGAGGAGACCCATGGCCGTCGACTACACAGTGATCGTCGTCTATTTGCTCGGCATGCTGGCCATGGGCTGGTGGGGCATGCGCCGCGCCAAGTCGAAGAGCGAGTTCCTGGTCGCCGGGCGGCGGCTCGGGCCCGCGATGTACTCCGGCACCATGGCCGCGATCGTCCTCGGCGGCGCGTCCACCATCGGCGGCGTCGGGCTCGGGTATCAGTACGGACTGTCCGGGGCCTGGATGGTCTTCACCATCGGCCTCGGCCTCCTCGCCCTCTCCGTCTTCTTCTCCGCCCGCATCGCCCGCCTGAAGGTCTACACCGTCTCCGAGATGCTCGACCTCCGCTACGGCGGACGGGCCGGCGTCATCTCCGGTCTTGTCATGTGGGCGTACACCCTGATGCTCGCGGTCACCTCGACCATCGCGTACGCCACGATCTTCGACGTCCTCTTCGACATGAACCGGACGCTCGCGATCGTCCTCGGCGGCTCGATCGTCGTCGCGTACTCCACGCTCGGCGGCATGTGGTCGATCACCATCACCGACATGGTGCAGTTCGTCGTGAAGACCGTCGGCGTGCTGCTCCTGCTCCTGCCCATCGCCGTCGTCAAGGCAGGTGGGTTCAGCGAGATGAAGGCCAAGCTGCCCACCGAGTACTTCGACCCGCTGGGCATCGGCGGCGAGACGATCTTCACGTACGTCCTGATCTATACGTTCGGCATGCTCATCGGCCAGGACATCTGGCAGCGCGTGTTCACCGCCCGCAGCGACACCACGGCGAAGTGGGGTGGCACGGTCGCGGGCACGTACTGCCTGGTGTACGCCGTCGCCGGCGCCGTCATCGGTACGGCGGCCAAGGTCCTCTACCCGACGCTGCCCAGCGCCGACACCGCCTTCGCGACCATCGTCAAGGACGAACTCCCGGTCGGAGTGCGGGGGCTGGTCCTCGCCGCGGCGCTCGCCGCCGTGATGTCGACCTCCTCCGGCGCCCTCATCGCCTGTGCCACCGTCGCCAACAACGACATCTGGTCGCGGGTGCGCGGTGCGGTGAAGCGCGACGTCGACGACCACGACGAGGTCAAGGGCAACCGCGCCTTCATCCTCATCATGGGCATCGCGGTGATCTGTACGGCGATCGCGCTCAACAACGTCGTCGAGGCGCTGACCGTCGCATACAACCTGCTGGTCGGCGGTCTGCTCGTGCCGATCCTCGGCGGACTGCTGTGGAAGCGCGGCACGGCGCCCGGAGCGCTCGCCTCCATCGTCGTCGGCGGGCTCGCGGTCGTCGGGCTCATGGCGACGTACGGCATCCTCGCGAACGAACCCGTCTACTACGGGCTGGTGTCCTCGCTGGTCGCCTACGTGGTGGTGTCCCTGGCCACCAAGCCGACCGAGGAGGCCGTGCTGGTCGCCTGGCGCGAGCGGCTGGCCGGGCGCGGCGCGAGCGCCGAGGCCGAGGCCGAGGTGGAGACGGCGGCCGTGCGCGCGTGAACGCTCCGCTTCAGGCGCGGTGCACAACCTGCGGCGGGTAGTCCGCGGCAGGTTGTGCCCACGCGGCGCAGCCGTACGTGTCTGCGCCCCGCGCCCGAACAACTTCGACCCGGCCGTCCGTACCCTTACGGCGGCCGGGCCGGGCGGTCCCTGTCCGTGGGGTCCGCGACACTGGAAGACGCAGTACCCGCACCACCTGGAGGAGTCCGACGATGAGCAGCACCGAGAACCCGGCAGCAGGCGGCGACCAGCCACGCGGCCCCGTCGACTCGTCCCGCATCCCGCGGTACGCGGGCCCCGCGACCTTCGCCCGGCTGCCGCGCCTCGACGAGGTCGGCGCGGCCGACGTCGCCGTGGTCGGCGTGCCGTTCGACTCCGGCGTCTCGTACCGGCCCGGCGCCCGCTTCGGCGGCAACGCGATCCGCGAGGCCTCCCGGCTGCTGCGCCCGTACAACCCGGCCCAGGACGCCTCCCCCTTCGCCCTCGCCCAGGTCGCCGACGCCGGTGACATCGCGGCCAACCCGTTCAACATCAACGAGGCCGTCGAGACGGTGGAGGCCGCCGCCGACGAGCTGCTCGGCACGGGGGCCCGCCTCATGACCCTCGGCGGCGACCACACCATCGCCCTGCCCCTCCTGCGCTCCGTCGCGAAGAAGCACGGCCCCGTCGCCCTGCTCCACTTCGACGCCCACCTCGACACCTGGGACACCTACTTCGGCGCCGAGTACACGCACGGCACCCCGTTCCGCCGCGCCGTCGAGGAAGGCATTCTGGACACGGAGGCCCTCTCCCACGTCGGCACCCGCGGCCCGCTGTACGGCAAGCAGGACCTGACCGACGACGAGAAGATGGGCTTCGGCATCGTCACCTCGGCGGACATCTACCGCCGCGGCGCCGACGAGGTCGCCGACCAGCTGCGCCAGCGCATCGGCAACCGCCCGCTGTACATCTCCATCGACATCGACTGCCTCGACCCGGCGCACGCGCCCGGCACCGGGACGCCGGAGGCCGGCGGCATGACCTCGCGCGAACTCCTGGAGATCCTGCGCGGACTGTCCTCCTGCAACCTGGTCTCCGCGGACGTCGTCGAGGTCGCCCCCGCGTACGACCACGCCGAGATCACAGCGGTGGCCGCGTCCCACACGGCGTACGAACTCACCACGATCATGTCCCGCCAGATCGCGCAGGAGAAGGCAGCGAAGTGACTCACGACCACGACCTGGTGCTCCGCCCCACCGCCGCACAGACGGAGGCCGCGCTGAACCCGCCCCCCGGCCGCAACGGCGGAGACCTGGTCGTGGAGACCCTCTCCGGTCTCGGCGCGACCACCGTCTTCGGACTGCCCGGCCAGCACGCGCTGGGCATGTTCGACGCCCTGCGCCGCTCGTCCCTCCAGTACGTGGGGCTGCGGGTGGAGAACAACGCGGGCTTCGCGGCGGACGCGTACGGCCGGATCACGGGTGAGGCGGCTCCGCTGCTCCTCTCGACGGGCCCCGGGGCGCTCACCTCGCTCGCCGCGCTCCAGGAAGCCGCGGCGGCCAGCGCCCCCGTGCTGGCGATCAGCAGCCAGATCCCCACCGCGGGACTGGGCGGCGGACGCCACGGCTATCTGCATGAACTCCCGGACCAGCAGGCGTCGTTCCGAGGCGTGGTGAAGTCCGTCCACACGGTCCGCAGCCAGTCCCAGATCCCGTCCGCCATCGCGGCCGCCTGGGAGTCGGCACTGACGGCGCCGCACGGCCCGGTCTGGGTGGAGATCCCGCAGGACGTACTTCTCGCCGAAACGCACCTGCCGGTGGTGACGGCGATGGACGCGACACCGGAGGAAGTCGTCCCGCGCCCCGAACTGACAGCGGTCGCGGCCGACCTGCTGTCCCACGCCGCCCGCCCCGCCATCATCGCGGGCGGCGGAGTCGTACGAGCGGACGCGTCCGGCAAACTGCGCCAACTCGCCGAACGGCTGAACGCACCCGTCGTCACCACCTTCGGCGGCAAGGGTGCCTTCCCCTGGAACCACCCGCTCTCGCTCCAGTCCTGGCTGGAGGACCGCCACACGACCGACCTCCTGGAGGACGCGGACGTCCTGCTCGTGATCGGCTCGGGCCTCGGCGAACTCTCCTCGAACTACCACACGTTCAAGCCCCGCGGCCGGGTCATCCAGATCGAGGCCGACCTCGGCAAGCTGGAGTCCAACCACCCGGCGCTGGGCATCCACGCGGACGCCCGGCTCGCGCTCTCCGCGCTCCTGGAGACGGTGGAGGAGCGCCCCGACCCCACGGCGGCAGACCGCGTACGCACCCTGCTGGCGAAGGTCGCCGAGCGCATCGCCGGCCAGGAACTCACCCTGGAACAGGAGGTGTTGGCGTCCGTCCGCCGAGCCCTCCCGTCGTCCTCCCCGTCCTTCTGGGACATGACGATCCTGGCCTACTGGGCATGGTCGGCCTTCGACCCGCGCGGGACGAACCTCATGCACTCCGCCCAGGGTGCCGGCGGCCTCGGCTACGCCTTCCCGGCGGCGCTGGGCGCGGCGGCCGCCGACCCCGCCCGCCCGGTCCTCGCCGTCTCCGGCGACGGTGGCGCGTTGTATTCAATCGCCGAACTGGCCACCGCCAAGCAGTCCGGCCTGAACGTCACTTGGCTGATCGTCGACGACGGCGGCTACGGCATCCTGCGCGAGTACATGACGGACGCCTTCGGCCAGGCGACGGCCACGGAGCTGTCGCGTCCGGACTACGTGGCCCTCGCGGAGTCCTTCGGCGTCCCGGGGGTCCGTACGACCCCCGGGACACTCGAAGAGGACCTGGCCAAGGCCCTGGCGACACCGGGGCCTTCGGTGGTGCTGCTCCCAGCGGTACTGCGGATGTTCGCGCCTACGCATCTCGGGAGCTGACAGCCAGGAACGGGCCGTCGCCTACCAGATCGCCTCGACCCACTCCGGGTGGTCGATGAACGGGTTGCGGTTGTGCTGGTAGGTGTCGTAGATGACCTGGTTGCGGCGCTCCTCGAAGGCGTTCGGCGGGTCCTGCTCGTTCCACTGCTTCAGGACCGAGAGGCGGCCGTGAAGCGGGACGCTGCCGTTGGTGACCAGGTCGTTGGGCTCGAGGTTGGCGAAGCCGTCGTCGCCCTCGTAGCGGACCGCCATGTAGAGGATCATGCGTGCCACGTCGCCCTTGACCGCGTCGCGCGGCTCGAAGGAGTTGGAGTCCGTGTAGCTGCCGGGGGCGCCGCTGACCGCGCTGCCGCCGTTGTCGAAGTCCTTGTTGCCACGCGTGCTGTTGACCTGCACGTCCTCGGGACGCAGGTGGTGCAGGTCGGTGCCGGGCCCGGCCGAGGTGCCGAAGTCGCCGTGGGACTGGGCCCAGACATGCTCACGGTTCCAGTTGCCCACGGCGCCGCCGTTCAGGGACTTGGACCGTGAGGTGCCGCCGTACAGCAGGATCACGTTGCTGCTGTTGTTCGGGTCCTGGTCGGTGACCTTGAGCGCGTCCCAGACCGCGGAGTACGAGAGCTTGGTCTGGGGGGTGATGATCGTGTGCAGCGAGGACTTCAGGCTGGTGCCGGTCTTGCCGATCGCGTTCTTGTAGTACGTGGTGTCGTACGCGGTCGTCGTGGCACTGGCGGGGCTCGCGGTCACCGTCGGCAGGGTGAGGCCGACGAGCACGGCGGACGTGGCGAGCGCTAGCGTCTTCCAGCGGCGTATCTGCGTGGCGGGCATGTGGGGACGTCCGTTCTACGCGGGTTGAATGAATGGACAACCCGGAGCGTGGCATGGACATGCGTTTCACTGAGTGAACGTGACGTGTCTGTTGTGTGTCGGGAACGGGCAAGTCGTTGTTGTCCCCAGCTTTTGACGGTTCTTGGGAACTCTTGCCACACGCGTCGCGGCCCCTGACCGGGAATCCGGTCAGGGGCCGCGACGCGCGTGTGCGTGTGTGGTGTGTGCGTGGACGTCAGTTCAGATCGGACGGGTCCAGGCGGTAGAGCGTCGACTGGGTGGTGTTGGCCGTGCTCGAACTCGACTCGGAGGTCGCGCTCTTGCTGTACGCGCTCTCCTTCACGGCCGTGGCGTTCTTCTCCACCCAGGCCGTGACCTCCGAGCTGACGCTGTCGGAGTTGCCTTGGCCCATGCCGCCGCCCATGCCCCCGCCGCCGAGCTGGATGTAGTGCAACTCGCCCTTCTTCACGAGCTCCTTGAGCTTGGCGAGCGTCATCGCCTTGTCGGTGCCGGACCATCCCCACATGGAGATGACGGGCTTCCCGGTGCTCACGATCAGCTGCGCGGCGCTCTGCGAACTGGACACCGCGAGCAGCCACTTGGCGCCGTCCTGGTGCTTCTCCAGGTAGGAGATCAGCTCGGTGTCGGCGCCGCCGCCCATGCCGCGGCCGCCCATGCCTCCGCCCTGTGTGCCGCCGCCCGGGGTACCGGCAGTGCCGGTACCGCTCGGGGGCGTACCCATGTCGCCGCCCTGCTGAGCGCCCTCCTGCTGGGTTCCGCCCTGCTGTCCGCCGGGCATCCCGCTGCTCGGGGCACCGCTCGGGGTACCACCCGGCGGCGTACCCATCTGGCCGTCCTGGCCGTCCTGGCCGTCCTGGCCGGTCTGGCCGCCCTGCTGCTGGCCACCGGGCATCTCGCCCCCGGCGTTGCCACCGGGGAAGCCGCCCGCGCGGCCACCGCCACCGCCGCCACCGCCGCCGAAGCCCATGCCGCCGCCGGTCGTGGGACCGGCCGTCGGGTTGGTGCCGCCCATGCCGCCGCCCGAGCCCGCGGGCACCGAGGCGGCGTACGCGGTCGGGCCGGCCAGGGCCGCCACGATCGCGGCGGCCACGGAAGCGGCGAGCAACTGGATACGTCGGCCGGAGCGGAAGACGATCAGGCCCGCGATCGCCAGCGCCATTACCACCGCGATCGTCGGCCACAGCCAGGTGTTCCAGCCGGAGGCTCGGCGCAGCAGCACGATCGACCAGATGCCGGTGACGCCCAGAGCGACGGGCAGCACCCACACCCACCGCTTGTCGGCCCGGAACGCCTTCAGCAGCATCACCCCGCCGCCTCCGCACAGGGCCGCGACCCCGGGGGCGAGCGCGGTCGTGTAGTACGGGTGCATCGTGCCTTCGGCCATGGCGAAGGTCAGGTAGTGGAAGAGGGTCCAGCCGCCCCAGAGGATCAACGCGGCGCGGGTGAGGTCGGTACGCGGGGCGCGGCCGCGCAGGACCAGGCCGCCGACGAGGGCGATCGCCGCGAAGGGCAGCAGCCAGGAGATCTGGCCGCCGAGGGTGTCGTTGAACATGCGGCCGATGCCGGCGGTGCCGGCGAAGCTGCCGCCGCCGCCCCCGCCGTTGCCCTCTCCGCCGAAGACTCGGCCGAGGCCGTTGTAACCCATGATCAGGTTCCACGCGGTGCCGTCCGTCGAGCCGCCGATGTACGGCCGCTCCGACGCGGGCACCAGGGACACGGCCGCCGCCCACCAGAAACTGGCGACGGCCAGGGCCACGCCCCCGAGCAGCAGGTTGACGATCCGCTTCACCAGGCCGAGGCGGGTCGCGTACAGGTAGACCGCGAAGACGGCGGGCAGCGCGATGTAGCCCTGGAGCATCTTGGTGTTGAAGGCGAGCCCGAAGCACACCGCGGAGCCGAGCAGCGGCAGCAGCTTGCCGTTGTGGACGGCGCGCAGCGCGAGGGCGGCGCCCCCGACCATCAGCAGCACCAGCAGGGAGTCGGGGTTGTTGTCGCGGTTGATGGCGACGGTGATCGGGGTCAGCGCGAGCACGAGCGCCGCGATCGCGGCGGCGCCGTGTCCGAACACTCGCTTCACCGACGAGTGCAGGATCCAGATCGTGCCCACCGCGGCGGCGATCAGCGGCAGCATCATCTGCCAGGTGCCGTAGCCGAAGATCCGGCAGGACAGGCCCATGACCATGAGCGTGAACGGCGGCTTGTCGACGGTCATGAAGTTTCCCGCGTCCAACGAGCCGAAGAACCATGCCTTCCAGCTGTCCGTGCCACTGAGCACGGCGGCGCTGTAGAAGCTGTTCAGGCTGTCGGACGACAGGTTCCAGGAGTACAGCGCGGTGGCCAGCACCATGATCGCGATCAGGGCGGGCAGTGACCAGTGGGGCGCTTTCTCCGGCGGCCCGGACCGCTCGGGCGGCGGCGAGGCGGAATCGGCCGCGGGGGACACGGGGGCGTGGGGATGCGGATCGGTGGCAGACGTCACCACTGAACCGTGCCGGGGGGCGATGGGTGCGCACTGTGGTCTTGCTGGGCGTGAGCTGTGTATCGGGTCGGCTGTGGCCCAAGTCGGGGAGGGGTTTGGAGGGGGCTGGTAGGGGGCCGGGCTCAGGTGGACCAGGGGGCGAGCAGGTCGCTCAGCAACTCGGTGAAGGCGCCGTCCAGGGCGTCCTCCCGGTGCTGGTCTCCCACGGCTTCGGGGCAGAGGGCGGCGGGGCGGGCGATCCAGAGGATCTTCCAGGGCCTGGAGTGCAGCGCGGGGTCGCCCCAGACGCCGCCGTGAGGAACGAGCGGGTGAAGCAGATCACTGATCCGCCCCAGCACGAGCTCTACCAGCGGACCCTCGATCGCCGCGTGCGCGGTGGCGAACGCCGTGGGAGAGGAGCGCGCGACGGCGGCCGTGGTCGGATGGCGGCGGATCCCGCGCACGACGTGGGTCAGGTGGTCGCTGATCCCTGGAACGGAGCCGTCGCTGGGGCAGGTGCGGTTCGCCGTGTCGAAGGCGTGCCCGAGTTCGGCCTTCAGTGCGAGCAGGCACAGTCGGAAGGCGGATTTCCAGTTGTCGTAGAGGAAGTTGCGTGACGTGCCACAGCTTCGGGCGATGGCGGTGAGGGACACGTCCAGGCCGTCGGTGCGCATGAGTGTGCGCACCGTGGAGATCACCTGGCCTGTGCTGTGCGGGTGGTGGTCGTACGCGTATCCCGGGCTCATGACACCTATGGTGGAAAAAAGCGTGAGCGGTTGAGGGGGAAATGTCATTCAAGCGCTCAAATGAGTGGCATGTGAACGGTGGGGGTGGGAGTGCTCACGGTTTGTTGGAGGTACCCCCCATACTGGCCGAGCACAGTTGCTCAGGCGGGCAGCTCGCCGGCGGGTCGGCGACCACCGGCGTCCCGGCGGCCAGGTCGCTTCGTAACCTGAGCCCCGTCTCGCGAACACACGTACAACTTTCGGCCAGTGCGGCGAGTCATGGGATGCGAGTGCGCCCTTGGCGCATTCGTATCGCTTCGAGGGGATGGGAAGCCTCCATGACTCACCGAATACCCCGGCGCGCCCGGGTGCTCGCGGCGGGCCTCGGTGCCGGGGTGCTCGTGCCGTTGGTGGCCGCCGCCACGCCCGCCGCCGCGGCCACGACGCCCACGGTCAGCTGTACGTCGAGCAAGGCGGGCCTGGCCACCAAGCTGCAGAAGGACATCACCGCGGCGCTCGAGAGCCGCAAGGGCACGGTCGCCGTCGGCCTGTACGACCGTACGACGAAAACGAGCTGCAGTCTGCGCGGCAGTACGGCCTACGACTCCGCCAGCATTGTCAAGGTCACCGTTCTGGCCACGCTGCTGTGGGACGCCAAGAAGCACAACCGGTATCTGACCAGTCGCGAGCAGAGCCTCGCCACGGCCATGATCACCAAGTCGGACAACGCCTCCACCAGCACGCTGTGGAAGCAACTCGGCGTGACCAAGGTGAAGGGTTTCCTCACCGCCGCCGGGATGACGCAGACCAAGCCGGGAGCCAATGGTTACTGGGGTCTCACCCAGATCACCGTCCGCGACGAGCAGAAGCTGCTCCAGCTCATCACCGCCAAGAACTCGGTACTGAGCGACAACTCCCGCGCGTACATCCTCAAGCTGATGGGCCAGGTCATCTCCTCGCAGCGCTGGGGTACGCCGGCCGGGGTGCCCTCCGGCGTCTCCGTACACGTCAAGAACGGCTGGCTGTCGCGGTCCACACACGGTTGGCGCGTGCACAGCGTCGGCACCTTCAAGGGCGGCGGCCACGACTACATGATCACCGTGCTCACCCACGGCAACAGCACCATGAACTACGGCATCACCACGATCCAGGGCGTCGCCAAGGCCATCCACAAGGACCTCGCGAGCTGACTCCCCTGGCCCCCTGAACCCCTGAACGCGCTGAACTCCCTGTGATTCACGGCGAGTCCGTCCCCGGGTCACCCGTGCGTCCTACCGTGACGCCATGCGCCCCAGAACCGTACTCGCCACCGTCACCGCCGGCCTGGCGGCGGCCACCTGTCTGACCGCCGCCGGGCCCGCCGTCGCCGCCCCGAGCGGCAACGCGTGCTCGCCCTCGGTCTCCATCCAGAGCTACTCCGACGCGCTCGACAAGACGACGTACGAGGGCACGTTCGTCGGCAATCTCTCCGCGCTCGCCGTGGACCGCGACGGATCGATCGCCGCGCTCTCCGACCGGTCTTCCCTCTTCACCCTGGACCGGAAGACGCTGAAGCCCACCGGTGTCGTCCCGCTCGCCGACGGGAAGGGTGCCGCGCTCGACTCCGAGGGTCTGGTCGTCGACCTCCCCCACTCTCGGCTTCGCTCGAGCGGGGGGAGGACCCCCATCGGCACCCGCCTGGTCAGCTCGGAGTCCGAGCCCGTCGTACTCCGCTACGAGCGGGACGGCACCCTGGTCGACAGCCTCCCCGTGCCGGACGCGCTCAGGGTCGCCCCCGCCGGCCGCGCCACCTCGAACCAGACCTTCGAAGGGCTGACCCTGCTGCCCGGCGGGCGCACCCTGCTCGCCGCGATGGAGGGCAGCCTCAGCGGCGACACCAGCGGCATCGTGCGCTTCCAGACGTGGGAGCGTAAGAAGAACAGCGACTTCCGGCTCGCCGCCCAGTACGGCTACCGCACCGACACCGGCCTCGGCGTCTCCGAAGCCACCGCCACCCCTGATGGCCGCCTGCTCGTCCTGGAGCGCGGTTTCACCTCCGGCGTCGGCAACACCGTCCGCCTCTACCTGGCCGACCTGCGGCACGCCACGGACACCAGCGCCGTGGACACCCTCACCGGCCAGAGCGGCGTCCGTCTCGCCCGCAAGACCCTCCTCGCCGATCTCGTGAACTGTCCTTCACTGGGCGCCCAGGCCGAACAGCCCCAGCCCAACCCCCTCCTCGACAACATCGAGGGCCTCGTCGTCACCGGCCGCTCCGACAAGGACCTGAACCTCCTTCTGGTCAGCGACGACAACCAGAACGCGGTCCAGATAACCCGCCTGTACTCCCTGCGCGCACGTCTGCCGTTTATTGCGGAGGGATGAAATCCGCTTGACTGAGCGTTGGTGCCTTCCGGCGGAGTGAGATCTACGGAAGGCACCGGCGTGGCAGCGCAGCAGGGGGAGAAGGGCGGCTGGGCACGGCGGCTCGCCGGGTACGCGTGGCGGTATCCGAAGGACGTGCTGCTCGCGCTCGGTTCCTCGCTGGCCGGCATGGCCGTCATGGCGGTCGTCCCGCTGATCACGAAGGTGATCATCGACGACGTGGTCGGGGGTCACAGCCGCAGCATGGCCCCCTGGGCGGGCGCGCTCATCGCAGCTGCCGTCGTCGTCTACGTCCTCACCTACATCCGCCGCTACTACGGCGGCCGGCTCGCCCTCGACGTACAGCACGACCTGCGGACCGAGATGTACGGCACCATCACCCGGCTCGACGGGCGGCGCCAGGACGAGCTGTCCACCGGCCAGGTCGTCGGCCGCGCCACCAGCGACCTCCAGCTGATTCAGAGCCTGCTGTTCATGCTCCCGATGACCATCGGGAACCTCCTCCTCTTCCTGATCTCCCTCGGGATCATGGCCTGGCTCTCGCTGCCGCTCACCCTGGTCGCGCTCGCCGTCGCCCCCGCCCTCTGGTTCATCGCCAAGCGCAGCCGCGCCAAGCTGCACCCCGCGACCTGGTACGCGCAGGCCCAGGCCGCCGCCGTCGCGGGCGTGGTGGACGGCGCCATCAGCGGCGTACGCGTGGTGAAGGGCTTCGGACAGGAGGAGCAGGAGACCGGGAAGCTCAGGGAGGTCGGGCGGCGGCTCTTCGCGGGGCGGCTGCGCACGATCCGGCTCAACAGCAAGTACACCCCGGCCCTCCAGGCCGTGCCCGCCCTCGGCCAGGTCGCGATGCTGGCGCTGGGCGGCTGGCTCGCGGTGCGCGGGCAGGTCACGCTCGGTACGTTCGTGGCGTTCTCCTCGTACCTCTCCCAGCTCGTCGGGCCGGTGCGGATGCTCGCCGTGGTCCTCACCGTCGGGCAGCAGGCCCGCGCCGGTGCCGAGCGCGTGCTCGAACTCATCGACACCGAGCCGTCGATCCAGGACGGGACGAAGACCCTTCCGGCCGAGGCGCCCGCGACCGTCGAGTTCGACGACGTGTCGTTCGGATACGAGGAGGGGCGGCCGGTCCTGGACGGGCTGAGCTTCGAGATCGGACCGGGCGAGACCCTGGCCGTCGTCGGCTCGTCCGGCTCCGGCAAGTCGACGATCTCGTTGCTGATGCCCCGCTTCTACGACGTGACGCACGGCGCCGTCCTCATCGGCGGCCACGATGTGCGCGAGCTGACCCAGGAGTCGCTGCGGGCCGCGATCGGGCTGGTACCCGAGGACTCCTTCCTCTTCTCCGACACCGTGCGCGCCAACATCGCCTACGGCCGCCCGGACGCCACCGACGAACAGATCGAGGAGGCCGCCCGAGCCGCGCAGGCGGAGCGTTTCATCGCCGAGCTGCCCGACGGCTACGACACCAAGGTCGGCGAGCACGGCCTCACTCTCTCCGGCGGCCAGCGCCAGCGCGTCGCCCTCGCCCGCGCCATCCTCACCGACCCGCGCCTGCTCGTCCTGGACGACGCCACCTCCGCCGTGGACGCCCGCGTCGAGCATGAGATCCACGAGGCGCTGAAACAGGTCATGGAGGGCCGGACGACCCTCCTGATCGCGCACCGCCGCTCCACGCTCAACCTCGCCGACCGCATCGCCGTGCTCGACGGCGGCCGGCTCGCCGACATCGGCACCCACGAGGAACTCCAGCAGCGGTCCCCGCTCTACCGGCGGCTGCTCACGGACCCGGACGGGCTCGGTGGGGTCTCCCCGGGACACGCCCAGCCCGCCGCGCCGACGGAGGACACCTCCGTACGGGACGAACTGGACGCCGAGTTCGACGCCGAGCGGGGGGTCACCTCGCATCTGTGGACGGGTGACCGCGAGCGCCGGGACACGGCACTGGAAGGAACGCCCGCCACACCTGAGCTCCTCGCCCAGGTCGAGGCGCTGCCCCCGGCCACCGACACCCCGGGTGTCGACGAGGCACGCGCGGTCACGTCCGAGGAGTCGTACGGACTGCGCAGGCTGCTGCGGGGCTTCGGGCTCCCCCTCCTGGTCAGCCTCGGCCTGGTCGGCATCGACGCCGGTATGGGTTTGCTGCTGCCTGTGCTGATCCGGCACGGCATCGACCAGGGTGTGTCCCAGGTGGCCCTCGGCGCGGTGTGGGTCGCGGCCGCGCTCGCGCTCGTCACCGTGCTCGTCCAGTGGGCGGCGCAGATCGGCGAGACGCGGATGACGGGACGGACCGGGGAGCGGGTCCTGTACTCGCTCCGGCTGAAGATCTTCGCACAGCTGCAGCGGCTCGGACTCGACTACTACGAACGGGAGTTGACGGGTCGGATCATGACCCGGATGACGACCGACGTCGACGCGTTGTCGACCTTCCTGCAGACCGGCCTGGTCACCGCCTTCGTCTCCGTCGTCACCTTCTTCGGCATCATGGCCGCGCTGCTGGTGATCGACGTACAGCTGGCGCTGGTCGTCTTCGTGACGCTGCCGGTGCTGATCGTCGGCACGTTCTTCTTCCGCCGGGCGAGTGTGAAGGCGTACGAACTCGCCCGTGAGCGGGTGTCCGTGGTCAACGCCGACCTTCAGGAGTCGGTCTCCGGGCTGCTGATCCTGCAGGCGTTCCGGCGTGAGCGTTCGGGCGGGAAGCGGTTCGCGGAGGGCAGCGACAGCTACCGCAGGGCGCGTGTCCGCGGACAGTGGCTGATCTCCGTCTACTTCCCCTTCGTCCAGCTGCTGTCGTCGGTCGCGGCGGCCGCGGTGCTGATCGTCGGCGCGCACCGGGTGGACGCCGGGACGCTCACGACCGGCGCGCTCGTCGCGTACCTCCTCTACATCGACCTGTTCTTCGCCCCCGTGCAGCAGCTTTCACAGGTCTTCGACGGCTACCAGCAGGCGACGGTCTCGCTCGGCCGGATCCAGGAACTGCTCCAGGAGCCGACGTCGACGAAGACCGCCGACAAGCCGCTCGACGTGCCCGCGCTGCACGGCGACATCGCCTTCGAGGACGTCGACTTCGCGTACGGCGACGACGAGGAGGCGCTCAGCGGGGTCCGTCTGAGCATCCCCGCCGGGCAGACCGTCGCCTTCGTCGGCGAGACCGGCGCGGGCAAGTCGACGCTGGTGAAGCTGGTCGCCCGCTTCTACGACCCGACCGGCGGGCGGGTGACCGTGGACGGCACCGATCTGCGCGCCCTCGACATCACCTCCTACCGGCACCGGCTCGGTGTCGTGCCCCAGGAGGCGTACCTCTTCCAGGGCACGGTCCGTGACGCCATCGCCTACGGCCGTCCCGACGCGACCGACGCCGAGGTGGAGGCCGCGTCCCGCGCGGTCGGCGCGCACGACATGATCGCCACGCTCGACGGCGGCTACCTCCACGAGGTCGCCGAGCGCGGCCGCAACCTCTCCGCCGGGCAGCGCCAGCTGATCGCGCTGGCCCGCGCCGAACTCGTGGACCCGGACGTCCTGCTGCTCGACGAGGCCACCGCCGCGCTCGACCTGGCCACGGAGGCCCTGGTCAACCAGGCGACCGACCGGCTGGCAGGCCGCCGTACGACGCTGGTGGTCGCCCACCGGCTGACCACGGCCGCCCGTGCGGACCGCGTCGTGGTGATGGCCCACGGCCGGGTCGCGGAGGACGGTACGCACGACGAGCTGCTTCGACTGGACGGCCAGTACGCGGAGTTGTGGCGGACGTTCGTGGGAGCGCCGGAGCCGGAGGAGCCGGTCGGCTCCTCCGCCTGAGTCTCCTTCGGGGGGGGCGGAACCATCCGACGTACGTCCTGCGTCCGTACACCAGTACGTTGATGAGTGGGGGAGGGACGACAGTGGACCGTGGTGCGATGCGCCGGCGCCTGGCGCTCGGCCTGGCCGTGCTGACCGCATCCGGACTGCTCGCGATGCTGAACCCGGGCACCGCGGCGGCCGGCTCGTACTGCTCGGGACGCAAGGTCCGTACGCTGTCCTTCTCGACCGGCTCGGTCCAGGTCTACAAGCGTGGCGGCTACGTCTGCGCCGTGACCCTCCCCAAGACGCAGAAGCCCTACGCCAGGGCGATGTCCGTCAGCGTGCAGGCGCGCGGCAACCGGCCGGTGGTCGACGAGGGCAGCTTCACGCATCACGCGGGCCCGGTGGTCGCTCACGCCGGCCGCCGCTGTGTCCGTATCAAGGGCTCCGTCGGCTCGGGCTCGGTGAGCTCGGGCTGGATCCTCTGCTGAGTCGCCCTCCCGTCGAGGGTTTTCCCCATCTCCCCTGGTGCGCCTGTGAGTTGCTCCGATAGCTTCCAGCGCACATCTGTTTCACAGGGGAGGGTGCATGCGCAAGGCGCTCAGATGGCTGCTGGCGCTCACGGTGCTCATAGGCACGTTGAGCACGGCCGGGGCGGCCACCGCCGCCCAGCCGGAGGCCACCGGCACGACCACCACGGACATAAAGGACCGGCTCCTCGCGATACCGGGTATGAGCCTGATCCAGGAGAAGCCGTACACCGGCTACCGCTACTTCGTCCTCAACTACACCCAGCCGATCGACCACCGGCACCCGTCCAAGGGCACGTTCCAGCAGCGCATCACCGTGCTGCACAAGGACACCTCGCGCCCGACGGTCTTCTACACCGGCGGCTACAACGTCTCGACGACTCCCAGCCGCCGTGAGCCGACCCAGATCGTGGACGGCAACCAGGTGTCGATGGAGTACCGCTTCTTCACCCCGTCCCGGCCCGACCCGGCCGACTGGACGAAGCTCGACATCTGGCAGGCGGCCAGCGACCAGCACCGCATCTTCAAGGCCCTCAAGCCGCTCTACCACCAGAAGTGGATCTCCACGGGCGGCTCCAAGGGCGGCATGACCGCCACGTACTACGAGCGTTTCTACCCGCGTGACATGGACGGCGTCGTCGCCTACGTCGCCCCCAACGACGTGGTGAACAAGGAGGACTCGGCGTACGACCGCTTCTTCGCCACCGTCGGCACCAAGGAGTGCCGCGACCGGCTGAACGCCGTACAGCGCGAGGCGCTGGTGCGCCGGGAGCCGCTGGAGAAGAGGTACGAGGCGCTCGCGGCCGAGAACGGCTTCACGTTCACGACGGTCGGCAGCCTCGACAAGGCGTACGAGGCGGTCGTCCTCGACTACGTGTGGGGCTTCTGGCAGTACAGCCTGCTGGCCGACTGCGACACGATCCCCGCGGACGCGGCGAACGCCACGGACGAGGAGATCTGGACCTCCATCGACACCATCTCCGGGTTCTCCTTCTACACGGACCAGGGCCTGGAGCCGTACACGCCGTACTACTACCAGGCGGGCACACAGCTCGGCGCGCCCACGATCGGCTTCCCGCACATCGAGAAGAAGCTGGTCCGCTACGGCTACCAGCCGCCGCGGAACTTCGTGCCACGCTCCATCCCGATGACGTTCCAGCCGTCGGCCATGCGGGACGTGGACTCCTGGGTCCGCCACCACGCCGACCACATGCTCTTCGTCTACGGCCAGAACGACCCGTGGGGCGCGGAGCGTTTCCGCCTCGGCAAGGGCGCGCGTGACTCGTACGTCCTCACGGCCCCCGGCCTGAACCACGGCGCCAACGTCGGCGGCCTCGTCGCCGACGAGAAGGCCCTCGCCACGGCCCGCATCCTGGAGTGGGCGGGCGTCGCCTCGGCGACGGTCCAGTCGAACCCGTCGGCGGCCAAGCCGCTCGCGAAGTTCGACGCGAAGCTGGACCGCCACGAGGCGGACCGCGAACTGTCGCTGCGCCCGTAACGCCGGTTCGGCACCGCCGGACCACCGCGCCGTCATGGTCGCTCGCCGGTGCGGCGGACAGAACCTTCTGTCCGCCGCACCGGCGTCGTCACACCGGCCGGGCGCAGCCCACCGGTTTGTCTCCGCCCAGCTGTACATACAACTCGGTGGACGCGGGGCATGTGGCCCGCTCGACGACCGCCGACGTCACCTTGTACTCCGGGGGCATCTTCCCCTGGCCGTCGCAGGCGGTCTCGCGGACCTGGCCGCTGCCGGAGCTGTAGACGCAGTCGCCGACGATCGTGCGGGGGCCTCCGCCGCCGCCCGGATCGCCGGGGTGCGGGCGCTCGAGTTTGCGCATGCAGGCGTAGCCCTGCGGGATCACGCCGTCGCCGTTCTCGTCCGAGGCGGGCCTGGTCTCGCTGATGTGCAGGACGAAGTCCGTGGTCGCCGGGCACAGCGGCCCGTCGGCCACCTTGCCGTCGTAGCGGGCGATCACGCGCGCGGCGGCCCGTTCGCTGCTGCAGAGCACTTCCGTGAAACTGGTCGTGCCGAAGGAGCTGCACTCGTCGACCGCGAGGAACACCGCCCCGTACCCCGAGGGTTGTGTCGACGTCGGCGCCGCGCCGGGTTCGGCGCCCCCGGAGCCGCCGGACCAGCGGTCGCATCCCGCGACCGTGGCCATCAGCAGCGCGCACACCACCCCAACGGAACGCCGACCCAACGAGTTGGCTCGCATGGCTTCCCCCCGATACCCCGGTCCAGCGTGACCCGTCGCGGCGGGCACACGCCAGACATCCGGGGTGCTTTGCGCCACTTGGGGGTGGTGCGCCGGGTGTGCGACGTAGGACTAATACGTCAATCCGTACCCGATCGGATACAGAACCTGCGCCGGGTCGTCCGCCCGCTGCACCGCAACCGGAAGCCTGCCGCGGGGCTTCACCTCGCCCGCGATCACCCGTGCGGCGGCGCGCAGTTCGACGTCCGTCCAGGAGTATGCGGCCAAGCAGGCGCCCACTGAGGGGAGTTGGGCCACGTCGTACGGGTTGCGCAATGCGATCGCGACGACCGGGACGCCGGTCGCGACGAGCTGTTCGACGAGGTTCTTCTGTGAACCGGTCGCCGTCACGTTGTACGTCCCGACGATCACGGCGTCCTTGCCCTTGGCCGCCGCCACCGCCCTGTCGATGGTCGCCTGGGTGGGCGCCGTCCCGGTGGACAGCGCCGTCGCCGCGAAACCCAGCTCGGTGAGGGTCCTCGCGAGGACGGTGGTGGGCGGTCCGTCGGTGCCGGACGGGGAGGCGGGGTCGGCACCCAGAACGAGGACGTTCACCTGTGAACGCCGCGAAAGAGGCAGCAGGCCTCGCTGGTTGACGAGCAGGGTGGTCGTGCGCTCGGCGATCCGGTCGGCTGCCCTCAGATGTGCCGCGACGCCCACCGCGCGGTCGACGCCGCCGTCGGTGACGTACGGGTCGCGCAGCAGCCCGAGCTTCGCCTTCAGCCGCAGGACGCGCAGGATCGACTCGTCGAGGCGGGCCTCGGTCAGCTCGCCGCCGCGCACCGCGTTCAGGACGGCGTTCCATGCCACGTCCAGGGAGGGCGGGTTGAGGAGCTGGTCGACCCCGGCCTTCAGGGCCAGGACGGGGACGCGGTCGTCGCCGTACTTCGTCCGTACGCCCTCCATCTGGAGCGAGTCCGTGACCACGACCCCGTCGTAGCCGAGCTCCTCGCGCAGGATGCCGGTGAGGATCGGGTGGGAGAGCGTGGCCGGGTCGCCGGCCGGGTCGAGCGCCGGGACCATGATGTGCGCGGTCATGATCGAGTCGATGCCGGCGCGGATGGCGGCCCGGAAGGGCACGGCGTCGAGGGCCGACCACAGCTCCCGGCTGTGCGTGATGACCGGGAACCCGAAGTGGCTGTCGACGGCGGTGTCGCCGTGCCCCGGGAAGTGCTTGGCCGTGGCGGCGACACCGGAGCCCTGATACCCCTTCACCTCGGCCGCCACCAGCCCGGCCACCGCGTCCGGGTCGGCGCCGAAGGAGCGTACGCCGATGACGGGGTTGGCCGGGTTGACGTTCACGTCGGCGACCGGGGTGTAGTCCTGGCGGATCCCCAGCGCGCGCAACTCGGCGCCGCCGACGCGCCCCACCGTACGGGCGTCCTCCCGCGAGCCTCCCGCCCCCAGCGCCATCGCGCCCGGGAACAGCGTCGCGGGCCGGCCCACGCGGGCCACAATCCCGTGCTCCTGGTCGGTGGAGATGAGAACAGGCAGCCCCCGCGGTTGGGCGAGGGAGGCCTGCTGGATGCCGTTCGAGAGAGCGGCGATCTGGTGGGGGTCCCGGGTGTTGTGCGCCCAGGTGAAGTAGATGATTCCGCCCACCCGGTACTTGGCGATCAGCTCGGCGGCCGTTCTGACGCCGATCTCCCTTAGGTTGGCGTCGATGTCGGCCTGGTCGGGCGCGGTGGCCGAGTGGCCGTACACGCGCATCACGAAGAGCTGGCCGACCTTCTCCTCCAGCGTCATACGGGAGACGAGGGAGCGGAGTGACGCTTCGGCGTGGTGGTCATCGGCCGCTCGGGCGGGGACGGCCGTGCTGATGGCCAGCGCGGCGGTGCTTCCCACGGTGGCGGCGAGAACGGTACGTCTGGACGGTTGTGCGGTGCTTCCCGTGCTGGAGTCGCGCACGTGCGCTCCTTCCCTCATGAAGGAAACTTCCGAGGAGTCACGAATATCCGGGAAGTTTCTTCCAGTCAAGGGTGTGCACAGTAACCCGGGCAGGGGCCGTCACCGGCGCAGTTGGAGGGGGGCGCGCCGGTGACGGCGTGCTGTCGGCCGCAGGCGGCGGAGAGGGTGGTCAGCGTTCGCAGCCAGCAGCGAGGCCGACACCGCTCTGCGGAGACTCTCCGGCAGCATGCGCTTTGGACGAACCGGCGGGGGTCCGGGTTCCCCGGATTTCGGAGGTCCAGTGAAGTTGGTACGGGTGTGTCGGGCGGGAGTGGTGAAACCGGCTCAGCCGGTGTCCTCCCACCTGGTCCCGGTCTTCGGCATGTCATCGGCGGCCCTGTTCCTCGGCGAACCGATCGGCCCGCTGCGGTGGGGAGCGGCGGCGCTGCTGGTGGGAGGTGTGGCGCTGACGTGAATGACACCGCCGAATGGGGTCCATTTGGCGGACGTTCCGGCGCCGGACCGGGTCGGGGAGCCAGCATGAGGGCATGGCCGTTGTCGACATCCCCGGTTCCAAGTCCATCACCGCGCGTGCCCTCTTCCTGGCGGCGGCGGCCGACGGGGTCACCACCCTCGTACGGCCGCTCCGGTCCGACGACACGGAGGGTTTCGCGGAAGGTCTGACCCGGCTCGGCTACCGGGTCGGCCGTACGCCGCGCGCCTGGCAGGTCGACGGCCGCCCGCAGGGCCCGGCGGCCACGGACGCCGACGTGTACTGCCGGGACGGCGCGACCACCGCCCGCTTCCTGCCGACGCTCGCCGCCGCCGGACACGGCACCTACCGCTTCGACGCCTCCGCGCAGATGCGCCGCCGCCCGCTGGCCCCGCTGACCCGCGCCCTGCGCGACCTCGGCGTGGACCTGCGGCACGAGGAGGCGGAGGGGCATCACCCGCTGCGGATCGCGGCGGCGGGGGTCGAGGGCGGGGACGTGACGCTGGACGCCGGCCAGTCCTCCCAGTACCTGACCGCGCTTCTGCTGCTCGGCCCGCTGACCCGCAAGGGCCTGCGCATCACCGTCACGGACCTGGTCTCGGCGCCGTACGTCGAGATCACGCTCGCGATGATGCGCGCGTTCGGCGCGACCGTACGCCGCGAGG
Organism: Streptomyces sp. SD15; assembly: GCF_054462255.1. Lineage (NCBI taxonomy): Bacteria > Bacillati > Actinomycetota > Actinomycetes > Kitasatosporales > Streptomycetaceae > Streptomyces > Streptomyces sp. SD15. The sequence goes on along the minus strand of NZ_JBTLMO010000007.1, from coordinate 159,150 downwards.
GCGAAAGCGGCGAGGTCTTCGTCGTCGAACCCGGCGGCTACCGTGCCACCACCTACTCCATCGAGCCCGACGCCTCCACCGCGAGCTACTTCTTCGCGGCGGCGGCGCTGACCGGCCGCGAGGTCACGGTCCAGGGCCTGGGCGAGGGTGCGCTCCAGGGCGACCTCGGCTTCGTGGACGTACTGCGGCGCATGGGCGCACACGTGGAGACCGCATCCGACCGCACGACGGTCAGGGGCACCGGCGAACTGCGCGGCCTCACCGTCAACATGCGGGACATCTCCGACACGATGCCGACGCTGGCTGCGATCGCGCCGTTCGCCTCCGGCCCGGTCCGCATCGAGGACGTGGCCAACACACGGGTGAAGGAGTGCGACCGTCTGGACGCCTGCGCGGAGAACCTCCGGCGGCTGGGCGTACGTGTGGACACCGGCCCCGACTGGATCGAGATCCACCCGGGCGCCGCTCCCGTCGGCGCGGACATCAAGACGTACGGCGACCACCGCGTCGTCATGTCCTTCGCGGTGACGTCGCTGCGGGTGCCGGGGATCGAGTTCGACGACCCGGGGTGCGTACGCAAGACGTTCCCCGGGTTCCACGAGGCGTTCGGGGCCTGGGCGGAATCGTGAATCCCCCGGGTCCCGGGAATTTCGTTCGACGGCCTCGGGCGTGTACGGCAGACTTCGCCGGACTTCCGCGCACTCCGCGTTTCCACGCGGAGTGCGCGTCGTCGGCCGTTGCTTGCGAAGGGATGTCGGGTGTCGGGTTTCCAGTTGGAGGGGCCGGTTCTCGAAGGTGCGCTCGTGCGACTGGAGCCGCTCGGCCATCGTCACGCGGCCGACCTCGCCGTGGCGGCGGAGGAGAACCGGGGCTCGTACGAGTTCACCTGGGTTCCCAGGGCCGCCGAGGTCGGGGAGTACATCGACGCACAGCTCGCCCGGGCCGCGACGGGCAAGCTCGCACCGTACGCCCAGGTGTCCCTCGCCTCGGGACGAGCGGTCGGCACCACGTCGTACTGGGAGCCGCGCTTCTGGCTGGCGGACGATCAACTCGACGCCATCGAGGTCGGGTTCACCTGGCTCGCCGCATCCGCCCAGGGCACGGGAGTGAACGCCGAGGCCAAGCTCCTGCTGTTCCGGCACGCCTTCGAGGAGTGGGGTGTCGCGCGCGTGGACTTGAAGACGGACGCCCGCAACAGCCGTTCCCGCGCCGCGATCGAGCGCGTGGGCGCCCGCTTCGAAGGCGTCCTGCGCAACTGGTCCCGCTCCTGGGCCCCGGGCGAGAACGGCCGCCTGCGCGACTCCGCGATCTACTCCATCACGGCGGCGGAGTGGCCGGAGTGCCGCAAGCGGCTGGAGTCGCGGGTGGGCGGCTTTTGACCGGCACAGTTGGGTCCGCCCGCTTCTTGGCCAGTGTCGTGCTACGCGCCACCCGGTCACCCGGTAGTGAGGTCCTTCGACCCCGACGCGGTCTCGGGAAGACCGTCCGGGTCCGGGTGATCGGCTGAAGGGTCGGACCCGGAGCCCCGCAGCTCCGGCGTACTCGCGCCCACGACCACCACCGCGAGCACGCACAGCAGGCCGCCGCTGACCAGAGAGGTCACCCCGGAGGTCCAGCCCGCGACCAGGCCACCGCGCAGGCTGCCGATGTTGGGCCCGGCCTGGCCGACGATCTGCTCGGCGGCGGTGACCCGGCCCAGTAGCGCGTCCGGCGTACGGGTCTGGACGATGGTGCTGCGGGAGATGACGGAGACGGTGTCGCCGGCCCCGGCGAGGACGAGGAGCGCGAGCCCGACCCACGGGTTGGTCATCAGGCCGAAGAGGGCGAGGGAGATCCCCCAGGTCGCCGCGCCCCAGAGCATCGCCACCCCCGGGCGGGCGAGGCGGGTGAGGGAGCCGGACAGGGCCGAGGCCGCGACACCCCCGACGGCGAGGGCCGACAGGAACAGACCGAGCGTGCGCGGGTTGTCGCCGAACCGCTCGGCGTTGACCAGCGGGAACAGGCTCAGCGGCATCGACAGCACGGTGGCGGCGAGGTCGGTGATCAGCGCGCCGCGCACCACGCGGTGACCGGCCAGGAAGGCCAGCCCGTCCAGGACGCCGCGCAGTCCGGCCCGTGACTGTTCCCCCTCGGGAGGCAGCGGAGGCAGCCCGAACGCTCCGTAGAAGGACAGCCCGAAGCTGAGCGCGTCCACCACGTAGCAGCCGCCCACGCCCACCCAGCCCAGCAGGAGACCGCCGAGCGCCGGGCCCACCAGCAGCATCGCCTGGGAGGTGATCTGGTTGAGGGCCAGCCCGGCCCCCACCTGGTCCTTGGGCAGCAGCCGCGGCACGAACGTGCCCGCCGCCGGGCCGCTGACCGCTCCGAAGGCGGACTGCGCGGCGACCAGGGCGAGGACGACGAGCACCGGCGGATGCCCGACGAAGGCCTGAAGCGCCAGCAGTACGGAACACACCGCCTGCCCGGCCTGGGAGGCCAGATAGAGCCGCCGCCGGTCCCCCCGGTCCACCAGCGAACCGGCGAACAGCCCGAACGCGATCAGCGGCAGCGCCTGCGCCAGCCCGACCGCACCGGTCCACACCGTGCTGTGCGTCGACCGCCAGACCTGGAACATGACGGCGACCATGGTCATCATGCTGCCGAGCACGGACAGCGTCCGGCCGATCAGCAGCCGCCGGAAGACGGGCGAGGTCCGCAGCGGCCGGACGTCGATCAAGGTACGCGTCAGGCCCACGGGGCGGCCGGATCTCGGGGTGAATGGTGCTCAATCACCGCCGGAGGCTAACCCACCACCCCCGCACCACCGCCACCGCATTACGTCCCGCCCCTACGCGGACTCGTTCAGGAGCCGAGCCAGGTGCTCCCGTCCCGCCCCCAGCAGCTCCGGAAGCGGCGCCGCCCCCTCGTACCACCGCTTCTCGTACTCCCAGCACAGCCAGCCGTCCCAGCCCGCCCGCGAGAGCTGTTCCACGCACTCGGCGAGCGGGAGGACGCCCGCGCCGAGCGGGAGCGGGGTGGTGTCTTCGGCCGAGGCGATGTCCTTGATCTGGACGTAGCCGAGGTAGGTGCACAGGGCCGCGTACGTCGACGTCGGCTGTTCGCCGCCGAGCCAGGTGTGCATCACGTCCCACAGCGAGCCCACGTGCCGGTGGCCGACCAGGCCGAGTACCCGGATCGCGTCGGCGCCGGTGCGGTGCGAGTCGTGGGTCTCCAGCAGGATGCGTACGCCCAGGTCGGCGGCGTACTCCGCGGCCGTGCCGAGCCGTCGCGCCGCCGTCGCGTCCGCCTCCTCGGGGCTCTGCTCGGGGGCCGCGCCCGGGAAGACCCGTACGAAGGGGGCGCCCAAGTCGTGTGCGAGGTCGAGGAGTTCGCGGATCTCGGCGAGTACGGGCTCGTCGTCGCCCGGCGCCGCCACGCGCACGTATCCCGCAACGCCCAGGATCTCGATGCCCGACGCCTTGAACTCGGCGGCCACATCGGCCCGTTCGGCGGCCCCGATGCCGGGGTGCACCGGCTCCTCGGGATGCGCGCGCAGCTCCACACCGTGGTAGCCGTGCGTGGTGGCCAGTCGTACGACATCGGGGATCGGAAGCCCGGGCACGCCGAGCGTGGAGAAGGCCAGCTTCATGCTCCGGGACCCTACCCGGCAACGTCACTCCGTGCCGTGCAGGTCCAGACGCCAGTCCTGGCCGACGAGGTCCGCGCCGAAGGAACGGTGCGGTTTCTCGGTGACGAGGGTGAAGCCGTGGCGCTGGTAGACGCGGCGGGCGGCGTCGAGGACGTCGTTGGTCCACAGGACGAGTTCGCGGTAGCCGACGCCCCGCGCGAAGTCGACGACGGCCTCGACGAGCCGGTCGCCGATCCCGAGCCCGCGCGCGTCCGGCTCGACGAGCAGGAGCCGTAGCCGGGCGCTTCCGGGCGCGTCGTCCCGTACGCACATCACGCACCCCACCGGCCGACCGTCGAGCTCGGCGATCCACACGCGTTCGAGGTGCGGGTCGTGGTCCTCGGCGAAGTCGGCCACGATCCTCGCCACCAACCCCTCGTAGTCGGCGTTCCAGCCGTGTTCGGCGGCGTACAGCGCGGCGTTGCGCTGCACGATCCAGCCGAGGTCGCCGGGGCCGGGTTCGCGCAGGACGACGTCCTCGCGACGGGGCGGGCGCCCGTCGGAGAGCAGCGTGCGCACGGTCCGCATCGCCTCGGCGAGGCGGGGGCGGTCGTCGGCCGCAATGGTCGCGAGCAGCGAGCTGACCGATTCCCGCGCCCGCTCGTCCAGCAGGTCCGCGGTCTCCCGGCCACGGGTCGTGAGCGTGATCCGGCGGCGCCGCGGGTCCCGCTCCGACGGCGTCCGCTCGACCAGCCCGTCCTGCTCGAACTTGTTCAGGATGCGGCTCAAGTACCCGGCGTCGAGGGAGAGTTCGGTGCGCAGGTCGGCGGCGTCCGTACGGGGTGAATGCGCGAGTTCGTACAGCACGCGGGACTCCGTCAGCGTGTACGGGGCGTAGAGGTGGCGGCCGTAGTCCAGCGCGCCGATGAGGTTCGTGTAGAAGCGGTTGAACGAGCGGATGTCGTGAACGGTCATGGCTGATCCATCCCGGATGGTTGACTCAGTCAGAGATGTGGTGTCAGCTTACGACCGTTTTCAACGAGTCGTCCATGGGGGCGACGGCCGGACCTCGGGGCCGGCCTTCGCGCCACGATCGTCCGGGCCAGGGCTTGTATCACTCGCCTCTCAGCAGGCCGACCGTGCCCGCCAGGCCCTCGTCGCCGTGGCCCTGGGCCACCCGGTGGCGCATCAGCTCCATATAGGGGGTGAGGAGCCGCGGATCGACGGACTGGTCCTTCGCCGTCGCCAGGAGCCCGTCGTTGCCCGCCGTCATCATGGCGAGGTTGGAGGTGACGCCCTCCGTGTAGTCGCCGCTTTCCAGTTGCGCGGCGATGCCGTGGGTGAGACCCGACATGGCACCGAGCCATTCCGCGAGCAGGGTGGCGAATCCGGCCTGGTCGAGGTCCTTCTCGGGGCGTACGAGGGCGAAGGCGTGGGTGATACCCGCGAACATGCCGGTCATCGCGCTGAGCAGGGCGATGTCGTGCAGCGCCGCGTGGCCGGGGTCCTCGCCGACGAACTTCACACCGGCGGGAGCCTCCAGTGCCTCGTGGTGGCGCTCGAACAGGGCGCGGTCGCCGCTGTAGAAGATGTAGCCGCCGGTCTCCGGCCAGCCGATCATCGGTGGTACGGCCATGATCCCGCCGTCCAGGAAACGAGCGCCGCGCTCCTCGGCCCAGCGGGCGCGCTGCCGGGCCTGGGCCGGGGTGCTGGTGGTCAGGTTGACCACGTCCTTGCCGTTCAGGTCGGTGCCGTCCAAGGTCGCGCCCACGGAGGCGTCGTCCAGGAGGCAAAGGACGACCGGACCGGTTGCCGAAGCTACCGCCTCGGTCGGGGTGGCCACCGCCCGGGCGCCCGCGCCCGCCAGCGGTTCGGCCTTTTCCGGGGTGCGGTTCCAGACGGTCAGCGGGTGCCCCGCGGCGAGCCAGGCGCGGCCGAGTGCGGTGCCCATGTCGCCGAGGCCCAGGAGGGTGACGGGGGTTTTGGAGGTGGTGTGGGTGTCCATGCCGATCAGGTTCGTATACGCCCGAACCATGATCAAGTACGCACTCTTTTGTGGGTGGTTACCTTAAAGTGGGTGGATGACCAGGCGGGACACGTACGTGTGCGGCATCGACGCGGCGATCGACGTGGTGGGTGGCAAGTGGAAGGTGCTCATCCTGTGGGCGCTGGGCGAAGGGCCCTGCCGGTTCGGTGAGTTGAGGCGCGGCATCCCCGGTGTCACCGAGAAGGTCCTCGCCTCGCATCTGCGGGAGCTGGAGGCCGACGGCATCGTCTCCCGCGAGGAGGCGATCGAAGGAGAGGTACGCCGCGTCACCTACGCCCTCACCCCGCTCGGCGTCTCCCTGAACGAGGCGCTGGGTCCCCTGGGCGCCTGGGGCCGGGAGCACCTCCTCGGTGGACCTGGCGCAGACGACGAGCCCAGGTCTTCGTAGCGTGTTCCGGCAGTTCCAGCCGGCCCCGGGCCGGTGCTTCGACCGAGCGGCGGAGTGCGGCGCGCGGTGGCCACTTTTTTGTGGGTACTTGGCGACGGGCGGGTGGAGGTACGACCCTGATGGGGAACGGGGCGGTGACGCGAACCATGCGAACGGTCAGGAGGTCGAGCGGGGCTCCGTGAGCTTCTCCAAGCGGCGGTGGCCCCAGTCGGAGAGAGGGGCCAGTGCCTCGGAGAGTTCTCGACCGAATCGGGTCAGGGAGTACACGGTTTTCAGCGGGAGCACGTCGTACGCCTCTCGGTGCACCAGCCCGTCGGTCTCCATCTCGCGGAGCGCCTGAGTCAGCACCTTCTCGCTGAGGCCGGGGAGCCGCCGGCGCAGCTCGCCAGGTCGGTGCGGACCGGATTCCAGCAGCCAGAGCAGAGCCGTCTTCCACTTTCCGTCGATCACGGCGATCGCGGCGGTTACTCCACAGACGTTCGGGTCCTGGGCACGAGTGCGCGTCATCGCCGTCCTCTTCGTTATCAATTGTCTTACTTCATACGGGAGTTGAGTCATGTCCTCGCGCAGCGAACAGTCTGCCGTCACCGTGCTCGGCCTGGGGCCGATGGGCCGGTCTCTGGCCGGGGCGTTCCTGGACGCCGGTCTGCGGACCACGGTCTGGAATCGGACGCCGGGCCGGGACGGAGAACTGGTCGAGAGGGGTGCGTTGCCCGCCCGGTCGGCCGAGGAGGCGGTCTCCGCGAGCGGGTTGACCGTGACCTGCGTGGTGAACTACGACGCGGTGGACGCCATTCTGCGGCGCGGTGCGGTCACCGACGCGCTCAAGGGGCGCACGGTGGTGAACCTGACCGCCGACACCCCGGAGCGGGCCCGTGACGCCGCGGCGTGGGCGGCGGGGCACGGTATCCGCTACCTGGACGGTGCGATCATGACGCCGACCACGACCATCGGAACGCCGGCGGCGGTGTTCCTCCACAGTGGTCCGGCGGATCTCTATCAGGAGCACCGGCCGGTGCTGGACGCACTGGGCGGCACCCACACCCACCTCGGCGAGGGCATCGGCCGGGCGGCGGCGTACGACATCGCGCTGCTCGACATCTTCTGGACCGCGATGGCCGGGTACGCGCACGCCCTGGCGGTGGCGCGGGCGGAAGGGGTCACCGCACGGGAGCTCGCACCGTTCGCCAGAGGCATCGGTGCCATTCTCCCGCCGATCTTCGAACAGGACGCGGAGGAACTGGACAGCGGACGTTTCTCCGGTGAGGGCAACCCACTCACCTCGGCGGTGTCGTCCATGGCCCATATCGTCCACACGTCCGAGGCCCACGGCATCGACGCGGGCGTGATGCGCGCGGCCGAAGGCCTCGCCCGCCGAGCCATCGGGCAGGGGCACGGCTCCGACGGGTTCATCCGGATCGCCGAACTCCTGGGCCGCCGCTAGGCGTCACATTCCCGCCTCGGAACGCGCGATGCGGAATCCCACGTCGTCGACCTGGTAGGTCGGGTGGCTGCGGCGCCGCGCGGAGGCCCGGCAGCTCCAGTGCTCGTCGAACCAGCCGCCGCCGCGCAGCACCCGGTAGGTGCCGTAGACCTCGGCGTCGTAGAGGTCCCAGCACCAGTCCCAGACGTTGCCGAGCATGTCGTACAGGCCCCAGGGATTGGGCCGCTTGCCGCCCACGTCGTGGATTCGCTCGTGCGCGTTGCCGCGGTACCAGGCGATCTCGTCGAGCGGCCCGTAATGCGGTCCGGTCGTACCGGCGCGGCAGGCGTGCTCCCACTCGGCTTCGGTCGGCAGCCGGTATCCGTCGGCGGACGCGTCCCATGCGATGCCCTCGTGGGCGACATCGAGGTGATAGGCGGGCGCGAACCCGTCACGTTCGGACAGGGCGTTGCAGAAGCGGACCGCGTCCCACCAGGAAACGCCCTCGACGGGCAACCGGTCCCCATGGGCGGTGCTCGGCCGTCGGCCGGTGATCTCCGCGTACTGCGCCTGCGTGACCGGGAACGCCGCGAGCCGGTAGGGCGCGAGCTCGGCCGACCAGCTGCGCCGCGTCCGCCGGTCCGACAGCGTGACCCGCCCCGGCGGGATGGAGATCATTTCGTTTCCTGCGGCGGCGTCCATGGGCAGGTGATCGTACCGGCGCCTGCCCATGGACGCCGTACGGCCGGCGTTCCCTCGGGCCTGCGCCCCGTACCCCGACAGCGGGCGCCCGCCGGAAGGACACCCCGAGCTCCCGGCTCCCGCACCGCAGCAACGAGGCCGCCAGGACCACCGGGGCCGCCACGACCGCCGGGCCCGCTATGCCCGCGAGGGCCCGCCGGGCCCGCCATGGCCAGCGGGTCCACCGGGTCAGCCAGGACCACCGGGTCCACTGGGTCCACTGGGTCCACTGGGTCCACCGCCCCACCACGCCCGTCAGACCCGCGGCCCCCCCGTCGACCCCCGCACCATCAACTCCCCCCGCACCGTGGCGATCCCGCCCGGCGGCGGCTCCTCGCGCCCCATCGCGATCCGCCCGGCCCGCGCCCCCGCCTCGGACAACGGCAGCCGCACCGTCGTGAGCGCGGGCACCGCGTCGATGCTGAACGGCAGGTCGTCGAAGCCGGCGACGGACACGTCGTCCGGGATACGGAGCCCGGAGTCCCGCAGCGCCGCGCACGCGCCGAGCGCGACGGTGTCGTTCGCGGCGACGACGGCCGTCAACGACGGGTCACGGCGGAGGAGTTCGAGCGTCGCCTCGTACCCGGAACGGCGGTCGTAGCGTCCGTGGACCGTGTGCCGCGGATCGTCCTCGATGCCGTGCCGGGCGAGCGCGGCGCGGTGCCCCTCCAGACGGTGGCGGGTCGTCGTCCGCTCCTCGGGCCCCGCGATGTAGCCCATGCGCCGGTGCCCGAGCCCGATCAGATGCTCAGTGAGCTGCTGCCCGCCCCCGCGGTTGTCGAAGGTGAGCGCGATCGCCGCGGCGGCGTCGGGCGCGGGCGGGCGCCCGCACAGGACCACCCGGGTCCCCGCGTCCTCGAGCTTGCGCAGCTTCGCCGAGACCGCCGCCGCGTGCGGCGCGTCCTCGACGGCGCCGCCGGTCAGGACGACCGCGGCAGCGCGTTGGCGCTGAAGAAGCGTGAGGTACGTCAGTTCGCGCTCCGGGGAGCCGCCGGTGTTGCACACCACGCCGAGCCGCTCCCCGCCCGCACGGCCCCCGGGCCCCCCGATCTCCGACTGGATCGCGGCCGCCATGATCCCGAAGAAGGGGTCGGCGATGTCGTTGACCAGGATGCCGACCAGGTCGGAAGTGGCGGCGGCCAGTGAGCTCGCCGGCCCGTTGAGCACGTAGTCCAGCTCGTCCACCGCCCGCAGCACCCGCTCACGGGTGGAGGCGGCCACGGGATAGTTCCCGTTCAGCACGCGCGACACCGTCGCGGGGGAGACCTGCGCGCGAGCCGCCACGTCCGCCAGGGTCACCGTCATCTCGTCGTCCTCCGGTCGCGCATCTCGTCCTCGTCCTCGTCTCGCGGGCACATAGGTCTGTAACCGCCTTCGGGTCCACATGGTCTGTGGGCCTGTAACCGCCTTCAGGTCCACAGGATCCGTGGGCCTGTAACCGCCTTCAGGGCCACCGAGCCCATGGGCCGGTAACCGCCCTCAGACCCACAGCCCCGTGCCGTCCGCATGGTTCTCGGGCAAACGCCCGAGCAGACCCTACGGCCCCACGCCCCACCCTGTTCGCCCGCTCGAACAACTCGTCTTCCATACGGTCTTGTCCGATCCGCTGCTCAGAGGCTAGCTTCTCACCAGATAGAAAGCGCTTGCTGCGACGCTCGCCGATGGGCGTACGGGGAGCCGGACGCGTACGAAGGGAATGACGTGACACGCAAGACGGTGCGCATCGCCATGAACGGCGTGACGGGACGCATGGGCTACCGCCAGCACCTCGTCCGCTCCATCCTCGCCCTCCGCGACCAGGGCGGTCTGGACCTGGGTGACGGCACCGTGCTGTGGCCCGAACCGGTCCTCGTCGGGCGCCGCGAGCACGCCCTGAAGGCGCTGGCCGAGCAGCACGGGCTCGAGCACTGGTCCACCGACCTGGACGCCGTGCTGGCCGACCCCACCATCGACATCTACTTCGACGCGCAGGTCACCTCCGCCCGCGAGGAGTCGATCAAGGCGGCGATCGCGGCGGGCAAGCACATCTACACCGAGAAGCCCACGGCCACCGGCCTCGACGGCGCCCTGGAGCTGGCCCGCCTCGCGCGCGAGAAGGGCATCAAGCACGGCGTCGTCCAGGACAAGCTCTTCCTCCCCGGCCTGCTCAAGCTCAAGCGCCTCATCGACGGCGGCTTCTTCGGCCGGATCCTGTCCATCCGCGGGGAGTTCGGCTACTGGGTCTTCGAGGGCGACTGGCAGACCGCGCAGCGCCCCTCCTGGAATTACCGTGCCGAGGACGGCGGTGGCATCGTTGTCGACATGTTCCCGCACTGGGAGTACGTCCTGCACGAGCTCTTCGGCAGGGTCACCTCCGTCCAGGCCCTCACCGCGACCCACATCCCGCAGCGCTGGGACGAGCAGGACAAGCCCTACGACGCGACGGCGGACGACGCCGCGTACGGGGTCTTCGAACTCGAAGGCGGTGCGATCGCCCAGATCAACTCCTCCTGGGCCGTGCGCGTCAACCGCGACGAACTGGTCGAGTTCCAGGTCGACGGCACGGACGGCTCGGCGGTCGCGGGCCTGCGCAACTGCCGCGTCCAGCACCGCTCGGCGACCCCCAAGCCGGTCTGGAACCCCGACATCCCCGCCACCTACTCCTTCCGCGACCAGTGGCAGGAGGTCCCCGACAACGCCGAGTTCGACAACGGCTTCAAGGCCCAGTGGGAGCTGTTCCTGCGGCACGTCTACGCCGACGCGCCCTACCACTGGGACCTCCTCGCCGGCGCCCGCGGCGTCCAGCTCGCCGAACTGGGCCTCAAGTCCTCGGCCGAGGGCCGCCGTCTCGACGTACCGGAGATCGCGCTGTGACCCTCCACCTCCCGGACGCGAGCGGAGGGCTGCGCGCCTACACGCCCCGCTCCGAACCCCTCGCGCTCACCACCGGCGCCCCCTTCACCGCCCGTACGGTCTTCTCGGCGGCGCACGTGGTCGCCGACCCGTACGCGGATGTGTCCCCCGACTCGCCCGCCGCCGTCGACTGGGACGCGACGCTCGCCTTCCGCCGCCACCTGTGGTCGCACGGGCTGGGCGTGGCCGAGGCCATGGACACGGCGCAGCGCGGGATGGGCCTGGACTGGGCGGGCGCGGCGGAACTCATCCGCCGGTCGGCGGCGGAGGCGAAGGCCGTCGGCGGGCGCATCGCGTGCGGCGTCGGCACGGACCAGCTCACCGCCCCGGCCGGCCTGGACGAGGTCCGGACGGCGTACGAGGAGCAGCTCGCGCTCGTGGAGGGGACGGGCGCGCAGGCGATCCTCATGGCCTCGCGGGCGCTGGCGGCGGCCGCGAAGGGCCCCGAGGACTACCTCGACGTGTACGGCCACCTGCTCCGCCAGGCCTCCGACCCGGTGATCCTGCACTGGCTCGGCCCGATGTTCGACCCGGCGCTGGAGGGTTACTGGGGCTCGTCCGACCTGGACGCGGCGACGGACGTGTTCCTGGAGGTCATCGCCGCCCACCCCGACAAGGTCGACGGCATCAAGGTCTCCCTCCTGGACGCCCAGCGGGAGATCGACCTGCGCCGCCGCCTCCCGGTCGGCGTGCGCTGCTACACGGGCGACGACTTCAACTACCCCGAGCTGATCGCGGGCGACGACCAGGGCTTCAGCCACGCGCTGCTCGGCATCTTCGACCCGCTGGGCCCCCTGGCGGCGGAAGCCGTACGGGTGCTGGACACGGGTGACGTGAAGGGGTTCCGCGAACTCCTCGACCCGACCGTCGAGTTGTCCCGCCACCTCTTTCAGACCCCGACCCGGTTCTACAAGACGGGCGTGGTGTTCCTGGCATGGCTCGCGGGCCACCAGTCCCACTTCACGATGGTGGGCGGACTCCAGTCGGCGCGCTCGCTGCCCCATTTCGCGCGGGCCTACGAACTCGCCGACGGGCTGGGCCTGTTCCCGGACCCTGCCCTCGCCCAGGCCCGGATGAAGAACCTGCTCGCACTGTACGGAGTGGCCCAGTGAGCAATGCCCTTGAGCGTTTCAGCATCAACCAGATGACGGTCAAGCAGCTGTCCATGCCCGAACTGGTCGATGCCTGCCTGGAGTTCGACGTCCCGGGCATCGGTCTGTGGCGCGAGCCGGTCCAGTCGTACGGCGTCGAGGCGACGGCCAAACTCGTCCGCGACGCGGGCCTGTCCGTCACGACGCTGTGCCGCGGCGGCTTCTTCACGGCGATCGACCCGCAGGAGCGGGCGCGGGCCCTGGACGACAACCGGGCGGCGATCGACGAGGCGGCGACGCTGGGTACGGACACACTGGTGCTCGTCTCCGGCGGCCTGCCGGCGGGCAGCAAGGACCTGCACGGAGCGCGCGAGCGCATCGCGGACGCGCTGGGGGAGTTGAGCCCGTACGCCGCAGCGCACGGCGTCCGGCTCGCCATCGAACCCCTCCACCCCATGTACGCCTCCGACCGCTGTGTCGTCTCCACCCTCACCCAGGCCCTGGACCTCGCGGAACGCTTCCCCGCGGACCAGGTGGGCGTCACCGTCGACACGTACCACATCTGGTGGGACGACAACGCCCCCGCGCAGATCGCCCGGGCGGGCGCGGGCGGGCGCATCCACACCTTCCAGCTCGCCGACTGGACCACTCCGTTGCCGGAGGGCGTCCTGAACGGCCGGGGCCAGATCGGCGACGGTGCGATCGACATGCGGGAGTGGCGCTCGTACGTCGAGGCCGCCGGTTACACCGGCCCCATCGAGGTCGAGCTGTTCAACGAGGGGCTGTGGGCGCGGGACGGCCGCGAGGTCCTGGCGGAGACGGCGGCGCGGTTCGTGGAGCACGCGATGCGGTGAACCGGACGCACGTCGACAGCCGGCACCGCGCTCGCGCACTGCCCCACCCCGGATGTTCCGGGGTGGGGCAGTGCCGTTCATCCCGTGCTCATCTCTTTCTCGCCGCCCGCTTCGTCAGCACCGTCAGTACCACCGGGATCAGCAGTTCGATGACGCGCGTGACGGTCGCCGCGGGGATGCCCGTCTTCTTGGCGACGGCGTTCGCGACGGGTTTGCTCACCTTGGCCAGTACGCCGGCCATGAGGCCGCCGGTGGCGAACCCGCCCAGGGTCGACACGCCCTGGAGGGGCGCTTCCTCCGGCGGGGTCTCCGGGGCCGGCGCGGCGCGCACCTCGCCGGAGAGTGCCGAAACCGTCGTACCGACCATCTCCCGGGCCCCGGTGTCATCCGTCCCCAGCAGGTTCGCGATCTCCTGGAGCCTGTCGTCGTCGAGCTCGTCGAGGACCTCGTCCTCCAGGGATGCACCGGGATCTTCGCTCATGACGGAAACGCTACGTCCGCCCCGTTTCGTCGGCACGCCGAAAAAATCTCAGAAGACCGTGCAACCCTTTCCGCACCACGTGGGTCGTACTTGGCATCAGGACTTCTGGAGGGGGATCCGGGGGGATCGCGGGGGTTCTGATGTGGGGGAGGGGAAAGCCGAGGGGCCTGGTCGACGGGCCGGGCCCCTCGAAGTCTTCCGACAGCGCTGGAGAGCGCGGCGCCAAGCGCGGGCGCTAGGACCTGTCCGGTCGATCACGGCGGAGACGCGGGGTGTGGCACGCGCATCTGCCGCGTTGTCGTCGGTTGCCGACGCTCCGCGTCGCCGCCCTCCTCCGCCTTGCAGCTGCACGCACCACACCCCGCTCACCGGCATCGGACAGGCACCGCTGCTTTCCTCCACCGTGATCGACCGGACAGGTCCTAGAAGAACACCCCACACCGCAGCAGCACATTCGCGTACGGCCGCGCCTCCCCCGTACGGACGATCAGTCGCGCGCCCGCCGACAGCGACTTCAGCTCCTCGTGCGGGACCGTCCACAGCGCGGGAAAGCGCGCGTCCAGCAGTGCCGCCGCCTCCGGGTTCGCCTCGCGGACCTCGCTCGCGGCCGTGGCGCCCTCCACCACCAGCTCCGCCAGCAGCCCGTCGAGCACCTCGGCGAAGGACGGCACCCCGGCCCGGAAGGCCAGGTCCACGACGCGCGGCCCCTCCGGTATGGGCATGCCCGCGTCGCACACCAGCACCCCGTCCCCATGGCCCAGCTCGGCCAGCGCGCCCGACAGGTGGCGGTTCAGAATTCCGGCCTTCTTCATAGCGACGCGACCTCCTCGGCGGTCGGGAAGGATATCTGCGCGCCGGGGCGTGTGACGGCGGCGGCCCCGACCCGGGCCGCGTACGCGGCGGCGACGGGCAGCGGCTCGTCCAGCCCCAGCCGCCAGGCCAGCGCCGCCGTGAACGCGTCACCCGCCCCGGTCGTGTCCACCGCCTGCACCTTCACGGACGGCACCCGCACGGCTCCCGCGGAATCCGCCACCAGCGCGCCTTCCGCGCCCAGCGTGATGACCACCGAGCGCGGGCCGAGCGCGAGCAGCGCCGTCGCCCAGTCCTCCGGCGAGTCACCCAGGTCCGTGCCGACGATCACTCGCGCCTCGTGCTCGTTCACGATCAGCGGGTCGCAGGCCGCGAGGACCTCGGCGGGAAGAGCGCGCGGCGGCGACGGATTCAGTACGAAACGGCCGCCGGGAGCGAGATTCCGTACGACCTCCACGACCGTCTCCAACGGGATCTCCAGCTGCGCCGAGACCACTCGGGAGGTGTGGAAGAGGCCGACGGCCGCGCGGACGTCCTCCGGTGCCAGACGGCCGTTCGCGCCCGGCGAGACCACGATGCTGTTGTCCCCGGACGGGTCGACCGTGATCAGCGCGACCCCGGTGGGTGCCCCGCCGACCAGGACGCCGACCGTGTCGACACCGGCCGCCCGCTGCGAGTCGAGCAGTAGCCGGCCGTGCGCGTCGTCACCGACCCGGGCCAGCAAGGCCGTACGGGCCCCGAGGCGGGCGGCGGCGACCGCCTGGTTGGCGCCCTTGCCGCCCGGGTGGACGGCGAGGTCGGAGCCGAGCACCGTTTCGCCGGCCGCGGGCCGCCGCTCGACCCCGATCACGAGGTCGGCGTTGGCCGATCCCACGACCAGGAGGTCGTAGTCGTACATGAACTGTCTCCCTAAAGCAGAACGACGAGGACGGCCGGGCGGCATACGCGGCCCGGCCGTCCCCGGTGTCATCCGGTGAAGTCGGCCACGTTCTGCGCCGTGACCACCTTCACCGGGACCATCACCGTCTTCTCGACCTTCTCGCCTTCAGCGGCCTTCAGTGCGTTCTCGACCGCGATCCGGCCGAGTTCCGTCGGCTGCTGGGCCACGGAGGCGTACATCGTGCCGTTCTTGACCGCCTTCAGACCGTCCGGGGTGCCGTCGAAGCCGATGACCGAGACCGACTTGCCCGCCTTGGAGCCGAGCGCCTTGACCGCGCCGAGCGCCATCTCGTCGTTCTCGGCGAACACGCCCTGGATGTCCGGGTGCGCCTGGAGCAGGTTCGTCATGACGTCGAGACCCTTGGTGCGGTCGAAGTCCGCGGGCTGCTGGGCGACGACCTTGATGCCGGGGTAGGCCTTCAGACCCTCGGCGAAGCCCGCGCCGCGCTCGCGGCTCGCGGACGTACCGGCCAGGCCCTGCAGGATCACGATCTTGCCCTTGCCGCCGAGCTTCTCGGCCAGCGCCTGGGCGCCCAGCTTGCCGCCCGCGACATTGTCGGAGGCGACGAGCGCGGCCGTGTCGGCCTTGTTCACGCCCCGGTCCACGCCGACGACGGGGATGTCGGCCTTGTTCGCGGAGCGCACCGCCGGGCCCGCCGCGTCCGAGTCCACCGGGTTGACGATGATCGAACCGAGGCCCGAGCTGGTGAAGTTCTGCAGCTGGTTGGCCTGCTGCGAGGCGTCGTTCTGCGCGTCCGTGACGGTCAGGTCCACGCCGAGCTTCTTCGCCTCCTCCTGCGCACCCTTCTTGATCTGTACGAAGAAGGGGTTGTTCAGGGTGGAGAGGGACAGGCCCACCTTCTGCGTCGTCGACGAGGACGAACCGTTGTGCAGGAAGGACATCGCGCCGACGACGGCCGCCGCGACCACGGCAGCGATCACATACGTCGCCGCCTGCTTGCCCTTGCCACCACCCGAAGCACCGGCCGCGACCGGGGTCGCCCCGGCCTTGCGCCGCACGGTGTCGAGCAGGACGGCGAGCGCGATGACGACACCGATGACGACCTGCTGCCAGAAGGCGGAGACCGACAACAGATTCAGACCGTTCCGCAGCACCGCCAGTATCAGCGCGCCGATCAGCGTCCCGGACGCCTTGCCGGTGCCGCCCGCGAGGGAGGCGCCGCCGATGACGACCGCGGCGATGGCATCCAGCTCGTAGCCCTGCGCGGCCTGCGGCTGCGCGGAGGAGAGGCGGGAGGCGAGCACGATGCCCGCGGCGGCCGCGAAGAGCCCGGACAGCGCGTAGATCGCGAGCTTCTGCTTCTTCACCCGGAGGCCGGAGAGGCGGGCCGCCTCCTCGTTGCCGCCGATCGCGTACATGGAACGGCCGATGTACGTACGGCCGAGGATCACCGCGGTGATGAGCCCCATCACGACCATGACCAGCACCGGCACCGGCAGCCAGCCGCCGAGGGTGTCACCGAGGTGCGAGACGGAGTCGGGGAAGGCGATCGGCGAGCCCTGCGAGATGACGAGGGACAGACCGCGGCCCACCGAGAGCATGGCGAGCGTCGCGATGAACGGCGGCAGCTTCCCGTACGCGATCAGCACGCCGTTGACCAGGCCGCAGGCGATGCCGGTGACGACCGCGAGGATCACCGCGATCCAGACCGGGACGCCCTCCGAAGTCGCCATCCAGGCCAGGACGGTGGCGGAGAGCGCGGCGACGGAGCCGACCGAGAGGTCGATGCCCGCCGAGACGATCACGAAGGTGACGCCGAAGGCGAGGATGGCGGTCACGGCCGCCTGGACGCCGATGTTGAGCAGGTTGTCCGTCGTCAGGAAGTCGCCGGACAGCGCCGACATCACGATGACGAGGGCGATGAGCGCGGTGAGCGCGCCGTTGTCGAGCAGGAGTCGGCGGACCGCCGAGGCGCCACTCGCGCCCGTTGGTTTCTTGAGCGTGTCAGTGGCCACGGGGGGCCTCCTTCTCAGTGCTGGTGGTGCTGGTGGTGTTCGTGCTGACGGCGAGAGCCATGACGGTGTCCTGGGTGGCTTCGTCGGCGGCGAGTTCGCCCGCGATCCGCCCCTGGGCCATCACCAGCACCCGGTCGCTCATACCGAGCACCTCGGGCAGATCGCTGGAGATCATCAGGACCGCGGCGCCGGCGGCGGTCAGTTCGTTGATCAGCTGGTAGATCTCGACCTTGGCGCCGACGTCGATGCCGCGGGTCGGCTCGTCGAGGATCAGCACCTTGGTGTCGGCGAGCAGCCACTTGCCGATGACGACCTTCTGCTGGTTGCCGCCGGAGAGGGTGCGCACATGCTGGCCGAGCCCGGCCATCCGGACGCCGAGCTGCTCGGCGATCCGCGCGGCGGCCTCCCGCTGCCCCTTGAGGTCGACGAGTCCGCCGCGGGTCGCCGCCCGCAGGGTGACCAGGCCGAGGTTCTCCTCGACGGAGGCGTCGAGGAGAAGCCCCTGACCCTTGCGGTCCTCGGGTACGAGGCCGATGCCGGCCTCCATCGCGGCGTTCACGTCATGACGGCGCAACACGGCACCGGCGACCTTCACGGCACCCTTGTCGTACGGATCGGCCCCGAAGACGGCCCGGACGACCTCCGTACGTCCGGCCCCCACGAGCCCGGCGATACCGACGACCTCACCGGCGTGCACCTCGAAGCTCACGTCGTGGAAGACACCGTCACGGGTCAGCCCTTCGACGGTCAGCAACGCGGCCCCGGAATCGGTGCGTTCGCGCGGATACTGCTGCTCGATGGAACGGCCCACCATGAGGCGTACGAGCTCGTCCTCGGGCGTGGACGCGGGCACCTGGCCGACGCTCTTGCCGTCCCGGATGACCGTGACCCGGTCGCCCAGGGCGGCGATCTCCTCCAGGTGGTGCGTGATGAAGACGATGCCGACACCGTCCTCGCGCAGCTGGCGCACGATGGTGAAGAGCTTCTCGACCTCTTCGGAGGTGAGCACCGCGGTCGGCTCGTCCATGATCAGGACGCGCGCCTTCAGGCTGAGCGCCTTGGCGATTTCGACCATCTGCAGGCGTGCGATACCGAGTTCACGCACCCGCGCGCGGGGGGACACGTCGACACCCACCCGCTCGAGCAGTTCGGCGGCCTCGGCCTCCATCGTCTTCCGGTCGATCATCCCGAAGCGGCGCGGCTGCCGCCCCAGGAAGATGTTCTCGGCGACCGTCAGATCGGGAACGAGGTTGAACTCCTGGTAAATGGTCGCGATCCCGAGACGCTCGGAGTCCTGCGCCCCCTGGATACGGACCTCCTCGCCGTCGACGAGGACGCGCCCGGAGTCGGGGTGATAGGCGCCGGAGAGCATCTTGATGAGCGTGCTCTTGCCCGCGCCGTTCTCGCCGAGCAGCACGTGCACCTCACTGCGGCGCAGATCGAAGTCGACGCTGTCGAGCGCGACCACGCCCGGGAAGACCTTGCGTATGCCCTCGATGCGCAGCAACTCGTCCTGGTTGCTCACGACTTACTCCTGTTCGTTGCGGGGGAGTGCGGGGTGGGGGTCGGGATCGGGGCCGACTCGCCGCACGAGCGGCGCACGACGAGACGGGCGGGGAGAGTGACGGACTGCGGGGTCCGTCCCTCGATCCGGTCGACCAGGGCGCGTACGGCGGCCCGGCCCAGCGCGCCCGTCGGCTGGGCGATCGCGGTGATCGGCGGATCGGTGTGCACGAACCACGGGATGTCGTCGAACGCGGCGAGCGCGATGTCGTCCGGAACCCGCATCCCGCGCGCGCGGATCGCGTCCAGCGCGCCGAGCGCCATCAGGTTGTCGGCGGCGAAGACGACCTCGGGCGGCTCGGCCAGGTCGAGGAACCGCTCGGTGGCCCGACGCCCGCTGTCGGCCTGGAAGTCGCCCTGACCTATGTAGGCGTCGGGGAGTTCGATGCCGTACTCGCCCAGCGCCTGGCGGAACGCCTCCACGCGCTCGCTGCCGGTCGTGGTCGCCGTCGGGCCCGTGATGATGGCGAGCCGCCGGTGTCCGAGACCGTGCAGATGGGCGACCAGGTCACGCACGGCCGCGCGCCCGTCCGCCCGTACGACGGGGACCTCGACGCCCGGGATCCAGCGGTCCACGAAGACCATCGGGGTCCCCGCGCGCGCGGCGTCCAGCATGCCGGGGGAGCCGCCGTCGGTGGGGGAGACCAGCAGGCCGTCGATGCGCCGGTCCAGCAGGGTCCGTACGTGGTGGTCCTGCAGGTCGGGCCGTTCGTCGGCGTTGCCGATGATGACGCTGTAGCCCAGCGCGCGGGCCTCCTCCTCGACGGAGCGGGCCAGCTTGGTGAAGTACGGGTTGAGTACGTCGCTGATGACCAGGCCGAGGGTGCGGGTCTGGTCGGTGCGCAGGGAGCGGGCGACGGCGTTCGGGCGATAGCCCAGGGTCTGTACGGCGGCCAGCACACGGGCCCGTGCGTCCGGGCTGACCGACGGATGGTCGTTCAGCACGCGGGACACCGTGGCGACGGACACGCCCGCCTCCAAGGCGACATCCTTGATGCTCGCCATGATCGCCCCACCTCCTCGTGGAATCGATTACACGGAGGATTGGAATCGATTACATGAGAGTTAACAAGAGTCGAAAGACACCCCGTGACGAGATCGTGATGAATTGCGCTCGGATGAGCGCAGGCGTGAGCTCCGGCGGAGGGCGCCGATCGCCTTCCGGATCGCCTCCCCTTCCGCCCGGGGTGCTGTCAGTCGGACCCGATACCGTCGGATCATGTCCAAGCAGGCGGGGAACGGGGTGCGGCAGCTTGCCGTGCTGGAAGGCGTCCTTGAGCGGATCACGTACGCCAACGAGGAGAACGGGTACACGGTCGCCCGCGTCGACACCGGCAGAGGCGGCGGCGACCTCCTCACGGTCGTCGGGGCGCTGCTCGGTGCCCAGGTCGGCGAGTCGCTCCGGATGGAGGGCCTTTGGGGCTCCCACCCGCAGTACGGCAAGCAGTTCACGGTGGAGAACTACACGACCGTCCTCCCGGCCACCGTCCAGGGCATCCGCCGCTACCTGGGCTCGGGTCTGGTCAAAGGGATCGGCCCCGTCTTCGCCGACCGCATCACCCAGCACTTCGGCCTGGACACCCTCCAGATCATCGAGGAGGAGCCGAAGCGGCTCATCGAGGTCCCCGGCCTCGGCCCCAAGCGCACCAAGAAGATCGCCGACGCCTGGGAGGAGCAGAAGGCGATCAAGGAGGTCATGCTCTTCCTCCAGACCGTCCAGGTGTCGACGTCGATCGCCGTGCGCATCTACAAGAAGTACGGCGACGCCTCCATCTCCGTCGTCAAGAACCAGCCCTACCGCCTGGCCTCCGACGTCTGGGGCATCGGCTTCCTCACCGCCGACAAGATCGCC
The DNA here is from genome assembly GCF_054462255.1 of Streptomyces sp. SD15. Classification (NCBI taxonomy): domain Bacteria; kingdom Bacillati; phylum Actinomycetota; class Actinomycetes; order Kitasatosporales; family Streptomycetaceae; genus Streptomyces; species Streptomyces sp. SD15. The sequence goes on along the minus strand of NZ_JBTLMO010000007.1, from coordinate 138,485 downwards.
CAGTCCGTCGGCATCCCGCACGACAGCCCGGAGCGCGTCAAGGCGGGCCTCCAGTACGCCCTTTCGCAGTCCACCGACCAGGGCCACTGCTATCTCCCCGAGGAGCGCCTGATCGCGGACGCGGTGAAGCTGCTCCAGGTGGACACCGGCCTGGTCATCGAGTGCCTGGCCGAGCTGGCGGCGCCGGCCGAGGACGGCGAGGACCCCGGTGTCGTACGGGAGAAAGTCCCCGGCCCCGACGGCGGGGAGCCCGTGACGGCCATCTACCTGGTCCCCTTCCACCGCGCCGAGCTCTCCCTCTCCGCCCAGCTGTTGCGCCTCCTGCGCACCGACCAGGACCGGATGCCCGGCTTCCACGACGTGGCCTGGGACAAGGCACTGACGTGGCTGAAGGGGCGTACGGGCGCGGAGTTGGCGCCCGAGCAGGAGGACGCCGTCCGTCTCGCGCTGACCAAGAAGGTCGCGGTGCTCACCGGCGGCCCCGGCTGCGGCAAGTCGTTCACGGTCCGTTCGATCGTGGAGCTGGCGCGCGCGAAGGGCGCCAAGGTCGTCCTCGCCGCCCCCACCGGCCGCGCGGCCAAGCGGCTCGCCGAGCTGACCGGGGCCGAGGCCTCCACCGTGCACCGGCTCCTGGAGCTGAAGCCGGGCGGGGACGCGGCGTACGACAAGGACCGGCCGCTGGACGCCGACCTGGTGGTCGTCGACGAGGCCTCCATGCTCGACCTGCTGCTCGCCAACAAGCTGGCCAAGGCGGTGCCTCCGGGCGCCCATCTGCTGTTCGTGGGAGACGTGGACCAACTCCCCAGCGTCGGCGCGGGAGAGGTCCTGCGGGATCTGCTCGCCGACCACAGCCCGGTCCCGGCCGTCCGGCTCACCCGGGTCTTCCGCCAGGCCCAGCAGTCCGGCGTGGTGACCAACGCGCACCGGATCAACTCGGGACAGCACCCGGTCACCGACGGCATGAAGGACTTCTTCCTGTTCGTCGAGGACGACACCGAGGAGGCCGGACGGCTCACGGTGGACGTGGCGGCACGGCGGATTCCGGCCAAGTTCGGGCTCGATCCGCGCCGGGATGTGCAGGTGCTGGCCCCGATGCACCGGGGCCCGGCGGGCGCGGGCAATCTGAACGGCCTGCTCCAGCAGGCCATCACCCCCGCCCGCCCCGACCTCCCCGAGAAGCGCTTCGGCGGCCGCGTCTTCCGCGTCGGCGACAAGGTCACCCAGATCCGCAACAACTACGAGAAGGGCGAGAACGGCGTCTTCAACGGCACCGTCGGCGTGGTCACCTCCCTCGACGCCGAGGAGCAGCGCCTGACCGTGCTGACCGACGAGGACGAGGAAGTGCCGTACGACTTCGACGAACTCGACGAGCTGGCCCACGCGTACGCGGTGACGATCCACCGCTCCCAGGGCAGTGAGTACCCGGCGGTGGTGATCCCGGTCACCACGGGCGCCTGGATGATGCTTCAGCGCAATCTGCTCTACACGGCGGTCACCCGCGCCAAGAAGCTGGTCGTCCTCGTCGGCTCCCGCAAGGCGATCGGCCAGGCGGTGCGCACGGTGTCGGCCGGCAGGCGCTGCACGGCCCTGGACTTCCGGCTCTCACACGCCTGATGGAGCTCCAGCCGCCCTTCGATGGCGCCCTGGCCGCCCCCTCGATCTCCCCTTGACGCCCCTCCCGCCGCCCCGTGAGGGCCCCTTCGGCAAAAATGATCGATCAAATTCGTCGTAAAGGTCACACAGTACTTCCGGAACCAGGGCGAAGGGGGGCAGGATGAGCAGGCTGGCGGCACTGAGTGCCGCCAATAGGCCCAATGGTCGACCCCGAGTGCACTCTCCAGGGCCAAATGGGGGATGGTAGAGACAGTCAGGGCACCTCGAAGAAGAGGCACAACGTCGGTGAGGGATGACGTGAGCGACAACTCTGTAGTACTGCGGTACGGCGATGGCGAGTACACCTACCCGGTGATCGACAGCACCGTCGGTGACAAGGGCTTCGACATCGGGAAGCTCCGCGCCCAGACCGGGCTGGTGACTCTGGACAGCGGTTACGGGAACACCGCCGCCTATAAATCCGCGATCACCTATCTCGATGGCGAGCAGGGAATCCTTCGGTACCGCGGCTACCCGATCGAGCAGCTGGCCGAGCGTTCCACCTTCCTTGAGGTGGCCTCTCTGCTGATCAACGGCGAGCTGCCGAACGTGGACGAGCTCTCCACCTTCAAGAACGAGATCACGCAGCACACCCTGCTGCACGAGGACGTCAAGCGCTTCTTCCAGGGCTTCCCGCGCGACGCCCACCCGATGGCGATGCTGTCGTCGGTGGTCAGTGCGCTGTCGACGTTCTACCAGGACAGCCACAACCCGTTCGACGAGAAGCAGCGTCACCTCTCGACGATCCGCCTTCTCGCCAAGCTTCCGACGATCGCGGCGTACGCGTACAAGAAGTCGATCGGCCACCCCTTCGTCTACCCGCGCAACGACCTCGGGTACGTCGAGAACTTCCTGCGCATGACCTTCTCGGTCCCCGCCCAGGAGTACGAGCTCGACCCGGTCGTCGTCTCCGCGCTCGACAAGCTGCTCATCCTGCACGCTGACCACGAGCAGAACTGTTCGACCTCCACCGTGCGTCTGGTGGGCTCGTCGCAGGCGAACATGTTCGCGTCGATCTCGGCCGGTATCTCGGCGCTCTGGGGCCCGCTGCACGGCGGCGCCAACCAGTCCGTGCTGGAGATGCTGGAGGGCATCCAGGCCTCCGGCGGCGACGTCGACTCCTTCATCCGCAAGGTGAAGAACAAGGAGGACGGCGTCCGCCTGATGGGCTTCGGCCACCGCGTCTACAAGAACTTCGACCCCCGCGCGAAGATCATCAAGGCGGCCGCGCACGATGTCCTCTCGGCGCTCGGCAAGTCCGACGAGCTGCTGGACATCGCGCTCAAGCTCGAGGAGCACGCGCTCTCCGACGACTACTTCGTCTCGCGCAGCCTCTACCCGAACGTGGACTTCTACACCGGCCTGATCTACCGCGCCATGGGCTTCCCGACCGAGATGTTCACGGTCCTGTTCGCCCTCGGCCGCCTCCCGGGCTGGATCGCCCAGTGGCACGAGATGATCAAGGAGCCCGGCTCCCGCATCGGCCGCCCGCGCCAGATCTACACGGGCGTCGTCGAGCGCGACTTCGTCCCGGTCGAGGCCCGCTAACCCCGACACCTGCAGCTTTCTACGGCACCCACAACGCCGGTGCCCTACGGCGAGTGAGCCGAAGGGGCGCGCCGGTGTCGAGAGCCCGAACGCGCGGAGGCCCGAAGGGCCGAGCACGATCGGGCTCTCGACACCGGCACAAGCGCCCCGGAGGCGAACCGAGCCCCAAAAAATACGGAAAGCGCCCTGCTACCGGTCCCCCCACGGGCCGGAAGTCAGGGCGCTTTCCTTGTCCCGGTGCGGATTCCCCCCACGGGATCCGGCCGGGCGTCTGTGGACAGCGCCTGAATCGCTGCGAGCTTGCCAGCGGCTTGCTCCGGGGCTGCCGTGAGCAAAACGAGCAAGACTCTAGGTACTGCGGTGCGGTCTGCCGGGACCCGTACCGACGGGAGGGCCGCTCAAAGCTCCCCGCTGCACGTGCCCCGGCAACGCAATTCCGGGAACGTCCCCCAAGACATCCCCCGATGCCAGAAACGCCCCCCAAGACGTCGCTGGCATCGCCAACTTAGACTCACGAACCCCTTCGTTGGTTACGTTCACATCACTGTGATCTGCGTCTCTTGCATATGTCCTGAAGATGCGCAAGAGCCCCGAAAAGGCAACCGGGGCCAAGCGTAAGGAGGATGCGCGAGCCTTGTGAAGAGCTTATGTGAGGCTTCCGTTGGACTCTAGGGGGACTCTTACTCCGTCGTCATGAGAATGCCCTGAGACGAAGACTGTTGGTCACCACGAAGACCGACGAGAAGGCCATCGCGGCCCCCGCGATCATGGGGTTGAGGAGTCCTGCCGCGGCGAGCGGCAGCGCGGCCACGTTGTAGCCGAAGGCCCAGACGAGATTCCCCTTGATCGTGGACAGGGTCCTGCGCGACAGTCGGATTGCGTCGGCCGCCACCCGCAGATCCCCACGGACCAGCGTCAGATCGCTCGCCTCGATCGCCGCGTCCGTGCCCGTGCCCATCGCCAGGCCCAGGTCGGCGGTGGCGAGGGCCGCCGCGTCGTTCACCCCGTCTCCGACCATCGCGACGGTCCGCCCCTCGGCCCGCAGCCGCTCGACGACGTGGACCTTGTCCTCGGGCAGTACCTCGGCGATCACCTCCGCGAGATCGATGCCGACGGCACGCGCCACCGACTCCGCGACCGCCCGGTTGTCACCGGTCAGCAGGACGGGCGTGAGCCCCAGGGCGCGCAGTTCGCGCACGGCCTGCGCGCTGGTCTCCTTGATCGCGTCGGCGACGGTCAGGACGCCGAGTGCCACCCCGTCCCGGGTGACCACGACGGCCGTCCGCCCCGCCGCCTCGGCCTCTGACTTGGCGCGGGCCAACTCCTGAGGAAGCGCGACCTGGTCGAGTACGCCCTCATGGCGTTCGCCCTCATGACGTACACCCTCATGACGTACACCCGCATGGAGCGTGCCCTCATGGAACCGCCCCACCCGGACGTCGTAACCCTCCACCCGCCCGCGTACGCCGAGCCCCGGGAGGTTCTCGAAGTCCTCCACCGGGGGAAGCGTCCCAGCGCGCTTCTGAGCGCCCGCGGCGATCGCCCGGGCCACCGGATGCTCGGAGGCGTGTTCCAGGGCGCCGGCGAGCCGCAGGAGCTCCTCCTCGTCGGTGCCCGCGGCGACGTACACCTCCTGGAGTGTCATCCGGCCCGTCGTCACCGTCCCGGTCTTGTCCAGGACGACGGTGTCGACGCGGCGCGTGGACTCCAGGACCTCGGGGCCCTTGATGAGGATGCCGAGCTGGGCGCCCCGGCCGGTGCCGACCATCAGGGCGGTCGGGGTCGCGAGACCGAGGGCGCAGGGGCAGGCGATGATCAGCACCGCGACGGCCGCGGTGAAGGCGGCGGCCGTGTCACCCGTGACGCCGAGCCAGACCCCGAACGTGCCGAGCGCGATCAGCAGCACCACGGGCACGAAGATCCCGGAGACCCGGTCGGCGAGGCGCTGCACCTCGGCCTTGCCGTTCTGCGCGTCCTCGACGAGCCGTGCCATCCGCGCGAGCTGCGTGTCCGCGCCGATCCGGGTCGCCTCGACGACGAGCCGTCCGCCGGCGTTGACGGTCGCGCCGGTCACCACGGAGCCGACGGCGACGTCGACGGGCACCGACTCGCCGGTCAGCATGGACGCGTCGACCGCGGACGAGCCCTCGACGACGGTGCCGTCGGTGGCTATTTTCTCGCCGGGCCGCACGACGAAGCGGTCGCCCACCTCGAGTTGTGCGACGGGGACCCGGACCTCACGGCCGCCCCGCAGTACGGCGACGTCCTTGGCGCCCAGTTCGAGCAGCGCCCTGAGGGCGGCTCCGGCGCGCCGCTTGGAACGGGCCTCCAGATAGCGGCCGAGCAGGATGAAGGCGACGACACCCGCGGCGACCTCGAGGTAGATCGTCGACGACCCTTCCGTACGCGAGACGGTGAGGTCGAAGCCGTGCCGCATGCCCGGCATTCCCGCGTGCCCCCAGAACAGCGCCCACAGGGACCAGCCGAAGGCGGCGAGCGTGCCGACCGAGACGAGCGTGTCCATGGTGGCCGCGCCGTGCCGCGCGTTCGTCAGCGCGGCCCGGTGGAAGGGCAGTCCGCCCCAGACGACGGCGGGCGCGGCGAGCGTCAGGGAGAGCCACTGCCAGTTGTCGAACTGGAGGGCCGGGACCATCGACAGCAGGACGACGGGGAACGCGAGGAGGGCGGATACGACGAGGCGTCCGCGCAGGGCAGCCAGTTCGGGGTCCTCGGTGGGCGCCGTTTCCTCGAGGGGAGGCGTGGGAGGCGGGGGCTCCTCGGCCGTGTATCCCGTCTTCGTGACGGTGGCGATCAGATCGGCGACCTGTATCCCCTCCGGGTACGAGACCTTCGCTCTCTCCGTCGCGAAGTTGACCGTGGCGGTGACGCCGTCCATGCGGTTGAGCTTCTTCTCGACGCGGGCCGCGCAGGAGGCGCAGGTCATGCCGCCGATGCTCAGCTCGATCTCTGTTGTGGGTGACGTCTTCGCTGACGTTTCCGCCGACGTTTCCGCCGACGTCTCCGCTATGGATGAGTCGGGTGCTGCGATGGTCATGGTCGGGCTCCATTGACTGAGCCGGGCCGTACGGAGCCAGTATCAGCTGGTCGGTACGGCCCGGTGTGGAGAGGCGTGTGCGGGGAGAGCGCTCAGGCCTTGTCGGCGAGCTCGAAGCCCGCCTCGTCGACGGCGGCGCGCACGGCCTCCTCGGCGAGCGGTGCGGCGGAGACCACGGTGACCTCGCCGGTGGCCGCCACGGCCTTCACCGAGCTGACGCCGGCGATCTGGGAGATCTCGCCGGAGACGGAGCCTTCACAGTGCCCGCAGCTCATACCGCTCACCTGGTAGACGGTCGTGATGGAACCCGGGGCGTCGGTCTGCGTGGTCATGGCGTTGCTCCTCGTCGAGGCGTGTGAGGCTCGGGTGACACCCAAGGTATACCCCTAGGGGGTACTTCTCCAAGTGGGGGCGCGCCGCACCGGTGAGCGCATCGGATCGATTTGTCCGAACCTTATGGCGCTTGTCCGCTGGTGCCGCAACGCGACAAGCCCGAGGCTCGCCGCTAGCGTTCGCCCCGGAACGGTGATCTCCGGGTGGAGGGGCGAGACGGATGCGGGCAGTGGTGTTCGAGCGGTACGAGGAGCCGGCCGAGGTACGTGAGGTGGCGGACCCGGCGCCCGCGGATCACGGGGTGGTCGTGCGGGTCGAGTCCACCGGGCTGTGCCGGAGCGACTGGCACGGCTGGATGGGGCACGACCCGGACATCACGCTGCCCCATGTGCCGGGCCATGAACTCGCCGGAGTCGTCGAGGCGGTGGGCGCCCGGGTGACGGGCTGGCGCCCGGGCGACCGGGTCACCGTTCCGTTCGTCTGCGCCTGCGGCAGCTGTCCGTCCTGCGCGGCGGGCGACCAGCAGGTGTGCGAGCGGCAGACCCAGCCGGGATTCACGCACTGGGGATCCTTCGCGCAGTACGTGGCACTCGACCACGCCGACGTGAACCTGGTCGCGGTGCCGGACGAGCTGTCCTTCGCGACGGCGGCTTCCCTGGGCTGCCGGTTCGCCACGGCGTTCCGTGCGGTGGTCGCGCAGGGCCGGGTGGCGGCGGGGGAGTGGGTCGCGGTGCACGGCTGCGGCGGCGTGGGACTGTCGGCGGTGATGATCGCGGCGGCCTGCGGCGCACGGGTCGTCGCCGTCGACCTCTCGCCCCGGGCCCTGGACCTGGCACGGAAGTTCGGGGCGGCGGAGGTGGTGGACGGCTCGCGGGTCGGCGACACGGCGGAGGCGGTGCGCGAGCTGACGGGCGGCGGCGCCCACCTCTCCCTCGACGCGCTCGGCTCCCCGGCCACCTGCGCGGCCTCGGTACGGGGGCTGCGCCGCCGCGGACGCCATGTCCAGGTCGGCCTGCTGCCCCAGGACCCCGAGGTCCCGATGGGCCGCGTGATCGGCCTCGAACTGGAACTCCTGGGCAGCCACGGCATGCCGGCGCACGCCTACCCGCGGATGCTGGAACTGGTGCGCGCCGGGGTACTCCGGCCCGACCTCCTGGTCACCTCCACCATCCCGCTGGACACGGTCCCGGCCGCGCTGGCGGCGATGGGCACGGCACCGGGAGCCGGGGTGACGGTCATCGAGCCGTGGAGCTGACCGCCTCGCCCTTTGAACCGCGTGCCCCGTCCCGACGCACTGGGCGGGGACGGGGCACGCGAGGGACGGGGTGCGGGTTCAGTGGCTGCGGCTTCAGTCTCTGCGGCCGCGGTTTCCCGGGCGGGAGGCGACCCAGACCCTGACGGTCTCCGGGTACCAGTAGGGCTTTCCGTTCTCCACGTGGTCGGGCGGGGGCAGCAGCCCGTGTTTGCGGTACGACCGCACGGTGTCCGGCTGCACCTTGATGTGCGCCGCGATCTCCTTGTACGACCAGAGCCTACGGTCGGTCATGGGTGGCACCTCCCTGCGCGCACCGCGGCGGCGGCCGGGGGCGGCCGTCGGGGGAGCCGAGCGCTGCGCTGGCGATCACAAAGCCTGTGCCCCGTGAACGACACAGCGTGATCGCCGGGAAGTGCCTGTCGACTGGCTGTGACCGAAGACCCGCGTACACGCGACATGCGTGACAGGGAGGTGTTTTTTGTGACACGCGTGACGCATTAGGCCTCAAAGGTTAAAGACTTCAACGCCTCAACACCTCAACGCCTCAACACAAAGCCCCTACGCCCCGCACGACCGCAAGAACGCCCGAGTCCGCTGAGCGATCGGCAGTGGCTTGTCCGGCGGGCACGGGTACATGTCCTGCTCGACGATCGCGAAGAGGTCGACGTCGAGCTTCCGGGCGGCCGCGAGCACCGGCTCCAGCGCCGGTACACCGGACGGCGGTTCGCACATCACGCCACGGGCGACGGCCGGCCCGAACGGCACCTCGTTCGCCCGCACCTCGGCCAGGATCTCCGGATCCACCTGCTTGAGGTGGAGGTACCCGATGCGCTCCCCGTACGTCTCGATGAGCTTGACGTTGTCGCCGCCGCAGTAGGCGTAGTGGCCCGTGTCGAGGCACAGCGACACCAGCGACGAGTCGGTCGCGTCGAGGAAACGCGTGACGTTCTCCTCGCTGTCGATGTGCGTGTCGGCGTGCGGGTGGACGACGATGCTCAGCCCGTAACGCTCCCGCACCTCCCGGCCGAGCCGCTCGGTCTGAGCGGTGAGATCGCGCCACTGCGCCGGCGTGAGTGTGCTGTCCTCCAGCACCTCGCCGGTCTTGTCGTCCCGCCAGAAGGCCGGGATGACGACGAGGTGCTCGGCGCCCATCGCCTGGGTGAGCGCCGCGATGTCCGAGACGTGCGCCCAGGTGGCGTCCCACACCTCGGGACCCCGGTGCAGCCCGGTGAAGACGGTGCCGGCCGAGACGGTGAGCCCGCGCCGCGCGGTCTCCTCCTTGAGGACGGCCGGATCGGTGGGCAGATAGCCGTACGGGCCCAGCTCGATCCACTCGTACCCGGACTGCGAGACCTCGTCGAGGAAGCGCTGCCAGGGGACCTGCTGGGGGTCGTCGGGGAACCAGACGCCCCAGGAGTCGGGCGCCGAACCGATCCGGATGCGGGACAGTGAGGACTGAGGTGATGCCTGCGGTGACAACGACGTCATGGGCGTCAGCTTCCGGCGACGTGGAGGAGGTGTCAAGGCCTGGTCCGAATGTCTGGACAAAACGTTGACAGGGCTACCTGCGCGGGACTAGACCTGGGGACAGCCGAAGCGAAGGGAACTCGATGGCGTACGACCTGATCACGATGGGGCGGATCGGCGTGGACCTCTACCCGTTGCAGACGGGGGTCCCGCTGGCGCAGGTCTCGTCCTTCGGGAAGTTCCTCGGCGGATCGGCGACGAACGTCGCGGTGGCCGCGGCCCGGCTGGGACGGCGTACTGCGGTGATCACGCGTACGGGTGACGATCCCTTCGGCGTGTACCTCCACGAGGCGCTGCGCGGCTTCGGCGTCGACGACCGCTGGGTCACCCCGGTGGCGGGCCTGCCGACCCCGGTCACGTTCTGCGAGGTGTTCCCGCCGGACGATTTCCCGCTCTACTTCTACCGGCGGCCCAAGGCCCCGGACCTGGAGATCGACGCGCACGAACTCGACCTGGACGCCGTCCGCGAGGCGCGCATCTTCTGGATGACGGGGACCGGCCTGAGCGAGGAACCCAGCCGTACGGCGACACTCGCCGCGCTCGCCCACCGAGCCACATCCGGTACGACGGTCTTCGACCTCGACTGGCGGCCCATGTTTTGGCAGGACCCCGACTCGGCCCGGCCTTTCTACGCCGAGGCCCTGCGCCACACCACCGTCGCCGTCGGCAACATCGACGAGGTCGAGATCGCCACCGGCGAGCGCGAACCGCACGCGGCGGCGACCGCCCTCCTCGAAGCCGGCGTGGAACTCGCCGTCGTCAAGCAGGGCCCCAAGGGCGTCCTCGCCGTCCACCGCGACGGCACCTCCGCCGAGGTCCCGCCCCTCCCGGTGACGGTCCTCAACGGGCTCGGTGCCGGCGACGCGTTCGGCGGCTCCCTCTGCCACGGCCTGCTCGCCGGCTGGGACCTGGAGCGGATCATGCGGCACGCGAACGCCGCGGGCGCCATCGTCGCCTCCCGCCTGGAATGCTCCTCCGCGATGCCGACCCCCGAAGAGGTCGAGGACGCACTCACGGCAGGAGCGGTCCGATGAAGGCGCGACACGAAGGGGGCGACCCCTCCTCGTACACAGGACACGACAGCCTCGACCCGCACGACAGCATCAACGTCGCCGAGCTCGTCCGCCTGCGCACCCACCACCCCGAGGCCGTCGCCGAAGCCGCCGCCCGCCGCCCCCGCCGCCCACTCGTCGACGACACCGGCCGGCTGATGATCGTCGCGGCGGACCACCCGGCCCGCGGGGCCCTCTCCGTCGGCGACCGGAAGTTCGCCATGGCGAACCGCGCCGACCTCCTGGAGCGGCTCTGCCTGGCCCTCTCCCGCCCCGGCGTCGACGGTGTGCTCGCCACCGCCGACATCCTCGACGACCTGCTGCTCCTCGGCGCCCTCGACCACAAGGTGGTCCTCGGCTCGATGAACCGCGGCGGCCTGGCGGGCGCCTCCTTCGAACTGGACGACCGCTTCACCGGCCACCGCCCCCAGGACATCGAGCGGCTCGGCTTCGACGCGGGCAAACTGCTGCTGCGTATCGACTACGACGACCCGGGCTCGCTGCGCACCCTGGAGTCCACCGCCCGAGCCGTCGACGAGATGGCGGAGCGTCGGCTCCCGGTGTTCGTCGAGCCGTTCCTCAGCCGCCGCACCCCCGAAGGCAAGCTGGTCAATGACCTGAGCGCCGAGGCCGTCATCAAGTCCATCGCCATCGCCAGTGGCCTGGGCGGCAGTTCGGCCTACACCTGGCTGAAGGTGCCCGTCACCGAGAACCCCGACGACATGGCCCGCGTCATGGAGACCTCCACCCTGCCCGCCGTGCTGCTGGGCGGCGACGTCGGCGAGGACCAGGAGGGCGCGTACGAGAAGTGGCGCGGCGCGCTGCAACTCCCCACGGTGCAGGGCCTGGTCGTCGGCCGCTCCCTGCTCTACCCGGCTGACGGGGACGTGACCGCCGCCGTGGACACCGCCGTAGGACTGCTGTGAGGACCCGATGACGAGCCACCAGCTGTACGTCCCCAAGGGCGCCACCGCCGGCGCGAACTACACGCTCGACATCGACCCCGGACGGGCCGGCTGGACCCACAGCAGTCTGCGCGTGGTGGAGCTCGGGCCGGGCGGCACACACACGTTCACCACTGGCGACAGCGAGTGGATCGTGCTTCCGCTGAGCGGCGGCTGTACCGTGCACATAGAGGATAAAGAGTTCCAAATCCTGGGCAGGGACAGCGTGTTCGCGGGGGTCACCGACTTCGCGTACGTGCCCCGTGACGCCCGGGCACAGATCGCCTCCGGCGTGGGAGGCCGCTTCGCCCTGGCAGGAGCGAAGTGCGAGCGCCGACTCCCCGCCCGCTACGGCCCCGCGCCGGAGGTTCCCGTCGAAGACCGCGGCAGCGGCACCTGCGCCCGGCAGGTGCGCAACTTCGCCTCCGCCGACGCCTTCGACTGCGACAGGCTCATCGCCGTCGAGGTCATCACCCCCGGCGGCAACTGGTCCTCGTATCCGCCGCACAAGCACGACGAGCACCGGCCCGGAATCGAGTCGGAACTCGAGGAGATCTACTACTTCGAGATCGACGGCCCGAACGGATTCGGCTATCAGCGCGTATTCCCTTCTCGAGACGGCGGCAGCGACGTCCTCGCCGAAGTCCGCACCGGCGACGCAGTGCTGGTCCCCGACGGCTGGCACGGCCCGTCCATTGCGGCGCCCGGGCACACCATGTACTACCTGAACGTGATGGCCGGACCGGGCGAGGAGCGGGAATGGCGGATCTGCTTCCACCCGGGACACGTAGAAAGCACAGAGGGATACCGATGACCTCAACGACGAGGCTGACGGTCGCACAGGCGCTGGTGCGCTTCCTGGCCGCCCAGTACACCGAACGGGACGGCGAACGGCGGCGGCTGATCGGCGCCACCTGGGGCATCTTCGGCCACGGCAACGTCGCCGGGATCGGCCAGGCGCTCATCGAGTACGCGGACGACATGCCGTACCACCAAGGGCGCAACGAACAGTCCATGGTGCACGCGGCGGTCGGCTATGCCCGCCAGTCCAACCGGCTGTCGACGCACGCCGTGACCACCTCCGTCGGCCCCGGCGCGACGAACCTCGTCACCGGCGCCGCCCTCGCGACGATCAACCACCTCCCGGTGCTGCTGCTCCCCGGCGACACCTTCGCGACCCGCCCGGCCGACCCGGTGCTCCAGCAGCTCGAACTCCCGTACGCGGGCGATGTGTCGGTCAACGACTGTCTGCGCCCGGTGTCGAAGTACTTCGACCGCGTCACCCGTCCCGAGGCGCTCATCCCGGCCGCCCTCCAGGCCATGCGGGTGCTCACCGACCCGGTCGAGACCGGCGCCGTCACGCTCGCGCTGCCGCAGGACGTGCAGGCGGAGGCATACGACTGGCCGGAGGAGTTCTTCGCGGAGCGGACGTGGTCCGTGCGCCGCCCCGCGCCCGACGCGTCCGAGCTGGCCGCCGCCGTACACACGATCCGCGAGGCCCGGCGCCCCCTCATCGTCGCGGGTGGCGGTGTCCACCACAGCCGCGCCGAGGAGGCGCTCGCCGAACTCGCCGGCGCCACCCGCATCCCCGTCGCCTCCACCCAGGCGGGCAAGGGGTCTCTGAGCTGGGACCACCCCCAGGACGTCGGCGGCATCGGCCACACCGGCACGGCGACCGCCGACGAACTCGCCCGCACCGCCGACCTGGTGATCGGCGTCGGCACCCGCTACAGCGACTTCACCACCGCCTCCGGCACCCTCTTCAACGCCTCGGGCGTCCGCTTCCTGAACCTCAACATCGCGCCGTACGACGGTCACAAGCTGTCCGGGCAGACGCTGATCGCGGACGCGCGCGTAGGGCTCGAGGAGCTCACCGAGGCGCTCATGCTGCACGACCACCGCGCCGAGCCCGCATATGTCACCGAGTACACGGACGACAAGGAGCGCTGGGAGTACCGGGTCGACGCGGCCTACGAGTCCGAGGACCCGGACATCCGGCCGACCCAGCCACAGGTCCTCGGCGTCCTCGACGAGCTGGTCACCGAGGACGACATCCTGATCAACGCGGCCGGTTCGCTCCCCGGTGACCTGCACAAACTGTGGCGGGCGCGCTCGCGCGACCAGTACCACGTCGAGTACGGCTACTCGTGCATGGGCTACGAGATCCCGGCCGCGATCGGCGTGCGGATGGCGGCCCCCGACCGTCCCGTGTGGGCGCTGGTCGGCGACGGCACGTATCTGATGATGCCGACGGAGATCGTCACCGCCGTGCAGGAGGGGATCGCCATCAAGGTCCTCATACTCCAGAACCACGGGTACGCCTCCATCGGCGGCCTCTCCGAGTCCGTGGGCGGCGAGCGGTACGGCACCGCGTACCGCTACCGCTCCGAGGACCGTACGTACACGGGGGCGCCGCTGCCCGTCGACCTCGCCGCCAACGCGGCCAGCCTCGGCATGCGGGTGCTGCGCGCGAAGACGGTGCGTGACCTGCGGGCGGCCCTTGCCGAGGCGCGCGCCGCGGACACTCCCACATGTGTCTACGTGGAGACCGAAACGGCAGACACAGTGTCGGGGGCGCCCCCGGCCCAGGCCTGGTGGGATGTACCTGTGGCCGAGACCGCGACCCGATCGTCGGCGGTCAAGGCGCGCGAGGAGTACGACCGGCACGTCGCCGCCCGACGCCGCCATCTGTGAAGGAGTTCTTGGTCATGACGAAGATCGTCAACCACTGGATCGGCGGCAAGACCGTCGAAGGCGCGTCGGGTACGTACGGGCCGGTCACCGACCCGGCGACCGGCGCGGTCACCACGAAGGTCGCCTTCGCGACGGTCGACGAGGTGGACACCGCGGTCGCCGCCGCGAAGGACGCCTACGCGACCTGGGGGCAGTCCTCGCTGGCCAAGCGGTCCACGATCCTGTTCAAGTTCCGCGCGCTGCTCGACGCCCACCGCGACGAGATCGCCGAGCTGATCACCGCCGAGCACGGCAAGGTGCACTCGGACGCGCTCGGCGAGGTCGCGCGCGGTCTGGAGATCGTCGACCTGGCGTGCGGAATCACCGTGCAGCTGAAGGGCGAGCTGTCGACCGAGGTGGCCTCCAAGGTCGACGTGGCCTCGATCCGGCAGCCGCTGGGTGTCGTCGCGGGCATCACGCCGTTCAACTTCCCGGCCATGGTGCCGATGTGGATGTTCCCGATCGCCATCGCGTGCGGCAACACCTTCGTACTGAAGCCGTCGGAAAAGGACCCGTCGGCGGCGATGAAGGTCGCCGAGCTGCTGGCCGAGGCCGGTCTGCCGGACGGCGTGTTCAATGTCGTCCACGGTGACAAGGTGGCCGTCGACCGTCTGCTCGAACACCCGGACGTGAAGGCCGTGTCCTTCGTCGGTTCCACGCCCATCGCCCGCTATATCCACACCACCGCCGCCGCCCACCACAAGCGCGTCCAGGCCCTCGGCGGTGCCAAGAACCACATGCTGGTCCTCCCGGACGCCGACCTGGACGCGGCGGCGGACGCGGCCGTGTCCGCGGCCTACGGTTCGGCGGGCGAGCGCTGCATGGCGATCTCCGCCGTCGTGGCCGTCGGCTCGATCGGCGACGCGCTGGTCGACAAGATCCGCGAGCGCGCCGAGAAGATCAAGATCGGCCCCGGCAACGACCCGACCTCCGAGATGGGCCCGCTGATCACGGCCGCGCACCGCGACAAGGTGGCGTCCTACGTGGCGGGCGCGGCGGCGCAGGGCTCCGAGGTCGTCCTCGACGGCACCGGCTACACGGTGGAGGGCTACGAGGACGGTCACTGGATCGGCCTCTCGCTGCTGGACCGCGTCCCGGTGACCTCGGACGCGTACAAGGACGAGATCTTCGGCCCGGTGCTGTGCGTGCTGCGCGTCGACACGTACGAGGAGGGCGTGGCGCTGATCAACGCCTCGCCGTTCGGCAACGGCACGGCGATCTTCACCCGGGACGGCGGCGCCGCCCGTCGCTTCCAGCTGGAGATCGAGGCGGGCATGGTCGGCGTGAACGTGCCGATCCCGGTGCCCGTCGGCTACCACTCCTTCGGCGGCTGGAAGGACTCCCTCTTCGGGGACCACCACATCTACGGCAACGACGGCACGCACTTCTACACCCGCGGCAAGGTCGTCACCACCCGCTGGCCGGACCCGTCCGAGGCCCCGACCGGCGTCGACCTGGGCTTCCCGCGCAACCACTGAGGCCGCTCTCCAGGGCTCCGGGGCCGTCCGCATCGCGGACGGCCCCGCTTTTTTTCCGGCACGCGGTGCGATTCCCGTACGGGGAGCGGGGGCCGGGCGTACGGCCTTGATGCGCCCTTGACGACATTCGGAGGGGGTTACCGCTGCGGATTCCGTAGGTGAACAGCTATTGACGTGATGGTTTTCGTCGGGGTTCCATCAGCGCGATCGGGAGCGGACGAAGAGACGAGACGTACGACGCGAGCCGCCGGAGGCGATAGCGCTCCCGACCGATTCACCTGACGCATGAGCCGTCACCTGACGCACGAGTCGATCGGAACCGCTCCATGACCGACACGCTCCGCCCTGTCGAGACCGCCGTCACAGAGGTATCGGACAGTCCAGAGAGCCCGCAGAAGCTCAAGCGCTCCATCGGCATCGTCGGCGGCACCCTGCTCACGCTCTCCTGCGTGACGCCCGCGTCCACGCTCTTCGTGGTCGTGCCCGACCTGTTCGGCTCGCTCGGCACGGCGACTGCGCTGACCATCGCGATCGGCTCACTGCTCTGTATCGCCGTGGCGCTCTGCTACTCGGAGCTGGGCACCCTCATCCCGAGCGCGGGCGGCGAGTACGCCATGGTGTCGACGCTGGCCGGACGGCTCGCGGGCTGGCTGGTCTTCGTGCTCTCCCTGTTGGTCGTCATGATCGTGCCGCCGGTGATCGCGATGGGCACGGCGGACTACCTGGCGCCGATCGTGCACCTCGACCCGTCGCTGGCAGGCGCGGGCGTCATGCTGCTCGCCACCCTCGCCGGCCTGCTCGACCTGCGGGCCAACGCCTGGATCACCGGCGTCTTCCTGGTCCTGGAGGTCATCGCGGCGGCCGTCGTGGCGGTCCTGGGATTCGCGCACGGCGAGCGCGGCGCCGGGAGCCTGGTGTCGATGCAGGTGGCGGGCTCGGCGGGCGGCACGGACACCGTGACGGCGATGCTGATCGTCTCGGGGCTCGCGATCGCCCTCTTCATCACCCAGGGCTTCTCGACCGCGGTCTACCTCTCCGAGGAACTGGAGAACCCGCGCCGCAACGTGGCCCGTACGGTCCTGGCCACGCTCGCCATCTCGTCCGTGATCATCCTGGTCCCGGTCGTCGCGATCACTCTGGGCGCCCCGGACCTGTCGACCCTCACCGGCGGCGACATCAGCGGCATGGTCACGGCCTGGTCGAGCTCCGCCGTCGGCACCTTCGTCAGCCTCTGCGTGGCCCTCGCGATCATCAACGCGGGCATCGTCATGGTCATCCAGAACTCGCGGGTGCTGTTCGCCTCGGCCCGCGACAAGGCGTGGCCCGAGCCGGTCAACAAGGGCCTCTCGCGGCTCGGCCGCTTCGGCTCCCCCTGGGTCGCCACGCTCCTCGTCGGCGTCCCCGGCGCCCTCCTCTGCTTCGTCAACCTGGACACCCTGTACGGCGTGACCGGTGTGTCGGTGACGGGCATGTACCTGCTGGTCGCGGTCGCCGCGCTGCTCGCCCGACGCGGCAAGCACGCCCACACGCCCGCCTGGCGCATGCCGCTGTGGCCCGCGATGCCGCTCCTGCTGATCGCCGTCCTCGCGTACATCCTGAGCCGGCAGGAGACGACCTACCTGCTGTGGACCGGCGGCATCACGGCCGTCGCCACCCTCTACTGGGCCTTCTACCTGCGGCCGCGCCGCGCGACCCGGTGGCTGGTGACGATCCCGGAGGACGCGCAGGCGTAGGCGACTTCACTCCGTGAAGCCCCACGTCATCACCGAGCACGTCCCGTCGTCCTTGCCACCCGCGCTGCGATAGGTGGCGAGGGCGATGTCGTTCCCGGTGTCGATCAGCACCCACATGCCGTGGCAGCCGAGCTCGCGGGCCGGCGCGCCGAGCCGCTCGACGAGGACCCGCCCGGTTCCGCGTCTGCGACAGGGCTCGGCCACGCCCAGCTCGTACAGGAACATCTCGGTGCCGCCCTTGTCGGGGTGGACGGTCTCCACACCGCTGACGAAACCGACGGGCGCCGGTTCGCCGTCCGCGTAGGCGAGGAAGAGATGGTGCCCGCCGGCGGTCAGGAACCGCTCGGCCCACTCGGTGCGGACGGGATGGTCGAAGAGGTGCTCGGCGGCGGCCACTTCGGCGACGGTGCCGGCGCGGCGCATCACGGGGATGCCCATGGGCCTTCGTAGCACGGCCACGGTGTGCGGCAGCAGTCATCCCTTCACACGGGGCACCGAGGTGATGAGGTCCCGCAGGCGCTCGACGTACAGCCGCATGTTCTTGTACGCGATTTCGGTGTCCGGGTAGCGGCAGCCGAACCACAGGCCCTCGTGGAGCCTGTTGAACCAGACGCACGCCTTGTCGCCGTACGAGACTCTGATCAGTCCGTACGCCTTCTGATCGGCCCAGCGATCGGAGCCGGGGATGCCCCGGGCGTCGACGAAGGAGACGATCGAGTACAGGTCGGGCGAGGTGGGGCGGAAGTCCGAGCCGAGCAGGCGCAGGACACGGGCGAGGGGCATGCGGGCCATCGACCTGTTGGTCCGCAGCGTGGTGCGCACGGCTTCCAGGGTGCTGCGGAAGTCGGGGTCCTGCGCGACGGGCACCTCGATCGGCGCGCCGCCGACGTACCAGCCCACGGAGTCCGACCACTGGGACTTCACCCGGGTGTGGAACGGTACGATCGCGCGGTAGACGGGCTCTCCACCGATCTCGTGGGCGATGAGGCTCGTGGCGGCCAGGACACCGACCAGGCTCCCGCCGAAGGGACGGCAGTACGCCTCGAACGCGGCGGCGTCGTCCGCGCCCACGAGCATCTCTCGCATGAGTTTCTGGGTGGGCAGGTTTCCGTCGGGCTCCAGGCCGAGGTCGACGGGGAAGTTCGGCAGTTGCCCGCCGCACCGGTCGATGAACTCCCGCCAGCGGGCGACGATCTCGTGGGTGTCGTCGATCCGGTCCGCGGCCGCCCGCTCGCTCTCGCAGAAGTCGACGTAACTGCCGACCGGCGTCTCCGCCACGGTGCGGCCCTCGATGCCCGCCGTGTAGAACTCGTCGATCTCGGCGGGGATGCGCTGGATGGAGTAGGAGTCGACGTTGCTGTGGTCGAAGGCCATGTACACGCTCGCGCCGTCGTCCCGGACCACCGCCGTGTAGAGGAAGTTCGGCCAGCCGAGCGCGTCCGCCGCGACGTCGAAGCGGTACTGGAGGTGCTGCACGAGTTCCGCCGCGTCGGTGAAGTCGCCGATCACTTCGCGGTGCAGTGACACATCCTCGGCGTCGAGCGTGAACCGGTGCATCTCGGCTCCCGACCAGCGGAAACCGCTGCGCAGTGTCTCGTGGCGCAGCGTCCAGCTGTGCAGCGCGTCCTGCAACGCGTCGAGGTCGACCCGGCCCGGGATGTCGAAGGCCGTGCCGCTCCAGGTCGGTACGAACAGGCCGTCCTCGCGTACGCAGCGGGCCGTTCTGATGTGCGATTCCTGGACATACGCCGGTGGCCGCGAGTCCTCCGACAGGCCCGCCGCCGCCCCGACGGTCGCCGGCGAGAGCCCCCACTCGACGAGCCGCCCGGGCCGGACCTCGCAGCGCTGGATGTCGGTCATTCGCACGGGCGTTTCCGTTCGCAGATGGGATCGGATCCGTTCAAGAGAACGCCCAGTATGTGGCCGACGCACGCCATTCACCTGCGGTGTCCCGGGTTTTCAGTGGATCGAGTGGCATCTCGAACAACGGTGCTCAGCAAAGCGTGCGTGACGTCGAGGCCGCTCCGGGCCGTTCCGCCGCCTCAGGTGTGGGTGACGGCACGCGTCTTCGTACTCCGGTTGCGGTACGTGGCCTCGGCGTCGTACTCCCGCAGGAGGGGCGAGGGTTCAGACCGGTGACGGCATCGGTTGTCGGCGGCGGGCCTTACCGTTGACGCATGGATCTTCGACTGCCCCGACTTCGAGGGCCCGCACCGCGGAGGCCGCGACGGTGGGCTGCCGCCGCGGCCGCCGTTGTCGTGCTCGCCGGGGCCGGGACGTGGACGGCTGTCGCCTCCGATGGCGCCCCGCCCGTGCACCGTGCCGACCGCGTCATGGACATGGGCGGCGGGGTGAGCATCGACACCTCGTACTTCACCGCGGGCTCGAGCTCCGGCCGCCGCCCCGCCGTGCTGCTCGCGCACGGCTTCGGCGGCAGCAAGGACGACGTCCGGGAGGAGGCGCAGCAGCTCGCCCGTGACGGGTACGCGGTGCTGACGTGGTCGGCGCGCGGCTTCGGCAGGTCCACCGGGAAGATCGGTCTGAACGACCCGAAGGGCGAGGTCGCCGACGTCTCCCGGCTGATCGACTGGCTGGCGAAGCGCCCGGACGTCCAGCTCGACAAGAGCGGCGACCCGCGCGTGGGCGTCACCGGCGCCTCGTACGGCGGGGCGGTCTCGCTGCTGGCGGCGGGGTACGACCAGCGGGTCGACGCGATCGCCCCGGCGGTCACGTACTGGAACCTGTCGGACGCCCTGTTCCCGAACGGCGTGTTCAAGAAGCTCTGGGCCGGCATCTTCATCAACTCCGGCGGCGGCTGCGACAACTTCGAGGCGCGGCTGTGCGCCATGTACAACCGGGTCGCGGAGTCCGGCACACCGGACCTGGCGGCCAGTCGCATCCTCGAGGAGCGCAGCCCCTCCGCCGTCGCCGACCGCATCAAGGTGCCCACGCTCATCGTGCAGGGCCAGTCCGACTCCCTGTTCCCGCTCGGTCAGGCCGACGCGATGGCCAAGGCGATCCGGGCCAATGGCGCGCCCGTGGACGTCGACTGGATCTCCGGCGGGCACGACGGCGGTGACATGGAGGCGGACCGCGTCCAGTCCCGCGTCGGCTTCTGGTTCGACCGGTACCTGAAGGACGACAAGGGCGCCGACACGGGCCCCGCCTTCCGCGTCACCCGCACCGGAGGCATCGATTCCACCGACGGCGCCGCACAGTTGCGGGGCGCGAGCGCGGCCACGTACCCGGGCCTGGAGAGCGGGCAGCGCACGGTCGCGCTGACCGGCCGCGAGCAGACCTTCCAGAATCCCGCGGGCGCCAGTCCGCCCGCGATCTCCGCCCTCCCCGGAATCGGCGGCACCGGCGGCCTGTCGCAGCTCTCCTCGCTCGGCGTGGGAGTCTCGCTCGACTTCCCGGGCCAGTTCGCCCGGTTCGAGTCCTCGGCCTTCGGCAGCGACCTGCGGATCACCGGGTCGCCCACGGTCACGGTCCACGTCGAGTCGAGCACCGACGACGCGGTCCTCTTCGGGAAGGTGTACGACGTCGGCCCCGGCGGCACCCAGCAGGTGCTGCCGTCCCAGCTGGTGACACCGGTGCGGGTGGAGGGTGCGAAGGCGGGCAAGGACGTCACCCTCACGCTGCCGGCCATCGACTACGACGTCCAGAAGGGCCACCGGCTGCGCCTGGTCCTTTCCTCGACGGACCTCGGCTACGCGTCTCCGGCGGCCCCGGCGACGTACACCGTGTCCCTGAAGGGCGACCTGAAGGTCCCGACCGCCCCCGCGGTGACGACCGCCGCGGCGTCGCTGCCCGCGTGGGTGTGGTGGCTGCCGCCGGTCGCGGCGCTGGCCGCCCTGGCACTCCTGCTGACCGGCCGCCGCCGCACCACTGCGGGAGCGCCCGATCCCGAGCTCGCCGAAGTCCCGCTCCAGATCACGGACCTGAGCAAGCGCTACGCGAAGGCGGTGGACCGGTACGCGGTACGGGACCTGTCGTTCCGCGTGGAGAAGGGGCAGGTCCTGGGCCTGCTGGGGCCGAACGGCGCGGGCAAGACGACCACCCTGCGCATGCTCATGGGCCTGATCACGCCCGACGCCGGCGAGATCCGCGTCTTCGGACACGAGATCCGGCCGGGCGCGCCGGTGCTCTCCCGGGTCGGGGCCTTCGTCGAGGGCGCGGGTTTCCTGCCGCACCTTTCGGGCCGCGAGAACCTGGAGCTGTACTGGCAGGCCACGGGCCGCCCGCCCGAGGACGCGCACCTGGAGGAGGCGCTGGAGATCGCGGGCCTGGGCGACGCGCTGGCCCGAGCCGTGCGCACGTACTCCCAGGGCATGCGCCAGCGCCTGGCCATCGCCCAGGCGATGCTCGGCCTCCCGGACCTCCTCATCCTCGACGAACCGACCAACGGCCTCGACCCGCCCCAGATCCGCGAAATGCGCGAGGTCATGATCCGCTACGCCGCGGCCGGCCGCACTGTCATCGTCTCCAGTCACCTCCTCGCCGAGGTCGAGCAGTCCTGCACCCACCTGGTGGTCATGGACCGCGGCCGGCTGATCCAGGCGGGCCCGGTCTCCGAGATCGTGGGCTCGGGCGACACGCTCCTGGTCGGCACCGGTTCCCCGGTGGACGAGCCGGTCGTCGAGAAGATCGGTGCGTTGCCGGGCGTGGCCTCGGCCGTCGCCGCCGACGGCGGGCTCCTGGTCCGCCTCGACGAGGGCGGCAGCGCCCAGCGCCTGGTCGTGGAGCTCGTACGGCTCGAAGTACCCGTGGAGTCGGTGGGCCCCCATCGTCGCCTGGAAGACGCGTTCCTCACCCTGATCGGAGGTGCCGCATGAGTGCGCTCGTCGAGCGGGCCGAGACGGCGGACGGGTACCGGGCGCGGCGGACGTTGCCGCTGCGCGTGGAACTGCTCCGGCAGTTGAAGCGGCGCCGCACGCTCGTCATGGGGGCGATCCTCGCGGTGCTGCCCTTCGTGCTCGTCGTCGCCTTCGCGATCGGCGGCGAACCGGGCTCGCGCAGCGGCCAGGTCACGCTGATGGACACGGCGACGGCATCGGGCGCGAACTTCGCCGCGGTGAACCTGTTCGTGTCCGCGGGCTTCCTGCTGGTGATCCCGGTCGCGCTGTTCTGCGGTGACACGATCGCCTCCGAGGCGAGCTGGTCGTCGCTGCGCTATCTGCTCGCGGCGCCCGTGCCGAGGTCCCGGCTGCTGTGGTCCAAGCTCACCGTCGCGCTGGGCCTCAGCCTCGCCGCGATGGTGCTGCTGCCGATCGTCGCGCTGGCGGTGGGCACGGCGGCCTACGGCTGGGGTCCGCTGGAGATCCCCACCGGCGGCGAGCTCGCCGCGGGCACGGCGGCCCAGCGCCTTCTCGTGGTGATCGCGTACATCTTCGTGTCCCAACTGGTCACCGCGGGACTCGCGTTCTGGCTGTCGACCAAGACGGACGCGCCGCTGGGCGCGGTCGGCGGCGCGGTCGGCCTGACGATCGTGGGCAATGTGCTGGACGCCGTCACCGCGCTGGGCGACTGGCGCGACTTCCTGCCCGCGCACTGGCAGTTCGCCTGGGCCGACGCCATCCAGCCGACCCCGGAGTGGGCCGGCATGATCCAGGGCACGGCGATTTCGATAACGTACGCGCTCGTGCTGTTCGCCCTGGCCTTCCGGGGTTTCCGGCGCAAGGACATCGTGTCCTAGGTCTCCGGAAGATCACCCACCGGTCTCGACGGCCGCCCACCGTGGCCGCTTCGAGACGCATCCGCAACGCTCCGTAGCGCACGGCTCGGCCCCCTCGGACGTCACAGTCACAGACATCGGCCCACAGACGTGGGCGGACGGGTGACTCACCGAGGGGGCACGGATGGGGAACGACCACATAGGGCGACCGCGACGATCGCTGCGACGGGGGCGACCGGGTGGCGCGCTGCTCGCCCTGACGCTCGCGGGCGGCCTGCTGCTCACCGGTTGCGGCGCGAGCGACAGCGGCAATTCCTCCGACGGTTCGAACAAGTCGCGTGGTTCGTACGGCTCCGGCGGCGGTACGGGCCAGTGGCCCGCCCCGGCCCCCGACCAGTCCTCGGACACGTCCCAGGGCGAGCAGACGGGCGACGCGAACCGCGAGATCGCGCCGTCCCCCGACCACCTCTCCACCTTCGCCCTCGACGTCGACACCGCCTCGTACGGCTTCGCCCGCCGCACCCTCGCCGACGGCAGGATGCCCGACCCGGCGACCGTCCGCCCCGAGGAGTTCGTCAACAGCTTCCGCCAGGACTACGAACGCCCCGACGGCAACGGCTTCTCGGTCACCGTCGACGGCGCCCGCACCGACGAGGAGGACTGGTCGCTCGTCCGCGTCGGCCTCGCCACCCGCACCGCCGAACAGGAGGGCGAACGCCCGCCCGCCGCCCTCACCTTCGTCATCGACATCTCCGGCTCCATGGCCGAACCCGGCCGGCTCGACCTCGCCAAGGACTCCCTCGGCGTGATGACGGACCGGCTGCGCGACGACGACTCGGTCGCCCTGGTCACCTTCAGCGACGAGGCCGAGACCGTGCTGCCGATGACCCGCCTCGGCGACCACCGCGGCCGCGTCCACGACGCCATCGACGAGCTGGAGCCGACGGAGTCGACCAACCTCGGCGCGGGCGTGGACACCGGGTACGAGACGGCCGTCGAGGGTCTGCGCAAGGGCGCCACCAACCGCGTCGTCCTGATCTCCGACGCGCTGGCCAACACGGGCGACACCGACGCGGACTCGATACTGGAGCGCATTTCCGACGCCCGCCGCGAGCACGGCATCACCCTCTTCGGCGTCGGCGTGGGCAGCGAGTACGGCGACGACCTCATGGAACGCCTCGCCGACAAGGGCGACGGCCACACGACGTACGTCTCGAACGAGGACGACGCCCGCAAGGTCTTCAGCGAGCAGCTCCCGCAGAACGTCGACCTCACGGCCCGCGACGCCAAGGCCCAGGTCGCCTTCGACCCGGCGACGGTGCAACAGTTCCGGCTCATCGGTTACGACGACCGCCAGGTGGCCGACGAGGACTTCCGCGACGACCGCGTCGACGGCGGCGAGGTCGGCCCCGGCCACACGGTCACCGCGCTGTACGCCGTCCGCACCAGGCCCGGCGCCTCCGGTCACCTCGCCACCGCGAGCGTCCGCTGGCTCGACCCCGACACCCGCACCCCGCACGAGGAGTCCGGCCAGCTGGAGACCGGCTCCCTCGACGACGGCCTGTGGACATCGCCCACCCGTTTCCAGGTCGACGCCGTGGCCGCGTACTTCGCCGACGCCCTGCGCACCGGCGACAACCGCTGGAACCCCCTGCCGGGCGCCCTCCCGTTGCACGAACTCGCCGACCGCGCCCATCGGGTGGCCACCGCCACGGAGGACACGCAGGTACGAGACCTCGCGAACGCGATCGAGCAGGCGAGCGAACTCGCCGGTTGACGACGGGAGTCGGCCGGCCCCGCACGGCGCGAGCGGCGCACCGACCTCGCGGCCCGCGGCCGCCGGCCCGAGGGGTCGGGCATGATCCCGGGCCCCGCGAATTTCCTTGACATACGCACTCGTGCTGTTCGCCTTGGTGTTCCGGTTTTCGCCCGCAAGGACGTGGTGCCGTAGCCGGTGAGGCGGCGACCTGCTCCGCGCCATCGGGGTCATCGAAATAATTCGTCGTTTCCGAATGAGGCGCGGTCCAACCGGGTGAACCTGCGAAACCAATTCTCACGCGTCGGGTTGATGAAGCTGATGAAGCAGTAGAGCTTGCGACGCTACGAGAAGGGAACGCGCAGTGCTCAAGAAGGCAATGGTCGCCGCAGCGGTCGGCGCTTTTGCCGTCGGCATGCCGACGGCGACCGCTCCCACGGCGCTTGCCCTCGTCGACGACAGGGGACCGACCGTTGCGAACAGCGACGGCGAGGAACGCTGAGCCGACTCCTCAGCCCGGGCCGTCCGCGGTCACACGGACTTTTCGGCGCAGGCAATCTCGCTTGTGAGCTGAGGGTCAAACACATGGTGGCGCAAGGCAGACGGGCGAGTCAGCGACAACTCGGTCAACTTCATCATCGCGCTGAAACCGGCGATCGGCAGCAATTGCAAGAACGACTGACCGCCCAACGCACCAGCCTCCCGGCTGTGTCATGGCCGGCCTTGGACGTCGATCTCCGTTCCAAGGTCGGCTTTCCCCATTCTTCAAGCAGGAAGACAGGACATTGCGACAGACCCTGAGCAGGGGAGTGTTCGCGGCGGCCGCGGCCGCCACGGGCATTCTGTCCCTGTACGGCAGCTCCGCCTTCGCTGACACGCACGCGGCGGGAGCCGCCGAGGATCCCGGTGTGCTGTCCGGGAACAGCATGGAGGTGCCGGTCGAGGTGCCGGTGAACCTGTGCGGCAACACCGTCGATGCGTTCGCGGTGCTCAACCACGCCTCCGGCAACTCCTGCGGAAACACCTCGGACAAGACGGAGTACGGGTCGCCCGAGCGCGACTCCGGTGACTCCGGCGACGGCACTGCCGACACGCGTGTGACAGGAGTCGCAAGGGGTTCTTCCAGTCCGCTGTCCGGGAACAGCGTGAAGGTGCCGGTCGAGGTGCCGGTGAACCTGTGCGGCAACACCGTCGGTGCGATCTCGGCGTTCAACTATGCGGTCGGCAACCCCTGCGACAACGTCTCGTACGGCGATGACGGCTACGGCACGGAGGAGGAGACGCCTCCGTCGCCAAGTACGAGTCAGACGCCTCCGCCCCCCAGTAAGACCACCCCGCCTCCCACGCGCGTGACGCCGCCTCCCACGCGCGTGACGCCGCCTCCGGCCGACGAGCAGCCCGGCGAGCCGCCCACGATGGCCGAGACCGGCAGTGGGGGATTGGTGGCGGCCTCGACCGCCGGTGCCGCACTGATCGCGGGCGGGGTGGTGATGTACCGCCGCGGCCGCGCCGCCTCCCACCGATAGGTGCTCCTGGGTGCCGGACGCAACCCGCCCGGCACCCGCCCCCCACTCCGGCCGAGCACGCACCCCCCGGACCGACGCGAGCCACCAGACGAGGCAGCCCAAGCCGGTCCGGGGGACGAACCGCCGCAATGGGCCGGATCGGCAGCGAGCCTCGTCGCCCTCACCGCCCGCCAGGCCCGGGTCGACCCGTCGCCGACGCCTCGGGCCGCTGACGACTCTCTCCGTCAGCGGCCCGAGGCGTCCGCGCAGGGTCCTCCGTCAGTGGCGGACCGGCGACGGCGACCCACTTCGGCTGCTGCCCCCCGGTACGGGGACCGTCCCGCCCGTCGGGGTCGTCCTGAGTCGGCGGCGTACCCCTCGGACGAGTGTCGACGCCGTGAAGGTCGCGCCGTGGACGAAGCGCATGGCCGGACCGAAGCCGGAGGCGGTCACCAGGCCCGCGAGGAACAGGCCGGGGTGGGAGGACTCGAAGTCGCGCCCGACCGCCGGGGAGCCGTCGGGCAGGGCCGCCAGCGTCCCGCGCAGCTCGGTGGAGAGCAGTCCGAGCCGGTCGCAGCGCGGCCGGAAACCCGTGGCGGCGATGACGTGTTCGGTCTCCACGGTGCACGGGGTGCCCCCGCGGCTCACCGTGTCCAGCCGTACGCCGCCCGGCACCGCACAGGCTGCGGCGACCTCGTGACCCGGCAGCACCTCCACCGCGCGCTCCACCCGTTCCCGCACCCACCACGCGCCCGCCGGCCCCAGCGCCGTGGTCGCGATGCGTGTCCGGGTCGGCTCCGACAGACGCCGGAAAAGGCCGGGGCGCTCGGAGTAGAACCAGTTACGCCAGCCGGGGCCGAGGCCGCTGTGCGGGGAGCGAAGCGACTGCCACCAGGGGCGCTCCCAGGGCGGCGGCACATCGTTCCAGCACAGCCGCTCCGCCCGTGCCAGCACCCGTACGCGCGTGCCCTGTTCGGCGAGCAGCGCCGCGGTCTCCAGGGCCGCCTGGCCGCCACCGATGACAGTGACGTCCTTGCCGCGGAAGCGGTCGAGCTCGCTGTGGTGGCTGCTGTGCGTCACCAGGGCGGGGTGCAGTCCGCGCAGTGCCGGCGGTACCTCGACGAACGGCATCACACCGACCGCCAGCGCCACCGCCCGCGCGTGCAACTCCTCCCCGTCCTCGGTGACCGCGGTGAAGCCGTCGGGGCAGGATGCCACGCGGGTCACCGTGCGCTCGTCCACGTCCGGCACGGCATGGCGCGCGAACCACAGGCCGTACGCCGCGAACGCCTCGACCGGGATCGGCTTCGCGTGACGTGCGGTCAGGCCCTGCTCCGCGCAGTAGGCGCCCAGGTGCCAACGCCCAGCCGGATCGGAGAGGTTGGACGCCCACGGCTCCGACTTCAGGAACATGCCGCTGGGCATGTTGTCCCGCCACGACGCCATGGGTCGGCCGAACACGCGCAGGTTCAGCCCGGCGGCCGCGGCGTGGGACGCGATCGACAGACCGTACGGGCCTGCGCCCACCACCAAAAGGTCGTACATAATCAACTGCTCGCTTTCTCGTTGTCGGTAAGGGAGGGCGAGACCGCCCGGGGGATCCGCCGTGGCGTTGGTGCCGCAGCCTTCGCGCCCAGCCGCTCACGCAGTCGGCGGGACACATGACGGCACCACAGGGCCCACATCGCCCATCCGGGAACACGGTCGTCCCGGGCGTACCAAGCCAGTTCGCGCCCGCCCGGCGCCGCACGCAGCGCGGCGAGCGGCGCGTAGTTCTCCACCACGAACGCCCGCCCGGCCATCGGGGCCCCGTCCGGTAGCGAACGGCCCGTCAGATCCAGGTGCAAGGCGCGTACGACGTCCAGCCCCGCGCTGTCCGCGAAGAGCCGGAACTGGGCGCCGGGGCGCGGGTTGAAGTCGAGCAGGTGATAGCTGCCCGTCATGCCGCAGAGGCGGAAGTCGAGGTCGAAGATGCCGCGGTAGCCCAGCTCGCCGGTGAGTCGCTCGGCCAGCGCCTGCACTTGTGGGTTGGGCGTCCAGCAACCCACCGCGGTCAGCCCCGCTCCACGCGGCCAGGCCAACTGTTTGCGGCCCGGCCCGCCCGCGCGCACGGTGCCCGCGTGGTCGGCGTAGCCATGGAAGAACCAGTCCCGGTCCGGTCCCGGCGGCAGGTACGCCTGCAGCAGCAGCGGGCTGCCCGCCTCCTCGGTGCGCAGGTACAGCTCCCGGGCCTGCTGCATGGAGCGGACCAGCGCCGTGCTGCGCAGTCCGCTGTCGGCGGGCAACAGCCAGGGTCGGCTCCACTTCGCCACCAGAGGCAGCCCGAGCTGCCGCGCGTCGTCGGCGACCCGCGCCGGACTGTCCGGGACCAGCGTCACCGGGTGCGGGACGCCCGCGGACGCGCACACGGCGGCCAGTTCCGCCTTGTCGGCGACGCGTTCGGGCAGCGTGGACGGCATGGTCGGCAGCAGGTAGGCGGGTGCGAGTTCGTCCCGCATCCGTCCCACGGCGATCGCGCTCGCGTCGTCCATCGGGACCAGGACGGCAGGACGCGCGATCCGGTCGGCCACACGGCGCAGCACGACGAGGATGTCGTCCGGGGATGCTCCCGGGAGCGGCGGGGGATGCATCTGACGTACGTAACGCGACGTGTGGATGGGACTTTTCGCTGAATCGGCGACGACATGCACCTCCACTCCCGCCCTGCCGAGGGAACGCACGGCCCCCAGCGTTCCGTGATGAAAGGGATTCTGGTCGATCCGCAGCACTACGGCGGGGACGCGGGTGTCGAGAAACGACACGAATTCTCTCTTTCTTTCGGATCGGCTCACCCACACGGGCGAGCACGGCACTCGAAAGCCGCAACGGCAATGGCGCCCTTGGCTTTCCTGTGCCTGACTACATGTGACTGCTCGTCAATAAGGAGAACTGAGGCGGAAGGTCGGATGAGAGCGAAGAAAGGAGCAGGCATGGCTCCACAGCGCAAGCGGGTCCGGGTTCGCTGGCTGGCTGCGGGCGCGGCGACAGTCGCCGCGGCGGTCGCCCTGGCGTCCGGTCATCCGGCGGAGGTGGGGGTGCTGGGAGCCGATGATCCTCGCCCTCCGGCGCCGACCACCCAGGTACGGGGCAAGGAGGTCCCGGCCTTCGGTGCCTTCCTCGGCTCCGACGCCCGTGGCGTGGCCCGCATGCCGCTGTTCAGCCGGTGGCTGGGTGGTACCGAGCTTCGCGTCGGCCACACCTATCTGCCCGGCAACCGCTGGCGAGACATCGAGGGTGCCCCCGGCTTCCTCGACGCTTGGGCGCGCTGGCGCAAACAGGAGGCCGACCGGATGCTCGTCCTCAACGTCCCCCTGCAGGAGCGCAACGAGGAGGGTGTCTCCGACCCCGAAGTCCGGCAGCTGTTGCAGCAGGGCGCGGCCGGGAAGTTCGATCACCACTTCCGCGCCCTCGCCGAGCGGCTGGTTGAGCTGGGGGTGCCGGACACGGTCCTCGTGCTCGGCTGGGAGATGAACGGCACCACGTACACCCATCGCTGCGGGCCGGATCCGGAGGCATGGAAGAAGTACTGGAAAAGGATCGTCACCACCATGCGTTCGGTGCCGGGCCAGAAATTCCAGTTCGATTTCACGCCGGCCCGCGGCCTGGACGCCGTGCCCTGGACAAAGTGCTATCCGGGGGACGGCACGGTCGACATCATCGGCATGGATTCCTACGACCAGCCGACCGGGATGTCGTTCGACGAGCAGGTGACAGAGCCCTACGGGCTTCAGGCTCATGTGGATTTCGCGAAGGCCCACGGCAAACCGATCTCGTATCCCGAATGGGGACTCTTCCGCAACGGCGACAATACCGAGTACATGGGGCGCATGCTCGCGTGGTTCGACGAACACAGGCCGCTCTACCACACGCTGACCGACTACTGCCCGCACGGTGTGTGGCGGTGCAGGGCCAACCCGAGGTCGTCCCACCTCTACCGGTCCGTCCTGTCCGGCCGTGCCGACGAGGCGACCCCGACCCCCGCACCCACGCCGACGCCGACCACGCCCACCGCACCCACCACCACGCCGCCCCCGGAGGAGTGCACGCCGCTGGACCTGGGCAGCTGGGTGGAGTACTGGCTCGGCGGGAAGCTCTGCTTCCGCTTCGACTGGTGGTAGCCCACCTGCCGACGCACCGGCCGGTGGCGGCCGACCCGCCTCAGGATCCGCCGCCACCGTCGGGCACCGCCCGTACAGCCGTTCCCCGTCCGGGGCCGGCTCGGCGAGGGTGCGTTCGCCGGTGACGCGTTCGGTCGGGTCCACCGTCGTCACCGCTGTCCGCGCATATCGGTGGCGGCGGCTGGGCCGGGCACCGAGGGGCCGGGAAGGGGGTCGTCGTCCTGGCCGGTCTTCCTCGGCCGCGCCAGGAGGGCCAGGCCGCCCAGCAGCCCGCCCGCGCTCGCGCCCACCAGAGCGGTCACCGCCGGCGACGCGGACGTCGGCTCGGTCGGCTTCACCGCCCGCGAGAACTGCACGAGTCGGACCTGGGTGCTGCCGCTGGTGTCGTCCGCGTGCCGGGTCAGCGCGCGGGAGACCGCGTTGGCCATGTCGATGGCGAGGCCGGGGCGCGAGGAGGTGGCCGAGACGGCGACCATCGGCGCGTCCGGCGAGGTCGCCGTGCGCACGCTGTGCTGCAGTGTCTGCACCGGCACGCCCGCCCACACCTGCGCGTCCCCGAGCACCGCGAGCTGTGTGGCGACTCGGCCGTATGCCTGCGCGAAACCGAGGGCGGAGTCCGGGTTGGACTTCTCGGTCGGTACGGCGATGACGTAGCTGGTGGCCGTGTACGTAGGGGGTGTGAGCTTGCCGTACGCGCCGCCCAGCAGGCCCCCGACGAGGGTCCCGGCCGCGAGCAGGGACCAGGACGGCAGCCTCCTGACACGGGCCAGGAGCAGGCTGTGCGGACGGGGCGGAGTGTCGGTCATGACGGGCTGGCTCCCAGAGGTGAGAGGGACGACGACGAACTGGAGACCGCTGCCGCATACACGTCCATGAGGCGGGCTGCGCTGCGGGTGATGCTGTAGCGGTGGGCGATTTCCGGGGCCGTGCGCGGCCGGGGGCCCGCCGCGCGGACCTCGGCGATCGCGCGGGCGTACGCCTCGGGCCCGCCGCGCACGCGTCGGGCGCCGGCGGCGACCGACGGCGGCAGGTCCTCGATCGCCGGGCAGGAGGCGTAGAGCACGGGCAGGCCGGACGCCAGCGCCTCCACGACCGCCAGGCCGAAGGCCTCCTCCGCGGACGGCGACGCGAGGAGGTCCATCGCCGAGGTGAGCGAGGGCAGGTCGGGGCCGGGGGAGCCGTCGGGGATGTAGGGACGTTCGCCGGTGAACAGGACGCGGTCGGCCACGCCGGCCTCGTGGGCCGTGCGGCGCAGTACGTGCTCCTCGGGGCCGCCGCCCACCAGCAGCAGCCAGTGGTCGTCCGGGAGCCGGGTGAGCGCGTGGACGAGGACGTCGAACCGCTTGCCCGGGGCGAGTCGGCCGACGCCCCCGATGACGCACGCGCCCTTCGGCAGGCCGAGGCGTCGGCGGGTGCGCTCGCGCCGCTCCTGGTCGAAGCGGAAGCGGTCCAGGTCGATGCCGTTAGGGACGACCTCGATGCGGGGCGCGGGCACGCCCCAGTGCTTGAGGCGGTCGGCCACTGCTGAGGAGACGGCGACCGTCGCCGAACCGAGGCGCTCGCTGGCGAGGTACAGCGCGCGC
The DNA here is from genome assembly GCF_054462255.1 of Streptomyces sp. SD15. Classification (NCBI taxonomy): domain Bacteria; kingdom Bacillati; phylum Actinomycetota; class Actinomycetes; order Kitasatosporales; family Streptomycetaceae; genus Streptomyces; species Streptomyces sp. SD15. The sequence continues at coordinate 106,499 of NZ_JBTLMO010000007.1, read as the reverse complement.
ACCCCTGCCGTCAGCCTGCGGCCCTCCATCTGGGAGTCGCCCAGGGAGTGTTCGGTGGCGACGACAGCGCGGACCCCGGCGATGCGTGCGGCGGGCCGGCCGTAGACGCAGGCCCGGTACAAGTGTGTGTGCACCAGGTCGTAGCTGCCGGCGCGGATCAACCGAACCAGGCGCGGGAGCGCGGCCAGGTCGCGGTTGCCGCTCATGCCGAGATGTACGACGCGGACGCCGTCGGCGGCGAGGCCCTCGGCGACCGCACCGGGGTTGGTGAGTGTCACGACGTCGCAGTCGACGGGCAGGTGGCGCAGCAGCAGGCGCAGTTGCTGCTCGGCCCCGCCGACGCCGAGGCCGGTGATGATGTGCAGAGCCTTCATCTCACAGCCCCTCCACCGCGCGCCGGCGCAGCCGGTGCAGACGGTGCTTGAGGTGCAGGCGCCAGGCCGTGTCGTTCTGGCCGACGTGCACGCGCGGCAGGGCGTGTGGCCCGGTCAGCGGGCCGGGGTCGATGGCGCAGGCATAGGCGTATCCCGCTTCCCGTACGGCCTCGACGGCGCCGACGTCGACCGTGCCGTACGGGTAGCAGAAGCCGTCGACCCGGGTGCCGGTCAACTCCGTGAGCAAGGTGCGGCTCTCGGCGACCTCGGCCTTGAGGGTGAGGGCGTCCGCCCGGGTGAGGTCGATGTGGCTCAGCCCGTGCGAGCCGATCTCCACGCCCTCGGCGGCCGCGCGCCGGATGCCGTCAGCGGTCAGCAGCGGCTTGCGCGGGCCGAGCGGGTCCCAGGCGTTGTCGCGGCCGAGTCGTGCGGGCAGTACGAAGAGAGTGGCCCGGCAGTCCCAACGGCGCAGGAGTGGCAGGGCGTGGGTGACGAAGTCGGCGTACCCGTCGTCGAAGGTGAGCCCGACCAGGCCCCGCCCCTGGCCCCGGGCGCGAGCGGCGAGCAGCTCGGCCACGGACACGCCCCGCAGCCCGCGCCGACGCAGCCAGGCCAGCTGCCGGTCGAGCCGCTCGGGCGTGACCGTGATGCGGTACGGGTCGTTCGAGCAGTCGCCCACCGAGTGGTACATCGCCACCCATGGGGCAGGGCTCGGGCGCGGGGCGGGCAGTCTGTCGGTGTCGGTGGAATCAACGGAGGCGGCCATGTGTGAGCTTTCGGGTGAGGGCGCGTACAGAGCGCGGTGCGGATGCGAAGCCCTGGGCGCCCAGGGCCCAGGTGAGCGGGACGAAGACGGCGGTCACGGTCAGGCAGCCGGCCGCGAGACCCGCCACCGGGGACTCGGTCAGGCCGGTGACGAACGCCCCGGCGACGGTGGCGACGACCGCGGCGCACACAAGCCTGCTCAGCTCGGCCAGTACCTGCCGGATGCGGATCGAGACGCCGCAGGGGCTGTTCTTCCGCGCCGTTCGCAGGCCGACGAGCAGCAGGGCGGCCGTGACGGTGATGCCGAAGGCGTTGGCGGCGGCGATCCCCGCCACGCCCCAGGCGTGCACGGTTGCGGCGCCGATCGCGGACGTCACGGCGATGCCGGCGGTCATCGCGCCGACGGGATACCAGGTGGGCCGGCCCGCGGAGAAGTACGAGCGGACCAGGGTGCCCACCAGGGTTTGGCTCAGCAGCCCGAGGGCGTACACGCGCATGACGTCCGCCGTCGCCTCGGTATCGCCGGCGGTGAACTCGCCCCGCTGGAAGAGCAGCTCGATCATCTGCGGGGCACAGGCGATCACCGCGCACATGCCCAGCAGCAGCAGACAGGAGGCCAGCGCCAGATCCCGCTCCACGCGGCGGCGCGCCCGTTCGGTGTCGCCGTCCGCGAGTGCCCGCGCCACCACCGGGAAGGTGACGGTGCACACCATCAGCGACAGCGTCATCGGGATCTGGGCGACCTTCTGCGCGTAGTTCAGGTGAGAGATGGCCCCGGAGGGCAGGGTGGAGGCGAGGAAGCGTTCGACGAGGACCTGCGACTGGCGGCACAGGGCGAAGAGGAGTACGGCGGCGACCAGGGCGAGTTGCATCGGCCGCTCCGCGGCGACGGCCCCGGGCCTGCCGAGGGTCGGCGTACGCGACACCAGTTGACGCCACAGCGACGGCAGTTGCACCGCCACCATCAGGCAGCCGCCCGCCGCGACCCCGACCGCAGCGGAGCGCACGCCCCAGCGTTCGCCGAGCAGGAACATCGCGGCGACGATGCCGGTGTTGTAGGCGACGTAGATCGCCGCGGGCGCGAGGAAGCGGCGGTGGGCCCGCAGGGCGGCGCTGCAGTACCCGGCGAGCCCGAAGGTCAGCACGCAGATCGCCGTGATCCGAGTGCAGTCGGCGGCGAGGCGGGGATCGGGCAGGCCGGGCGCGAGGGCCTGGACCAGGTAGGGAGCCGTGCCGACGACCAGCGCGGCCACCGCGGCCAAGGCGAGGCACAGGCGGGGCAGGGTGGCGACGACCAGGGCGCGGACCGGGTCGCCCGGGGCGCCCCGGGCGCGGCGGGCCAGCGCCATGCTGAACGCCGGGATCAGCACGATCGCCAGCCCGTCCTCGATGAGCAGCGTGGCGGCGAACTCCGGCACGGTCCACGCGACCAGGAAGGCGTCCGTGTCGCTCCCGGCGCCGAACAGCTGAGCCAGCGCCTGATCGCGCACCAGGCCGAGCAGTGAGCCGGCGATGGACAGCGACGCCGTGACGAGCGCGGCTTTGGCGAGGAACCCCCCGGAGGCCGAGGTCGGGTCGGCCCTGTCCCCGGCCATGGTGGCGGCACGCGCCGCGGGTACGGTCACCGCGCTGTCTGTTTCGGATCGGGGGGGTTGCGAAGGCACCACCGTCATCGCGCCAGGGCCTCCTCGACGCGCTCCCGCACCCCGCCCTGCGGCACGTCCACCCGCTCGTCACGGGCCAGCGCCCACCACGCCGCGAGCCCCAGAGCCACGGCGGTCAGCACGGTCGAGGGGCCGCCGATGTCTCCGTACACGAAGTCGGTCAGCAGCCAGACCAGCAGCCCGCAGGCGACGAGCGCGCAGTCGAGTCCCGGGCCCCGGTCGCGCAGCAGCCTCCGCAGCCCGCACACCAGGAGCGCCAGCCAGCTCCCGGCGAGCGCGAGCAGCCCGATCAGACCCTGCTCGCTCAGCACCAGCAGGTACATGTTGTGCGGTGACAACAGCGGCTGCCTCTCGTACGTCACTCCCGCGCCGTTGATGTCACTGGCCGACGACAGCGCCAGGGTGGCGTGCCCGTCCCGGTACTCGGGAAAGCTCTTCAACCCGACGCCGGTCAGCGGATGTTGGCGCCAGATGCCGGTGGCGGACGCCCACAGGGTGTACCGGTCGACGACGGACTGGTCGGGGGTGTCGGTGACCTGCGCGATGCTGCCGATCCGCTGCTGCAGCATCGCCGTGCCGACGCCGAACCCGCCCACCAGGATCACGCCCGCGGCGGCCGCGGCCGCCGCCACCTTGAGCGCTCGCCGCAGCCCGGTCAGCCCCAGCTGCACGGCGCACGTCAGGGCGGTCGCGATCCAGGCGCCCCGGCTGAAGGACAGCGCGAGCGGCGGCAGCAGTGCCAGAGCGCACCCGGCGGCGGTTGCCCGCTGCCGTACGGACGCCGGGCCCAGCGCCATTCCGACCGCGCACACCAGGCCGAGAGAGACCACCGTCGCCATGCCCATCACGTCATGCGGCCCGAAGGTGCCGACCGCCCGGATGTACTCGCCCTGGTAGGAGGCGCCGGTCCGGGTGACGTACTGGTGAACGCCGACGGCCCCCTGGCACAGAGCGAGCCCTACGAACGACCAGGCCAGCAGCCGAAAGTCGGCCCGGTCGCGGATCAACAGCAGCACGGCCGCCGGGACGAGCACGAAGATCTGCAGATAGCGGCCCAGGCCGGTGAGCCCGGCCTCCGGCGAGGACGCCCCCACGGCGGCGAGCGCGAGCCCCACGACCGGCAGGGCCAGCACGACGGCCGCGGCGGGCGACAGCGGGCGCCGCCGTTCGCGCAGCAGACGGATCGCGCAGTACACCACCGCCAGCCCTGAGACCACATCGGCGGGCCCCGCGCCGTCCGGCGTCAACGGCAGGGCCAGCAGGGCGGGCACGGCCACCACGGGCAGGACCGGCGTCAGCGCGGCGGCCCGGCGCGGGAGCGATGGCAGGGCGTGGCTCACGTCTCTCAGCTCCCCGTCGGACGCACCAGGCTGCCCGCGGTGCGCAGCAGGATGCAGATGTCCTGCCACAGCGACCAGTCGTCGATGTAGGCGTTGTCGAACCGGCAGCGGTCCTCGATCGAGGTGTCGCCGCGCAGCCCCTGGATCTGGGCGAGGCCGGTGATGCCGGTCCGCATGCGGTGGCGGGCCGCGTAACCGGGGTAGGTCTGGCTGAACTGCCCGACGAAGTAGGGGCGTTCGGGCCGCGGCCCGATCAGGCTCATGTCGCCCCGAAGCACGTTCCACAGCTGGAGCAACTCGTCGAGCGAGGTGCGCCGCAACATACGGCAGAACCAGCGCATCTCGTTCTCGTTCGCCACGCTCCACCGGGTCGCCGACTCGTGCGCGTCGACCGGGCGGTGAGTACGGAACTTCAGCAGCGTGAACGGCTTTCCGTTCTTGCCGATGCGCTCCTGCCGGAACACCACGCCCGGCCCGTCGCTGATCCGCAGCGCCAGCGCGCACGCCAGGAGCAGAGGGCTGACCAGCAGCAACAGCGTCCCCGACACAAGAATGTCGAGCGTTCGCTTGCCCGCGCTGCCGCGGTGCGCCGGGGACATGGCCAGACGCCGGCAGGAGAACCCGGCCAGCCGCTCCTTCGTCATGTACGACGGGGAGTCGGCGTCGACCTCCCAGACCTCGCAACCCGATTCGGCCAGCGCCCGCAGCAGCGGCCCCTGTTCGGCGCGTACGGAGGGGTGAACGGCCAGCACAGCCCGCACCCCGTTCTGGATGACCGCACGCTCGACCTCCTCGCTGCTCGTCAGCACCGGCAGGCCCTCGGAGCCGTCCTGCTGCTCGGCGACGATCCCCACCGGCCGCACGCCGCACTGCGGATGGCGCAGCACGGCGGTGGCCACGCGCTGCGCGGTCGCCACCGGGCCGACGACGAGCGCGGTGTGCGGGTGGCGCAGCAGTGCGGCGCGCCGCCGCCCGTGCACGGCTCCGCGGAGCACACAGACCGCCGCCCCCTGCAGGGCGAGGCCCGTCAGCACGGTGCCGACGGACAGCGCGTGATCCGGCCGGTACGCCGCCAAGAGTGCCGAGAGCGCCAGCCAGGCCACCGTGATGCGGCCGCACAGGGCGGGCAGTTCCTCCAGCAGCCCCGGCACCGGTGGCCGGCCGTCGTGCGGGCGCGGCAGCAGCGATGCGACGATCAGCAGGGTGACGAGCAGCGGCTGGCGCTGGGCCTCGGTGAGCGCAAGCGTGCCCAACAGGGCGGCGACGCCGTCCGCGACGAGCAGCGGGACCGGTGAAGCCGACCGGGCCGGACGCCGCGGGGCGGGGAACCGGGAACTGGTGGCGGTGCCGCGCGGCGGCATGACCGAGACTGCTGAGAATCCGTGGTCCCTTGGCTGTACGCCGGGGGAGGGGACGGTATGTTCGGCGGTCACGAGTGGATCGACTCCCTGTGCTCGGGGGGCTCGACGCGCTGTGTTGTCTGGTTCGCCTCGGCGCCAGAGCCTGTGTCGAGCGGCTGACTGTGCTCAGCGCTGCGGGCCTTGGTGCTCCCCCCCGCTCCGCTTCGCGCGAGCGGGGGGACCCCCATGCCCGCTCGGGACGGGCGCGTTCTTTCGGTGGCGGGCCATGTGCCGAGCAGGTCGCGGTAGATGTCCGTGACCGCCTCGGCGGTGTGCCGCACGTCGTGGGTGGACAGCACGTGCCGGCGGCCACGGTGGCCGAGCGACTCGCGCAGGAGCGGGTCGAGCAGCAGCTCGGTGACGGACTCGGCCAGCACCGCCGGTTGCTCTGGCGGGACCAGGCACCGGGCGGCGAAGGAGGGCGGCAGGCTCTCGCGGGCGCCGTCGACGTCGGTGACCACCACGGGCCGCCCGCAGGCCATCGCCTCCAACGGGGCCAGCGCCATGCCCTCCCAGCGGGAGGGCAGGACGACGAGATCGGCGGCCTGGTACCAGGGGGAGGCGTCGGTGACGGCTCCCGTGAACAGCACGGACTCCGGGGCGCCTTCGCGAAGCCGGTCGTGGTCCGGACCGTCGCCGACCAGGACGAGGCGGGCGTCGGGCACCTTGTGGACGACGGCGTCCCACGCTCGTAGCAGGACGTCCTGCCCCTTCTGCCGGCACAGCCGCCCCACACAGACCGCGAGCGGCGCTGCCGGGTGGATGTCGGCGAGCGGTGCGAGCCCGGCCCGCACGGAGTCGGCGGCGGCAGGGTGGAAGCGCTCGGGATCGATGCCGTTGGGTACGACGGTCCATCGGCCGGTGATCCTGGCGCGCACGCCGGTCGCGCGCTCCGCCTCGCTCACACACACCACCCGCGCGGCCCAACGCGCCCCCCATCGCTCCCACTTGAGCGCCAGGGCCGCGGTGCCCCCGTCGACCGCCTCGAACGACCAGGCGTGCGGCTGGAAGACCGTCGGAATCCGCCCGCGCACCGCGAGCCGCCCGGCGAGCCCGGCCTTCGCGCTGTGCGCGTGCACCAGATCGGGGCGTACCTCGTCGATCATCCGTGCCAGGTGCCGTACTTCCCGCACGAGCGACGGACCCGGCGACCGCGTCGCGGGCCAGTGCCGTACCTTCGCGCCGAGCGCCCGCAGTTGCGCGGTGAGTGCGCTGTCGGGGCAGGCCACGGTGACGTCCAGGCCGTACGCCAGCTGTGCCCGGACCAGGTCCGTCACGACGCGTGCGACCCCGCCGTCCACCGGTTGGGTGAGGTGAAGGACCCGCGGCCGAGGACCGGTGGGTGACAGGTGCATATACGCGGTTTCCTCGCTCACGAAAGCGCTCGGGGCGTGCGGCAACGGGCTCACCGCTGGGCGTCGACGGCGGCGAAGAGCACACCGGCCCACGCCGAGTCCTGCTCGGAACGGAGCCGGAAGGTCAACTGGTCACCGGCGTTCTGCAGGCCACTTCCGAGATCGAACACGTCCGAGTCGTAGCCGAGGGTGTTGGCGTATTCAGGCACACGCGCCCCAGCCGCTCCGCTGATGGTGGAGTTCAGGATGTCGTCCTGGGGGTTGGCGGAGTCGCTGAGGGCGGTGGAGGCGGACCCGGTCGTCAGGGTGAGCGAGTCGCCCGTGGTGCCGCGGTCGCCGTTGTACGCCACCAGGCCCGCCCGGCCCCCCGCGCCCGCGGCAAAGCCCACGTCCTGCAGCCGGATCTCTTGTCCCGAGCCGGACTTCAGCGAGGTGAAGCCGTCCCAGAGCGCGAGGTGCCGCAGCGGCTCCGTGGAGTTCTCGTACGCCACCACCAGCGTCCAGCCGCCCCATGCCCCGGCCGCCGATTTGCCCATGGCCACGTTGACCTGCGCCACGGTGTACAGGCCCGACCCGCCCTCCCGGACCAGCTGCGTGAGGTCCGCCGACGCCTGGAAGGCGTCCACACCGTCTGCCACGCGGTGTCCGACGACCGTGTCCGCGAGGAGAGTCTTGTACTCCCCGCCGGGTTCGGAGATCAGCACCTTCTCGTTGTCCTCCGGCGGCTTCTGTTCGCCCACGTGCAGGTTGCCGCCCCAGTACAGGCGCGCGTACGACACTCGGGAGCCGGTGGGCAGGCGGACCTCCGCGCGGGAGGAGTTGTAGGTGTTCGGGTCGTGGTCGACGTCGATGTAGAACATGTCGAAGTCGCCGTTCACCCCGCGCCCGCCTGCCCGCACGTCCGGGCACGAAGGTGCCGTGGTCTGCACGCAGCTGATGGAGGAGTTGGCCGCGCGCACGATGCCGCCGTGTTGGTGCGCGCGGTACCGCTGGGCGAATGTGAGGCTGTCCGCCTCCGGTGCGGGCGCTGCGGCCGGGGAGCCGCCGGGTGCCCACATCGCCGCAAGGGCAAGGGCGAGGACGCCGACGGTCTTACAGCGGACCAGCGGACCCAGGGAATGGCGCATGACCGTCGTTGCCCTTTCGCAACAGGTGGCGTTGGCAGCAGCGGCACGGGGTGCGAAGTGTCCGCGCTGAGGAGTGCGTCGCGGGTCGCAACTCTAGTCATCAACGGGACAGAAGCGCTGAAATGCGATGAAATCTGACAAGCGTGTCGGAATTGTGAAACCAGTCACCTTCCCGGTTTCTCTCCGTGGGCGGCGCAAGCCTCGGCGTGTGGCGCGCCCATCGACCTGACGTACCGTCTGAGCAGGCAGGTGCGGCAACCGGATGCGCGCGAGATCACGAAAAGCGTATGAACGGTTGCGGGGAGTCACGGACGCTTTGAGGATGGGCTCAAGATCCAACGCCCCTCGAAAGGAACTCCCATGCGTGCTCTGCCCGCACGGCGTATCGCGACCAGCGCACTGTGCGCCGCCCTCCTGGTCGGGATCACCGGCCCCGCCGCCATGGCGGCCGACTCGACCCGCGAGCACAGCTATGTGCTGGCGCCCGAGGCGCGACTCCGCGGTGCGGAAGTGCTGATCGCACAGGTAAGGACCTACAACAGGGGCGAGCTTGCTCCGGTCGCCGACCTGCTGAAGGCCGTGGCCAAGGCGGACAACGGCCAACTGCCCGCCGCCGAGACCAGGAAACTGGGAGCCGCAGCGAAGCGCGCCCTGGACAAGGCGGCCGACAAGGCTCCGGCGACGGGCGCCGAGCAAAGGGTGCTCGAGCGGCGCGCCGCTGACCTCGCGGACGACGAGCTGGACGACGAGCTGGACGACGCGCTGAATGACGAGCTGGACGACGTGGAGGACGCCATCGACGACCTCCTGGACTCGATCTCGGATGACCTCGACGACGTGCTTTCGCTGGTCGACGACCTGCTGGCCGAGGTGGAAGACCTCCTCGACGAACTGCTCGACGGTGACCTGCCGGAGACGACCCCACCCACTGTGTCGTCGCTGACCAGCACCTCGCTGTCGACGTCGGTGCCTCTCGAGCCGACCGTCACGCTCCCCGCCATCACGTCGCTGACACCGGTGCTGGTGCTGGCCCCGTGAGCGTCGTGCGTCAAGGGAGGCGTGGGGTTCTGGGTTCGTAGACGGTGCCGTCGCGGAGCATCGCGAACAGCATGTCGTAGGAGGCGAGGTGGGCGGCGGTGGGGAAGGTGGTGCCGTCGCCGACGGTCACCAGCAGGGTGGCGGCGGTCCTGACCGTGCCCCCGGTATCGAGGCCAGGACCGGGGAAAGGGGGGTGTTCCTCCGGCAAGGCCTTGATCTGGGATTCCAGAGCTCGTCGCTGTTCGTGGACGGCGGCGAGCGGGCCAGGGACGGGATCGCGGCGTCGAGGGTGCCGGTCCCGGGAACGATGACGGTCTGTTCGTCGAGCGCGTCGAAGACGTCGTCGATCAGCCGCTGGGCCATGCGCGGGGCCTCCTTGGGCCGGATCGCCTCAACCAGCTTGTGGCGTCCGGCTTTGCGCAGGGCGGCCGGAGATCCGGAGCGTTCCAGCAGCCAGGTCACGGCGCTGTGGTCCAGGCGCGGCCCGAGGACGCGTTCCCGGCCGGGGTGGAACCGGGTGAGCAGGCCGCGTATCCGGTTGGAGGTACGGGTGGCCTCGGCCGCCAGGTCCTGGTCGAAGCCCACCAGCACGGTCAGTTCGGCGGTGATCTCGTCGGTCGGTTCCAGCGAGCGCAGGGTGTGCGGCATGGTGCGGGCGGCGTCCGCGATCACCGCGGCGTCCTGGCGACCGTGAGGGGCAGGGCTCCGGGGGAACAGTCATGCCGGGACCGGAGGACGGCGGTCCTCTTGTAGGTCCGCGAAGAACACAACGGGGGGCGTCACAAATGTTGTTCTTCCCGCCCCTCTCATATGAGGTATTGGCAATCTTGGGCATTTCCGGTTTCCGCCCCGGTCAGGGCTCGTTAGGCACGGCGACAGAATCCCCTCCGGCGACTTACGTTGCCGACGAAAGGAACACGATGAAGTCTCTGAAGGCTGCCGCCATCGTTGCCGGGTCTTTGATCGCCGCCGGTTCCGCTACACCCGCGTTCGCCCACAACGCCCCAGCCCAGAGTGCTCCTTCCCAGGCTCCCACCACCCTGAGTGCTCCCGACCAGGCGCCCGCCGGCCAGAGTGCTCCGTACCAGGCTCCGGCCGCTCAGAGTGCTCCCCAGGCTCCGGCTGCCCAGAGTGCTCCGTACCAGGCTCCGGCCGCTCAGAGTGCTCCCCAGGCTCCGGCTGCCCAGAGTGCTCCGTACCAGGCTCCGGCCGCTCAGAGTGCTCCCCAGGCTCCGGCTGCCCAGAGTGCTCCGTACCAGGCGCCTGCTGCCCAGAGTGCTCCGCAGGCTCCGGCTCCCCAGGCTCCGGCTCCCCAGGCTCCGGCCGCTCAGAGTGCTCCGTACCAGGCGCCTGCTGCCCAGAGTGCTCCCCAGGCTCCGGCTCCCCAGAGTGCTCCCCAGGCTCCGGCCGCTCCGAGTGCTCCCCAGGCTCCGGCTGCCCAGAGTGGTCCCGACCTGGCGTCCAGCGACCTCACCGGCGGCGTGACCACCAGGGTCCCCCTCGGCGCGACCGCGGAGGGCAAGGGCGGGCTGATCCCCACGGCGAACCAGGCCGCGGCCGCGCTGAACGAGGTCAAGCCGGTGCGCGGCAATCTGTGGCTGTAGGTCTGAGCCCTGCCGTACGGAGTCGGCCCTCGGTGGAGTTCGAGGGCCGTCCCTCCGTGGGCACGGAGCCGGCGTCCCGGGCTGTGACCGGACAACAGACCGGGGGGCACCCGAACGGCCACCATTGATCACTTTCCTGGCCCCGCGGCGGTTACCGTGCGGGGCGTTCGGCGGTTACCGCTACGGACAACCGAACCGGACGAGGAGTGAACCATGGTCGTCAGCGTCGGCGGAGTACCGGTAGGTGCCGAGGACGGAGCACCGGGCCCGGCGCGGCCCGGACCGGCAGGCAGAACACGGCGGGATCTGGTGCGCGGCCTGCGCGCCTGCGTGCTCGGCGCCGCCCTGGCCTCGGTGGTCGCCGCCTCCCGGCCTCGGCTCCCCGGAGCCGGACCCGAAAACGCCCCGGGCGACACCGTCTTCGACCAGACCTACCGCGGCCGCCGCATCCGAGGTGTGTGGATCCCAGCGTCCAACGCAGCTGAGGACGGCCGGTGGCATGTCACCGTGGACGACCGCCCTCTGTATCTGATGCGCCGCGCGGACGGCACCTGGCTGAGCATGGTCGACCACTACTGCTCGTACCGGACACCGCTCGAGGCCGCCCGCGCCGCCATCGACGAACTCGGCCCCGGTCAGCGGCTGCGCCTCCTGGCTCCGGGACCGGCAGACGGGGGACACCTGCACATGGGGCACCAGCATGACGTACGTGCGTAAGAACGTCGGCACGCTCACGGGGGCCGAGAAGCGCCGGTTCGTCAAGGCGCTGCTGGAGGTCAAACGGCGTGGAGAGTACGACGAGTTCGTGCGGATGCACATCGCGTACTTCTCCCCCGACGGCGAGCACGAACGGCGCACCGCCCACATGGCGCCCTCGTTCCTGCCCTGGCACCGCCGCTTCCTGCTCGATCTGGAGCGCGCGCTACGCCGAGTCGACTCGTCGGTGACCGTGCCGTACTGGGACTGGACGCGCGACCGCAGGACGACCTCCGCACCCTGGACGGCGGACCTCCTCGGCGGCAACGGGCGCCGCTCCGACCACCAGGTGATGACCGGTCCGTTCGCCTATCAGAAGGGCCACTGGACCATCAAGGAGAGCGTGACCGACGCGGCGTTCCTCACCCGGGACTTCGGCCGACCCCGCGCCCCGATCGACCTGCCCACGAAGAGCGATCTGGAGTGGGCGCTGAAGGACCCCGCCTACGACGTGTCGCCCTGGGACTCGACGGTCACGCGAGGTTTCCGCAACAAGCTGGAGGGCTGGAGCACCGGTCGGGGCGCCGCCTCCTGGCGCAACCACAACCGCGTGCACCGCTGGGTCGGCGGGGCCATGCTCGGCGCCGCCTCCGTCAACGACCCCGTCTTCTGGTTGCACCACGCCTTCATCGACCTGCAGTGGCAACGCTGGCAGCGCCGGCACCGCGGAGCCCGCTACCTGCCCGCGAAACCGCCGCGCCCTGCGGACGCGCAGCACAAACGGATGGTGGCACGGCACGAGAAGCTGCCGCCGTGGGACGTGACGCCGGACGAGCTCGAGGACGTCAGCCGGATCTACCGGTACGCCTGAGATGACGCGGTTCATGGGAAGAGCCCCGGCGCTTGAGTGTGCCGGGGCTCTCAGGTCAGGACGGCAGACGTCAACGGTCGTCAGCGGCCGCGGCGGGCCTTCTTGCCGTTCTTCGTGCCGGTTTCCTCGCCGTTGTCGTTCTTGCAGGCGTTACCCATGGCCGGGTTGAGCCCGCCGATCACGATGTGACGGTGTTTCCGCCCACGTTGACTGGCGCGGATCGCTGGACATCGCCGTCCGGCAGGGTTTCGCGCCCCCCGGACCAGGCGCTGCGGCGAAGGTGGTCCCCTTCCGCCGGCCGGTGCGGGCCCGGTCGGCTCGTGGAGGTGCGCGCGGTCGCCCTCGGCGGCACGGTTCTCGACCGGGTGCGGTGGCCGCAGTGTCGCCCCGCGTATGCGGAAACGTGTTGGCCCTGGCGTACGCCACGGAGCCGGGGCCCCGATAGCCAGCTGCCTCAAGGGGTGCGGTGCGCCGTGTCCGAACGGCAGTTGGCCGGACGTGCCTGCCGGGACGCGGCCACCCGCTGTGTGCGCAGCAGTGCCGAGGCATGTTTTTGTCAGAAGATATTCGCTATGGGCGTTTCTCGTGGAAAAAGTAAGAAAGATCTTCTATGTTGAAGACCCTCAGTGACCAGACCATCACGGACTGTGTCGACACGAGAAACGGAGAGGTAATGCGCAAGTACCAGAAGGCTGCAGTCGTCATGGCCATGCTCGGCAGCGTCGGTTTCCTGGGCGCCGGCGTCGGCCACGCCGGCGAGGACGGGAAGTTCAGCCTCGACAACAAGCAGAACCAGCAGTGCTCGGCGGACGAAGTCAACTTCGACGCCGGGGGGACGGTCGGCGCTTTCGCTCCGACCAACGCTGCCGGCACCCAGCTCATTGACCAGAGCGAGCGCACGTCGGTGAACTGCACTCAGCTCTTCACGATTGGTAGGTGATCACCGACCAGGTGATCTAGGCAGGCCCCTGGGCTTGAACCAGGTGTCCGAGCTCCGGGGCCTGCTGTTTTGACGTCCTTGCCAGTCCATGCATGGGGGATGACTCCGCCGCCCAGTCGCGGGGGCGACCCCGTCAACGAGTCAACGCAGACCTGTCCACCTTCACGGAGCCAGGTCACCTGAGTCAGTGGCGTCGTCGTCCGCGGCAAGAACTCCTGACGCCTTGGCGAGGGCGACCCTGCGCGCCGACCACGTGACTACCCGGATGTGGCCGCCCGATACGCGCACAGCCGTGCCAGATTGTGCTCTTTTTCGAGACATTTACATGCTTGGGCGTTTCGCGCCCTAAAAGAACGCAACGTCACCTACGGTTGGCAACTGTTGGTGACCAGGCCATTACGGGCTGTGTCGACACGAGGAACGGAGAGGTAATGCGCAAGTACCAGAAGGCTGCAGTCGTCGTGGCCATGCTCGGCAGCGTCGGTTTCCTGGGCGCTGGCGTCGGCCACGCCGACGCGGACCCGAAGGTCAAGCTGGACAACAAGCAGAGCCAGCAGTGCTCGGCGAACGGAACCTACTTCAAGGGTACCGAGGCGGTCGACGCCTTCGCTCCGATCAACGCTGCCGGCTTCCAGGTCGTCGACCAGAGCAAGCGCACGTCGGTGGACTGCGCTCAGCTCTTCACGATCGGCAAGTAATCACCGATCAGGTGATCTAGGCAGGTCCCGGGGCTCGAACCAGGTGTTCGAGCCCCGGGACCTGCCGTTTTGGCGTCCTTGCCGGTCCACGTACTGGGGCACGACTCCGCCGCCCAGTCGGTGCGGGCCCGGTCGGCTCGTAGACCGCGTGCGGCGGCCCGCAGCAAGGTCCGGGCGCTCTGTGGGGGTATTCGGGCGGGGTGGCTGAAGGGGATGCCCCTCGCTGTGACCAGCGGCTGTTCGCACGGCGGTGGTCGGACGTGGACGTGGCTACCCGGATTTGGCCACCCGATACATGCATGGCAGCGACGCAACGGGTGCATTTTTTGCCCTCTATGTGAGCTATTGGGCGTTTCTTGCAGCAAAAGCCGGAAAGTTCGCCTAGATTGAAGACTGTCAGTCACCAGACCGTAACGGACTGTGTCGACACGAGAAACGGAGAGGTAATGCGCAAGTACAAGAAGGCCGCAGTCGTCATGGCCATGCTCGGCAGCGTCAGTTTCCTGGGCGCCGGCGTCGGCCACGCTGACGACGGCGGGAAGGTCAAGCTCGACAACAAGCAGAGCCAGGAGTGCTCGGCGGACGAAGTCAACTTCACGGGCACCTCGACGGGCGCCGCCTTCGCTCCGACCAACGCTGCCGGCTTCCAGCTCGTCGACCAGAGCGAGCGCACGTCGGTGAACTGCGCTCAGCTCTTCACCATCGGCAAGTAATCACCGATCAGGTGATCTAGGCAGGTCCCGGGGCTCGAACCAGGTGTTCGAGCCCCGGGGCCTGCTGTTTTGGCGTCCTTGCCGGTCCATGCGCTGGGGTGCGTGTTCGCCTTTGCAGAGCCAGGTCACCTGCGTCAGTGGCATTGAGGGGGCATGGTCGGCGTGTCCTGCGAGGCACTCCAACACGCCTCCGAAGGCGTGATGTCCTGTCGTGGCGGGTGACGGTGACGGCCCTCTGTCGGTGAAGAGCGCGCCCACTCGCTGTGGAAGCGGCTGCCCGAACGGCAGTTGACCCGACGTGGCCATCCGGATTCGGCCCACGCATCGCATGTACGTAAATGCCGGATTATGGCTTTTTTTAAGAAACTTACCCGGTTGGGGCGTTTCGTCCAGCAAAAGTCGCAAACATCGCCTACAGTCGGCAACTGTCGGTGGCCAGCCCGTTACGAGCTGTGTCAACTCGAGAACGGAGAAGTAATGCGCAAGTACCAGAAGGCAGTAGTGGCCGCGGCCATGCTCGGCAGCATCAGCTTGCTGGGCGGTGGCGTCGGCCACGCTGCGGGCGGGGACCCGAAGGTCGAGGCCGACAAGCCCCAGCAGAACCAGAAGTGCTCTGCGGACGAGAAGAATTGGACGCTTATCAACATCGGCGACGTCAATCTCTCGGTCAACGCCCTCGGTTTGCAGGTCGTCGACCAGAGCAAGCGCAAGACGGTGCAGTGCACTCAGGCCGCTGCCCCCGCCGCCCCCGCCGCCCAGTAATCACTTATCAGGTGTCGGCGGCCATCGAGGCTCGATCAGGCGTCCGAGCCCCGGAGCTTGCCGCCTGGCTTCGTTGCCGGTCCAAGCGTCCGGAACGACTCCGCGGTCCAGTCCCGGGGGCCAACTGTAAAGGAAAAGGCAGATGCTCAATTCAAAGAAGATCGCAGCGGCAATGGGCGTCCTGGGGAGCTTTGCTCTGATCGGTGCCGGTGCTGTCCAGGCCTTCGCCGTTAATGGCTCTGGCATGTGCGTCGGCGACGGTTACACGAGCTGCTCGCAGGTGAGGGAGTACCGGCAGGTCACCACCGACAAGCGCGGAAACGTCACCTTCGTCAACGACTCGACGCAGAGCTGCCCGGCTTCGGGCGGTCAGATCAACTGCGTCAGCAGCTTCGGCGTCGCCGGCAAGAACTCCTGACGTCCGACCGAGACGGCCGAGGCGCCCATTTGTCGTCGGCGCCCGTCGCGTAAGGCCACCCGTGCAGCAGAGGAGGGCCGGAACCCGGTATCGGGTCCCGGCCATCCCTGTTTTGTCTCCTGGCCCTTGAAGTCAATCACTGGCCCCCTGGGAATCGCCTCGAAGAGTCCGCGGTCACTGCTCTCTGAGCAGGGGCGGTCACCCCGCAACTTTCCCTGGTGGCCACTCAGGCCCGCCACTCGGTCCCGTCTGGCAACGTCTGCGTCAACGACCGCGTCCCTCGTTCGTGTGGTCGGTCGCTCGGTCATTCGCCCGGGCGGGTGAGGAGACGACCGGGTCCGTTCGAGCACGTCGATAAGGTTCCACGGTGACCTCAACCTCAAGTGAAACGCGCCCTTTCCGGGGCGCCGATCTCGGCACGCTCGCCGTCATGGCCTTCAGCGGTGAAGCGCCCGACGGCGACATGCCCTATCTCCTCGCCTGCTCCCTGGGCGACGGCGAAGTCGGGCCGGAGGGCACCTCGGCGGCCATCGAGCAGCTGCTGCGCGACAACGGTCTGCCCGTAGGCGAAACGCTCCTCGACGGTTCCCGGCGGCCGAGCCTGCCGCTGACGCTGCTCGTCGAGGCCGACCAGGCCGTCGTCACGATGCCGCACCCCAACGCCCAGCGCGCCGCGCCGCCGGCGTGGCTCGAAGCGGTCGGCGAACGCGGCTACGCCCACTTCCCGTTCGCCCGCCGCGCCTGGCCCGAGGCCCACCCCGGCGAGCCCCTCGAGCCGGAGAGCCTGACGGCCTCCGTGGGTGACGAGGAGACCCTGCTCAGCGCGGCGCAGGTGCTTCCGCCCGTGCGCAGGCTGCGCGGCTGATGACGTCCACCGCGGAACGAGGGGCGAGCGGCGGCAGCGGTACGTTCGTGCGGACCGCGGGCGGCAGCCGCGCGTTCGCCCTGCTGCTGGTGATCACCGGTGCGGCCGGTCTGCTGGCCTCGTGGGTCATCACGATCGACAAGTTCAAGCTGCTGGAGGACCCGGACTTCGTGCCCGGGTGCAGCCTGAACCCGGTCGTCTCCTGCGGCAACATCATGACGAGCGACCAGGCCTCGGCCTTCGGGTTCCCCAACCCGATGCTGGGTCTCGTCGCGTACGGCATCGTGATCTGCGTGGGCATGAGCCTGCTCGCCCGGGGCGCCTTCGCGCGCTGGTACTGGCTGACCTTCGACGCGGGCACTTTCTTCGGCGTCGGATTCTGCACCTGGCTGCAATACGAGTCGCTTTACCAAATCAATTCGCTGTGCCTGTGGTGCTGTCTGGCCTGGGTCGCGACCATCATCATGTTCTGGTACGTGACCTCGTTCAATGTGCGCAATGAATTCCTGCCCGCGCCGGTCTGGCTGAAGAGCTTCTTCGGCGAGTTCACCTGGGTCCTGCCGGTGCTGCACATCGGCATCATCGGGATGCTGATTCTGACCCGGTGGTGGGACTTCTGGACCGGCTGAATATCCGGACGGGCTGGGCGCGCCTGGTGCCCGGTCGCGCAGCCGCTCAGCCGAGGAGCCGTACCGGCGTGCCCGCCAGAAACGCCTCGATGTCCTCGACCGCCGCGCCGTAGTACGTCTCGTAGTTGGCCCGCGACACATAGCCGAGGTGCGGGCTGGCGAGCAGGCGCGGGGCCGAGCGCATCGTGCTCTGCCAGGGGCCGCCCGCCCGCAGCGCGTTGTTCTCCGTGACGATGCCCCGTGCGAGGCCGAGCAGCAGCGCCCAGGTCAGTTCGACCGGGGGCGTCGAGGTACTGGGCGTGCCGCACACCGTCACGTCGTGCGTCTCGGCGGCCGTGTAGTCGATCACCGTGTTGCGCATCCCGGAGGCGATCAGCAGCTTCAGGCGGGGAGCCGTGACAGCAGCGATGCCGGGAAGGGCACCCGCTCGCGCAACGTGACGACGATGTCGAAGTCCGCGAGCTCGGCGGCCAGCGTGTCCTCGTCGGGGAAGTGCTCGGTGAAGCTGACGACCTCCACCTTGTCCGCGATCGGCGACCAGTCGGCGATCTCGGTCGCCACGCCCTGGAAGTCGTCCAGCACGGCACAGCGAAGTTGCATGTCAGGTCCTTTCCAGGCTCAGCCGGACCCTACCCGAGCGACGACAGGGCGCCCGGGCGGCCCCGGAGGAGGCGGCTCCTCCGGAAACCGCGACGGCCGTTCGCCCCCCGTGGCAATATCTGTGCTCCATGAGTGCGTCCCTGGCATTACGGAGCTTGCGCGCGGCGGTGTTCGCCGTGCTGTGCGTGCTGCTGGCGGCCGGGGGGCACGGGCTGGCGACGGGGCAGGCGCCACCGCTCTGGGCGGACGGTGCCGGGTTCCTCGCCGTCTTCGCGGTGGGCTGTCTGCTGGGCGGCCGGGAGCGGTCCCTGCTCGGGATCGGCGGCGGAATGCTGGCCGCGCAGGCTGGACTCCACCTCGGGTTCGAAGCCGCTCGACCGCACATGGCGATGAACATGCACGGGGCGCACATGACGCACGCGCACACCCACGCCATGACGCCCCATGCCACGGCCGCGCACGTGGCCGCCGCCCTGCTCGCAACCTGGTGGCTGCGGCGTGGCGAGGCCGCTCTGTGGTCCCTGTTGCGCTGGGCCGTGGCGCTTGTGCCGGGGCTCGCGGCGTGGTGGCGGGTGCGCACCGGACCGTCGCACGTACAGGTCCACAGGGACGTCGTACGCCGGAACTGGACGGAGCCGCGGCCGCTTCGGCAGGTGCTGCTGCGGCACGCCGTCTCCCGTCGGGGACCGCCGGCGGGGCTCGCGTACACGCCCTGACCGCATCCACACCAGTACGGAGTTCCACTGATGTCCCCGATACGCACCACCCTGCGCCGGGCCGGCCTCGTCGCCGCCCTGAGCACGGCCGGAGTCCTGACCGCCGCCGGCGCGGCCTTCGCTCATGTGACGGTCCACCCCGAGAGCTACGCCAAGGGCGACACGGACGGCGTGCTGACCTTCCGTGTCCCCAACGAGGAGGACACCGCCAGCACCACGAAGGTGCAGCTCTTCCTGCCCACCGACCACCCGGTCCTGGGGGTCCTGGTCACTCCGCAAGTGGGCTGGACCGCGGAGGTGACGACCACCAAGCTCAAGACGCCCGTCAAGACGGACGACGGCACCATCACCGACGCCGTCTCCGAAATCACCTGGACCGGTGGCAGGATCCGGCACGGCGAGTACCAGGACTTCAACGTCGCCTTCGGTCAACTGCCTGACACCACTGACCAGTTGAGCTTCAAGACACTGCAGACCTACTCGGACGGCAATGTCGTCCGCTGGATCGAGGAGACGCCGGAGGGCGGCGAGGAGCCGGAGAACCCGGCACCGGTTCTCAAGCTCACCGCCAAGGCCGCGGGGGAGGACTCCTCCGATGCATCCTCCACCACGGCCTCGTCGTCGGCATCGGACGCCAAGACCTCTACCGCGAGCGGCAAGAGCAGTGACTCGACCGCTCGCGGCCTGGGCATTGCCGGCCTGGTCGTCGGGGTCCTCGGCCTGATCGCGGCCGGATTCGCCCTCGCACGTGGCCGGAGCGCCCGGTCCTAGCCGATGCGCGGCTGCCGTCCCGCCGGTGTCAACTCCCGTCGGCGGGGCGGACCGCCCACCGCTGCTCGACCTTGACCAGCCGCCAGTACGCCACGGCGGCGGCCCGGACGACCATCGGTGAACCCGGGCACGTACGCACGTGGGCCGGCGGCTTGGCCTCCGCTCCCGGGCTGCTGCCTGAGTGAGGCGTGAGAAATTTGCGTACCCACCCGTGACGACGGCACCCGGATGCGAGGATGAGCCCGCCATGACTGCAGGGTGGTGTTCTCGCACGGTACGGGCCGCGGTGTTCGCGGTCGTCTGTGTGCTGCTCGCCGCCCTGGGGCACGTGACGATGTCCGGCGGCGTGGTGCCCTGGTGGGCCCTGGGCGGCTCGGGCGCGGTGATCGGCGGCATGGGCTGGTGCCTGGCCGGCCGGGAGCGTGGACTTCCCCTGATCGTGTCCTCCGTGGTCGCCGCCCAGGTGGCACTCCACTCGGCGTTCTCACTCGCGCAATCGTCGGGGTCCTCGGGGGCATGGGGCGCGGCAGTCTCGGTCTTCACCGGCGCGGACACCCTGTCCTTGCGGTCCCTGCTCATGGGGTTCACGGGCCACGGAGTGAGCTCGATGTCCATGGGTGCGGCGCACATGGACTCGGCACATATGGGTGCCGCGCACGTGGGCTCAACGCACACGGGATCCATGGGCATGGGCGCCATGGACATGGGATCGATGGATCCCATGGGGCATACAGCGGGCGGCAGCTCGTCCTCGCTCGGGATGCTCGCCGCCCACCTGCTGGCCGCTCTGCTCTGCGGCCTCTGGCTCGCGCACGGAGAGCGCGCCGCCTTCCGTATCCTGCGCGTCCTCGCCAGTCGGCTGGCCGCCCCGCTGCGGCTGCTGCTCGCGCTGCCCGCGCCGGCGCACCGCCCGCGCCTTCGTGTCCGCCGCAACCGTTCGGTCCGCGCGCCGCGCCGGCTCCTTCTCGTCCACGCGATCACTTCTCGGGGTCCGCCCGCCGGGACCGCTGTCGTCTGAAAGACAGCCGGTTCCCCGGGGCGTTCTCCGCGTGCCCGGGCCTCGGCCGTACGTAGTCGTGCGGCCATATCCCCTGACGGACCCTCGGCCCTCGCGCGCCCGGTTCGGATCCCGGATGACCCGAGAAGGACACCAGGTGACCACTCCTGCCCTGCCCACCTCACGTGACGAATCGCTGACGTCCTGGGCGCTGGCCGCCCGTGGCGGCGACCCCGTCGCCGTCGACCACTTCGTGCGCGCCCTCCAACGCGACGTACGCCGCTACGTCACCTACCTGGGCGCGGACCCACAGATCGCCGACGACCTCGCCCAGGACACCTTCCTGCGCGCCCTCGGCAGCCTGCACCGCTTCGAGGGCCGCTCCTCGGCCCGTACCTGGCTGCTGGCCATCGCACGCCGCGCCGTGATCGACAGCTTCCGGCACGCGGCGGCCCGGCCCCGCCTGACGGATTGCGACGACTGGCGGCTGGCCGCCGAACGCGCCCAGCCGCGCGGTCTGCCCGGATTCGACGAGGGCATCGCGCTCGACGAGCTGCTGGCCGAACTGCCCGAGGAACGCCGCGAGGCCTTCGTGCTGACCCAGCTCCTGGGACTGCCGTACGCGGAGGCGGCCCTGGTGAGCGACTGCCCCGTCGGCACGGTCCGCTCACGCGTGGCCCGCGCCCGTACCGCCCTGATCGCGTCGCTGGACGACGCCGAGCGCTGCGGACTGGTCGATGCGATGGCCTGACCGGCGCGGCCGAGAAGAAACGCGGCCCCGGACGCCTGGTGGGCGGGCCGGGGCCGCGGGCTCACTGAGTCACCGTGCGGCGGTCACTCACTGTTGAGTTGCCAAGGTGCGGTTTCTGTTCAGTCCTGTCAGTCCTGCGTCGGTGCCTGCTTCTTGCCGACGAGGAGCAACGCCGCACCGCCGACCACGACCAGGGCGATGGCTACGCCCGCGATGATCGGGGTCGCGCCGGAGCTGCCGGTCTCGGCGAGGTTGGTGTCCGAGGCGGAGGCGTCGCCCGTCACCGCCGGGCTCGGCTCACCGACCGTCTGCGTCGTGATGTCGCTCGCGCTGCCCTGTGTCTTGCAGTCGAGCATGCCGGTGAACCGCTTCTCGAAGCCGTTCGAACCCGTGATCGTGAAGTCGTACGCCTGGTCCTCCGGCAGCGGGACCGTCACCGTCTCGGACTCGCCCGCCGCGATGGTGCGCTCGACCCCCATCAGCTCGAAGGTGAACGGCGCGTCGCCCTCGTTGACCGCTGTGACGTCCACGCCGTCCTTGGCGCAGTTCTTCTCGGCGGACAGCGCGGGTATCGCGCCCACCTTGGCCCAGTTCGCGGTGGCCGTCGCGGAGACCGTGGACTCGCTGGAGCCCGCGAGGATCTGCGTCTGGCTGCGGGTCTCCGAGGCGAAGGCACGGCCTACCGGCACGGTCGTGGACGCCTGCACGGTCAGTGCCGTCGAACCGTCCGTGCCGTCCTTCGGCACGTCGAAGTAGAGCCGGCTGCCGTCCGCCGCAGAGGTGATCGCCTCGCCGTTCTCGTCGACGACCTGCACCCCGCCGGCGAAGGCGTCCGCGGGCGGCGTCACCGTCACGCTGTCCGCGTTGGTGCGCACCGTGACCGGACCGAGCCTCTCGCCGGCGTGACCGGAGACCGCCGGCGGGTCCAGGGTCAGTGAGGCCTTCGGCTCCGCCACGCTCCGGGCGCTCTTTTGCAGATAGTCCGCGAGCTTCTCCGCCTGCGGGTCCACCGCGTCCACATCCGCGCCGTCCGAGTACCGCCAGATGGCCACCTGCGTGCCGGCCGCCGCGTCCTGCTCGGTGAGGCCACTCGCGTCGGCCTTCTCGGCCAGGGCGGCGAGGTCGTTCACCTGCGGGTAGGAGTTCTGCAGGATCCAGCGGATCTTGCCCGCGTCCTTGTTGCCGTTCAACGACGTGCCGCTCCAGGAGGTCTCCTGGTACTTGGCGTCCCGCTGCGTCGGGTTGTGGAGGTCGACGCAGTAGGTCTGCAGCATGCCGCCGCCGTCGACGGACATCTCGAACAGCCCCGCGGACACCTGCTGGTCCACGCCGTTGTCGTGGATCACCGCGGACCCGTACGTCTTCAGGCCACCCAGGGTGGCGGTCGCGCCGCCCTGGCTCTGCGGGGCCTCCTCGGCGACGGCGGCACCGGCGGTGGCCATCGCCCCCACGCCGACGAGCCCCGACACCAACGCCGCGGCGGCGAGGCGAGCGGCCCCTCGCCTGCGCGCGAGCAACGCAGAGAACGAAGAAAACACAGAATTCCCCTTCGAGCAGGACCCGTTGACATGGGGGGACGGTCCCGCCAGCAGAATCAGAAGCCCCGTGAGCTATATCCGGCATCGTAAGGACGCGGCGCACCGCCCTCCCCGGTCAGGCCGTGGGATAACCGATCCGAATCGGAATCGTTATCGGTCGGCAAGCCTGTGAGCTGCGCTTATCGACAAATCCATGGGGAGTGCCCGGAAAGAATCCGCCGATAAGCCGCAGTTCTGCACGGAACGTTCGTTCAGGTCGTACCCATCCCTGACATCACGTCACTCCGGCTGGTTCCGGCTGCCGTTGAGGCCCGGCCTCGGAGGGGCTGCCCGGGTCCGTCGCCCAGCTCGGCTCGGGACGGGGCGCCAAAGCCGTGTCCCCTTCCTTGTTCGGGCGCCGGAAAGCGGACGTGCCGCGGGAAAGGTCGTGGCCGATCGCCACCGCGTCGATGTCCGCCGAGGTCCAGCTCTGCCCCTCGCGCACCTCGGTACGTACCTTCAACCTGCCCTGCACGACGACGGGATCGCCCACCGACACCGACGCCCCCACGTTGGTGGCGAGCGCTCGATTGGCCCACACGGTGAAGAAGTTGGTGTGTCCGTCGGTCCACGCGCTCTTCTCGCGGTCCCAGTACCGCGCCGTCACCGCCAGGCGGAACCTGGCCGAAGCTCCGTTCGCCAGCTCTCGATACACCGGCTGCGTCGCCACGTTGCCCACCGCGCAGACCATCGTCTCGTTCATGCTCGAACCCCTCTCCCGTCGGTGCGTCTGACGCGGCGATCGCATGCTGTGCGGTTGCATGCGCTGCGATCGCCGCGAGTTCAGATTGCCTCCGTCGGGCCGAGCCCGCTGAGCGCTGTGCACAACCGGCCGGTTGTGGACAACGGCGCCACCCGAAGGGGTGCGGCCACGTCATCGACCAGGGAAGATGTCCCCATCACAGGTCCCCATCACAGCTCCCCGTCAACAGGTCTTCTCCGTCAACAGGTCCCCCTCGCGGGTCCCATCACCAGTCACCCGACCGGCGTCGACGCCCCCGTGACCCGCACGTACTGCTCCCGTACCTCCCGGTACCGCAGCAACTCCGCCGCCACCGGATCCAGGACCCGTGCCCTCCCGCACCCGGCGGCGGCCTCCCGCAATCGCCGTTCGGCTTCGAGCCCGTACCGGCGGGCCGGTCCGCGCGCCGCCATCCTGCTGCTCCACTCGACGGCCGGACCGCCGATGATGCCCGCCACCATCAGCAGCGCCGGCACCCCGAGATTCGGTGCCATGAACCCGATGACCTGCCCCAACAGCCAGAGCCCGCCGACGACCTGGACGATCGTCATCAACGCCTGCGCGAGCACGGCGACCGGCCACCAGCCCGGACGCGGCGGACGCCCCACCGGTGTCGTGGCGCCCACCACCATCTCGTCCAGCGCCTCCGACAGCCCCTGCGCACCGCGTACGGCCGCCTCGCGCACCGCCTGCGCCCAGGGGGCGGGCAGGCCGCGGACCGCCCGGTCCGCCACCGTTCGCACGGCCTGCTCGACGCGCTGGCGGGCCGTGGCCTCCTCGTCCGCGGGGGTCGGCACCGCCAGCCGTCCGGTCGGTGCCGCGCCCCGGCCCTGACACCAGCGCCACAGCCGCAGCCAGGGCGTGCCGCAGGCGCGGTTGGCGTTGCGGCGCCACGCGCGCTCGGCCGCCTGGCCGGCCGCGGTGGCACCCACCGCGTCCGCGAGCCGGTTCGCGAACTCGTCGCGTGCCTCCTCGCTGAGCCCGGTCCGCCGCCCGGTCGCGTAGACGGGTCGCAGCCTCGCGGCGGCCCCGTCGAGATCGGCTGAAATTCGACGTGCGGCGGCGCCGCGCTCGGCCACGAACTGACCCAGGGACTCGCGCAGTTCGCCGACACCGTCCCCGGTGAGCGCGGACAGCGCGAGCACGGTCGCGCCCGGTTCGCCGTACTCGCCCAGCGCGATCCCGTCCTCGTCGAGCAGCCGCCGCAGATCGTCGAGAACCTGGTCGGTGGCCTCACCGGGCAGCCGGTCCACCTGGTTGAGGATGACGAAGGTGACCTCCGCGTGCCCCGCCATGGGCCGCAGATAGCGCTCATGGAGGACGGCGTCCGCGTACTTCTCGGGGTCCACGACCCAGATGACCGCGTCGACGAGTGCCAGGATGCGGTCCACCTGTTCGCGGTGCTCGACGGCCGCGGAGTCGTGGTCGGGCAGGTCGATCAGGACGAGGCCGCGTAGTTGCGCCTCCGCCTCCGGGCTCTGCAGCGGACGGCGGCGCAGCCGCCCGGGGATGCCGAGCCGGTCGATGAGCGTCGCCGCGCCGTCGCTCCAACTGCACGCGATGGGGGCCGCCGTGGTGGGCCTGCGTACCCCGGTCTCCGAAATGGCCACCCCGGCGAGTGCGTTGAAGAGCTGCGACTTGCCGCTGCCGGTCGCCCCGGCGATGGCGACGACGGTGTGCTCCCCGGAGAGCCTGCGGCGTGCCGCCGCCTCGTCGAGGACCCGGCTGGCCTCGGCGAGCGTCCTGCTGTCGAGCCGGGTGCGCGACAGTCCCACGAGCTCGCGCAGCGCGTCGAGCCGAGACCTCAGGGGCCCGTCGTACGCGAGAGGGGGCGGCGGGGCCTGTACGGCAGCCTTGCTGACCAGTACCGGAAGTACCGGAGCCTCCTGGCCGGCGGCTGTCTCGGACACGCGACGGGCGATCAGTCCGTCGTCCCAGGCGGTTTCCGGCTCGGTACGCGCGGATGCGTCGTCGTCCGGCACGCGCGTGTGCTCGGCGACGCGCTCCACGCGCGCGTGCCCGTCCAGAGGAGGGGCCACGGGGGAGATTTCCGCCTTGGCCTCTTCCGGCTCCTCAGAGGGCTCCCCAGGCCTCTCGGAGTCCCCTCCGGCACGTTCGCCGTCCGCGGTTTCCTCGAGGTCCCCCTCCGGAGTCGCGCCCTCGGAGCGAGAGTCCTCGGAGCGAGAGTCTCCGGAGCGAGAGCCCTCGGAGCGAGATTCCTCGGAGGGACCCTTTTCGCAGGAGCCGTGGTCGGAAGTGCACGTGCCGTCTTCGGAGGGCTCGTCTCCGGGGTGGTCGGCGTGATCCGTGTGATCTGTGACGGCAGTCACCGCGGTCACCTCTCCTTCTGCAGTACGGACAGCGCGGCGATGAGTTCGGCCTGGGGCTCTGGATGTACGTCGAGGGCGTCGAGCGGTGCCAGACGCCGCTCGCGTTCGGTGTACACCGCCCTGTCGACGTATTGGGTGAGGAGGCGCCCGCCCCGGTCGCGCAGCCGCAGGGCGCCGTGCGCGCCGATCCGCTCGGCGAGCCCCTCGCCGACGGCCCGCGCCCTGCGCCCGCCCAGGAGTGCGGTGGCGACCAGCGCGGCGACGACCTCGGCGTCCGGTGCGACGCTCTTGTCGAGGTGACCGACTTCTTCCTCGACGTACTCCTCGAGGACTCGCCGCCAACGCCGTACGGCCATCCCGATCCGGTGCTCGGCGCTCTCCAGCGTCGGATCGCGGTCCGTCAGTCCCGGAGCGCCCGCGGCCGGTTCGCGCCGCCAGGCCTCGTCCACGCGTTCGTCGGCGGCCGTGACGGAGCACAGCAGGAGTGCGCCCAGGCTTTCGACGAGCGCGTCGAGCAGTTCGTCGGCGGTGCAGTCCAGTGGGTAGGCGCGCCACCGCTTGAGCGCGTCTCCGGAGAGCACGGCACCGGCCTGCAGACGCGCCTTCACGCGTGCGTGCTCGCTGTCGTACGCCCCGTCCACGGCCGCGGTGAGCCGCAGCGCGGCGGCGTACTGCGCGGCGGCCGCGCTGGCCAGCTCCGGCATCCGGGTCTTCAGCGAGTCGAGGACTCCGTGGGCCGTGCGAGCCATCGACTGATGCCGGGCTCCCGGTTCCTGCGCCTGGTGCACCAGCCACGTACGCAGCGGCGCCACGGCGGTGGCCGGCAGCAGGCCGCCGCCCCACGCGGACTCGGGCAGCTCCGGCACGGTGAAGCGGGGCACCTCGCCGAGCCCGGCCTTGGTGAGCAGGGCGCCGTACTGCCGTGAGACCTCGGACACCACCTGGTGGGGCACCCGGTCGAGCACCGTGACCAGGGTCGCCTTGTGCTCCTTGGCGGTACGCAGCAGATGCCAGGGGACGGCGTCGGCGTACCGCGCGGCCGTGGTCACCATGACCCAGATGTCGGCCGCGCAGATCAGTTCGGCGGCCACTACGCGGTTGTCGGCGACGAGGGAGTCGATGTCGGGCGCGTCGAGGAGGGCGAGGCCGCGGGGGAGGGTGTCGGCGGTCTCGATCCGCAGCACGCGTTCCCCGCGCTCGACGAGGGCGTGCAGGTCGTCGCCGGGATCCTGATGGGGCACCCACACGCGCGTGAGGTCGGGAAGAACCCGCATTCCGCTGAACCAGTGGTGGTCCTCCGGGTGGCACACCAGTACCGGTGTACGGGTCGTCGGCCGCAATACGCCCGCTTCGCTGACCCGGCGGCCCACGAGCGAGTTGACGAGGGTCGACTTGCCCGCCCCGGTCGACCCACCGATCACGGCGAGAAGTGGTGCTTCGGGTTCTCTCAACCGGGGCACCAAATAGTCATCGAGCTGTGCGAGCAGTTCGTCGCGGTTGGCACGCGCGCGTGGAGCCCCCGTCAGGGGCAGCGGAAAGCGTGCGGCGGCGACACGGTCGCGCAGGGCGGAGAGTGCGTCGAGCAGCTGAGGCCGTACGTCCAAGGTCACCACATGCGAAGAATGCCCAATTTTGGAGGCTTTCTGAAGCATATGGGCATGTCTGCGCGCCGACAGGACACACGGGGCGGAAGGGACGACTGGGGCGCAGGCATAACGAGTGCACAACACCCGGTGCGTGAGACGTCAAAAGCGGTGCACGATTCGTACCTGCCTGCGATTATCAGGACCGCTTCACCGAACCTCCACATCAAGCCACGGAGACGAAGCATCAGGGACAAGGATCCGGGAGCTCTATCCTTGTCCCCGGCAAGGTCACGGATCGGCCCACACCCGGGCACCACGACACAGGCCACCACACCCGGCCCCCGTAGCTCAGTGGATAGAGCAGGCGCCTTCTAAGCGCTTGGCCGCAGGTTCGAGTCCTGCCGGGGGCGCCACTCCCCGCCCTCCCTTTGGGAGGGCTTTTTGCTGGGTTCCTCGTCCCCCGTCACGCCGACGCCGGCAGACGTGCCGTTTAGGCTGGTCGGCGGTTGCCGAAGAAGAGGGGATCAGGTGACTGCTCAGGAACAGCGGGGGGAGCTCGCCCAGTTCATCCGGAGTCGGCGTGAGCGGCGAAAGCCCGAGGACGCGGGGCTGTCCGTCGTCGGACATCGGCGCACGCCAGGACTGCGGCGCGAAGAGGTCGCCATTCTCGCCGGCCTCAGCATCACCTGGTACACGTGGCTGGAGCAGGCTCGGGAGATCCGGGTCTCACGGCAAGTGCTCGGCAGTCTCGCCAAGGCGCTGGGACTCGATCCGGTCGAGCGCGATCACCTGTTCCGGCTCGCGGGTGAGGTACCACCCGGGGACGCGCCGTCGAGCTCCGAACTCCCGCAGCAGTACGAACTCTTGCTCACGCATCTGGATCCGAACCCCACATTCATCGTGAACCGGCGCTTCGACATCCTGGCCTGGAACCGGGGATGCGAGCTGCTCTACGGCGACCTGGGATCTGTGTCCCCTCAGCGCCGCAACGTCCTGTGGCTCACGTTCACCTCCCCCGAGGTGAAGGCCATGTCCCAGAACTGGGAGGAGGAGGCCTCGTACGCTCTCGCGCTCTTCCGCACCCAGGTGGGTGAGGGCGTTCTGGCTCCCGAGATCGTCGCGCTCCTCAAGGAACTGGAGGAGTCCAGCGCGGACTTCGCCCGGTTGTGGCAGCTCAAGGAGGTGGCGCCGTTCGTCCCGAAAGCACGCACGGTCAACCATCCGCGGCTCGGCGTGATCGAATTCGAGTACATCAAGATGCATGTCGCGGGCGATGACAAGACGCTCGTGTCGTATCTGGTGAAGCCCGGGTCGGACCTCGAACAGCGCCTGGGGGAACTGATCGAGGAGCGCGAACGCACCCCTTCCGGTCCGTGATGCGCGACCTCCGGAAGGGCTGTCGGCGGATCGGCCCGGCTCTCAGGGCGAGACGTGGTCAGGCGACGGTGAAGCCGCCGTCGACCGGGAGGATCGTGCCGGTCACATACGTCGCGCCGATGAGGTACGTGATCGCGTCCGCCACCTCGCCGGGCTTCGCGACCCGCTTGATCGGCAGATCCTGTGCCATCGCGGCGAACTGAGCCTCGCGCGTCTCCTCGGGCAGGAACGACCACCAGGGCGTGTCCACGGCGCCCGGTGCCACGGCGTTGACGCGCACCGGCGACAGCTCGGCCGCCAGCGGCGACACGGCGCGCTCGATCGCGCCGTTGACCGCGGCGAGCGTCACGGTGCCGGGGGCGGCCGCGCGCGCGGTGGCGGCGGACACCACCGTGACGGACTCGGTGACCTGCGCCTTCTGAATGGCGTGCAGGTAGGCGAAGAGCTTGCCGTCGAACGCGCTCCTGATGTCTGCGGCCCTTACTCCGGCCAGTGGGCCGAGACCGAGCGCGCCCGGGCTGAAGGCGAGCACCAGATGGTCGAAGGGGCCGACCCGCTCGAAGAACTGGGCCACGGCATTCTCGTCGGTGCCGTCCACCTGCTCGGCGCCGGCAACGCGGTCCTTCACCGCGGCCAGCTTTTCCGCGTCGCGCCCGGTGACGATCACCTCAGCGCCGGTCGCCGTCAGTTTCTCCGCCGCCGCCAGGCCGATGCCGGACGTTCCACCCATGATCACAACACGCATCAGTTGCCTCCCGTCGTTCACTGCTTGCCCCATCGATCCTGGTGGGGCAAGCAGGAACCATCCAGATGCGCGTTGTGCTGGTGGCATCGCTACCAGTCAGATACCGGCGACACCCCGGTTCACCTCAGGGGATGCGAGGTCCTGCCCGATGCCTCGTCGATCTCGTTGTGGGCCTTGGTCAGGAGCTTCATCGCCAGTTCGTTGAGTGCTCTGGCTCCGGCCACCTCCTCGCCGACCCTCGGCTGGTTGGCGTCGGAGGGGTGGCGGCTGGCGTACCCGTGGGCGCGTACTTCGTTGCCGTCGGAGAGTCTGAGGAGGGCGGCGGCGCGGGTGCGGTGGTCGTCCTCCTCGAATTCCAGCTCGACGTGCCAGCCGACGGCGGTCCGTGCCTTCGACTCAGTCGTTTGCGGTTGAGCCGACTGCGTGTGTGTCGTCTGCGTCATTGTGATCACCTCCGGGGCGGGCCCCCAGTCCCTGCTACGGCCCTACTACCAGAGTGGGCTCCTTCACCCGACTCCGCACGGGGTGGCGGCCGATGCGGACATGGAGTGGTCGCGCGGGTGCGCAGAGTCCGTGCACCCGCGCCGGTCAGGTCAGTTGACGCACCCGAGTACGGGCGGGTTGCTGGGCGCCTCCGGGGTGTCCTCGGTCCGCGCGAAAGCGCCCGAAGGCACGCAAAGGCGACAACCAGTGACAGACCCACTACAGAGTCGGAACCCCAGGTCACGGCCCCTCCGTCGAACGGGTTTCCTTCGAGGGGTAGCCGTCAGGCAAGATGGGGTGTATCTGCCCACTGCCGATTTCAAGCGTCCGGACGGTTTCTCTTGGCTGAGTTCATTTACACCATGCGCAAGACGCGCAAGGCGCACGGCGACAAGGTGATTCTCGACGACGTCACCCTCAACTTCCTGCCGGGTGCGAAGATCGGTGTGGTCGGTCCGAACGGTGCCGGTAAGTCCACCGTCCTCAAGATCATGGCGGGGCTCGAGCAGCCCTCCAACGGTGACGCGTACCTGTCGCCCGGTTACAGCGTCGGCATGCTGCTCCAGGAGCCGCCGCTCGACGAGTCCAAGACCGTTCTGGAGAACGTCCAGGACGGCGCCGCCGAGATCATGGGCAAGCTCAAGCGTTTCAACGAGGTCGCCGAGCTGATGGCGACCGACTACTCGGACGCGCTGATGGAGGAGATGGGCAAGCTCCAGGACGACCTGGACCACGCCAACGCCTGGGATCTCGACGCCCAGCTGGAGCAGGCCATGGACGCGCTGGGCTGCCCGCCCGGTGACTGGCCGGTCACCAACCTCTCCGGTGGTGAGCGCCGCCGCGTCGCGCTCTGCAAGCTGCTGATCGAGGCCCCTGACCTCCTCCTCCTCGACGAGCCCACCAACCACCTGGACGCCGAGTCCGTGCAGTGGCTGGAGCAGCACCTCGCGAAGTACGCGGGCACCGTCGTCGCCGTCACCCACGACCGGTACTTCCTCGACAACGTCGCGCAGTGGATCCTCGAGCTCGACCGCGGTCGCGCGATCCCCTACGAGGGCAACTACTCCACGTACCTCGACAACAAGGCCTCCCGCCTCAAGGTCGAGGGCCAGAAGGACGCCAAGCGCGCCAAGCGGCTCAAGGAAGAGCTCGAGTGGGTGCGGTCCAACGCCAAGGGGCGCCAGGCCAAGTCCAAGGCGCGTCTGTCCCGCTACGAGGAGATGGCGGCCGAGGCCGACAAGATGCGGAAGCTGGACTTCGAGGAGATCCAGATCCCGCCGGGCCCCCGCCTGGGCTCCATCGTCGTCGAGGTCAACAACCTCTCCAAGGCCTTCGGGGAGAAGGTTCTCATCGATGATCTGAGCTTTACGCTGCCGCGTAACGGGATCGTCGGTGTCATCGGCCCGAACGGTGCCGGCAAGACCACGCTCTTCAAGATGATCCAGGGTCTGGAGACGCCGGACTCCGGCACGATCAAGGTCGGCGAGACCGTCAAGATCAGTTACGTCGACCAGAGCCGCGAGAACATCGACCCGAAGAAGTCGCTGTGGGCCGTGGTCTCGGACGAGCTGGACTACATCAACGTAGGCCAGGTCGAGATGCCCTCCCGCGCGTACGTCTCCGCCTTCGGCTTCAAGGGTCCCGACCAGCAGAAGCCGGCCGGTGTCCTCTCCGGCGGTGAGCGCAACCGGCTCAACCTGGCGCTGACCCTCAAGCAGGGCGGCAACCTGCTGCTCCTCGACGAGCCGACCAACGACCTCGACGTCGAGACCCTGTCGAGCCTCGAGAACGCGCTGCTCGAGTTCCCGGGCGCCGCTGTGGTCGTCTCCCACGACCGCTGGTTCCTGGACCGGGTCGCGACGCACATCCTCGCGTACGAGGGCGAATCCAAGTGGTTCTGGTTCGAGGGCAACTTCGAGTCGTACGAGAAGAACAAGGTCGAGCGACTCGGTGCGGACGCGGCTCGCCCGCACCGCGCGACCTACAAGAAGCTGACCCGGGGCTGATCTTGCGGCACATCTACCGCTGCCCGCTGCGCTGGGCGGACATGGACGCGTACGGCCACGTCAACAACGTGGTCTTCCTCCGGTACCTGGAGGAAGCCCGTATCGACTTCCTGTTCCGCCCGGAGAAGGACTTCAAGCAGGGGTCCGTGGTGGCACGCCATGAGATCGACTACAAGCGGCAGCTGGTCCACCGGCACACGCCGGTGGACATCGAGCTGTGGGTGACGCAGGTAAGGGCGGCGTCGTTCACGATCGCCTACGAGGTCAAGGACCCTGACCAGATCTACGTCACGGCCTCGACGGTGATAGTGCCGTTCGACTTCGCCGAGCAGCGGCCGCGCCGGATCACCACCGAGGAGCGCGAGTTCCTGGAGGAGTACCGGGACGACGCGGACGAGGCCGTCGCGGCATGACCGCGCTGCACCTCGCCGACGAAGGGGAGGCGGCGGACCTCGCCGCCTTCCTCGCCCGGCTGATCCACTACGACCGCGCGGCCGCCGTACGCCTCCAGGCGTCCGGCACCGCGCTCGCGGTCTTCGGGCGGCCGCCGTCGTTCGAGGTCCTCGCGATCCGTACGGCACGGCTCGCCAAGCCGTACGAGAACGGGCTCGACGTCACCCTCGACGTGACCGTCTCCGCCGGTGAGTTCCTGGAGTCGATCGACGAGCCGGCGGCCACGGTCGCCGTTCCCGAGGCCGTCACCGGGCCGCCCTGGGCGGGAGTTCTGCCTCCCCGCGGCGGCTGGCAGCAGGAGCCGGGGCTGCCGACGCCGGACGCCGTGCGCGCGATGGTCGCCGCCGCGGTGGCCGAATTCCGGTCCCGTACACAGGAGTTGGCGCCTGAGCGGCGTACCCGTGCCGAACTCGACCGTATCGGGCGGGAGATCTGGTCCCGGCCGATCGGTGACACCGGCCTGCCGGTGCGGGCCGCGCACGCGGCACAGTCGCTCGGGTTCCTGCGTCCGGCGCGTCAAGTCACCCCGGACGAGGGCCTGTTGGGGCTGTACGCGTCCGGTGCGTGGCTGCGGCTGCGTACGCCCTATGGCTCGATCGCCGTACGCAGGGCGGGACTCGGAGCGCTGGACGTGAGCGTTCGCTGACGCCCAGCGGCCGAGGAGGGTGCGGGCTGCGCCGTACAGCGCGGCCCGCGTCTACACCACGGTCCAGAGGGCGGCTGTCAGGCCGAAGCCCATCACGCCCATCGTCGTGGTGAGGACCGTCCAGGTGCGCAGGCCCGTCGCCACGTCCAGACCCGCGAGCTTGGTGAACATCCAGTAGCCCGCGTCATTGATGTGCGAGACGGAGAGTCCGCCCGCGCCCATCGCCAGCGCGACCAGGGAGAGCTGGCCCGTGGACAGGTGGGCGCGCTCCAGCAGCGGGGCGAGGATGCCCGCCGTGGTGATCAGAGCCACCGTCGTCGAACCCTGGGCCGCGCGCAGTGCAAGGGCCATCAGGAATGCCAGGAACAGTGCGGGCAGACCCGTCCGGTCCAGTACGTCGGCGATCGCGTCGCCGATGCCGCTCGCCACCAGCACCTTGCCGAAGACACCGCCCGCGCCGGCGACCAGGATCACCATGGCCACGGGCGGGAGGGCCGAGGTCATGACGTTCGCGATGTGGGTCCGGTCCCAGCCGCGACGGGCGCCGAGGAAGTACGCGCACAGGGCCAGGTCGATCAGCAGGGCCACCATCGGGGCGCCGACGACCGTCAGGACAGCGCGGAGGGTGGAGCCGTCGGCGAGGAGGTTCTGCCCGAGCGTGCCGACCAGGATCAACAGGATCGGGGTGACGATCAGGGTGAGGACCATGGCGAAGGAGGGCGGGGCGACGCCGCCGTCCACGTCCACCGCCGCGGGGGCGGGGGCGGACTTGGTGAGTACGGCGGTGCCGTGTCCGTCGGGGGCCGACGCGTCGGGGGCCGTTCCGCCGGCGGGGGCCGTTCCGCCGGTGGGCGGCTCGTCCTCGCCGTACACCTCCGCGTACAGCGCCGGGTCCATCGGGTACTCGCGACGGGTGATGCGACGCGAGACCAGGTAGCCGAGCAGGATCACGACCGCGGTGAGGGGGATGCCGAAGAGGAGGACCATGCCCTGGTCGGCGCCGATCGCCTCGGTGACGGCGACCGCGCCCGGGTGCGGGGGCAGGAAGGCGTGCACGGTGAGCATGGCGGCGCCCATCGGCAGCGCGTACACCAGGAGCGGCTTGCGGGAGGCGCGGGCGACGCCGTACGCGATCGGCATCAGGATGATCAGGCCGACCTCGAAGAACACCGGGATGCCGAGGACGAACCCGGCGACGGTGAGGGCGAGCGGGGTGCGCTTGGAGCCGAAGCGGTCGATGAGGGAGTGCGCGAACGCCTGGGCGCCACCGGAGAGTTCGATGATCCGGCCGATCATCGCGCCCAGGGCGATGATCGTCGCGATGTGGCCGAGCGTGGAGCCCATGCCGTCCTCGATGGTCTTCACCAGGTCGGCGGCCGGGATGCCGGCGGCGAGTGCGACGGCGATGGAGACGACGACCAGGGCCACGAAGGGCTGGACCTTGCCGCGGAGGATGAGCAGAAGGAGCGTGGCGACGCCGCCGACGGCGATCAGGAGGAGGGCGGTGTGGCTCATCGGACCTCTCCCTCTGGGGAGGTGGCGGACTTGGGGGAGAGAACCGTCACCACGGACGAGTCGTCGTGGGCGGCGAGGCCGGCGCGTTCACCGAGGAGGTAGAGCTGTCCGGCGGCGGCCGCGAGGGGAACGGGGACGTGGGCGTCCCTGGCGATGCCGGTGACGATGCCCATGTCCTTCACGAAGATGTCGAGGCGTGACTTCACCTCGGGGGCGACGTCGCTCTCGTACGTCTCGACCATGCGCGGGCCGCGGTCGCCGAACATGAACGAACCGGCGGCGCCGTGCCGCAGGCTCTCCACGACCGTGGCCGGGTCGAGGCCCAGTCCACGGGCCAGCGCGATCGCCTCCGCGGCGGCGGCGATGTGGACGCCGGCGAGGAGCTGGTTGATCGCCTTGAGGGCCTGGCCGTCGCCCGGGCGGGGGCCGACGATCGTGAGCGTGGAGGCGAGCAGGTCCAGGACCGGGCGGGCGAGGTCCAGCGCCTTGTCCTCGGCGCCGACGACGATCAGCAGGTCGCCGTTGCCCGCGCGGACCGGGCCGCCGCTGACCGGTGCGTCCACGGTGAGGACGCCGCGCTCGGCCAGGCGCTCGGCGGTGGCACGGGCCGCGTCCGGGCCGACCGTGCTGGTCAGAATGACGGTGCTGCCGGCGCGGAGAGTTTCGGCGGCGCCGTTCTCGCCGAAGAGGGCGCCGTCGACCTGGGACTGGTCGCGTACGGCGAGGAGGACGACGTCGGCGTTCCGGGCGGCCTCGGCGGGGGAGGACGCGTCCGTGCCGCCCGCGGAGGCGATCAGGGCGCGGCGCTCGGCGGCTATGTCGTAGACGGAGAGCGGGAGGTGGGCGGCCAGGTGGCGGGCCATGGGGAGGCCCATGGCGCCGAGGCCGATCACTGCCGTGTGGGGACGGGGAAGGGGCTGGGGTGCGGCTGAGGGTGACATGCGGGTGCGCTCCTTGGGGCGAGCGGGTTCTTTGCGGGTGGTTCCGGGTGGGGAGCCCGGGGGTGGGGAGTGCCGGGGGGGGCGTCCGGCTGGGGGTAGGGATGCCGGGGGGGCGTCCGGCTGGAGGTGGGGATGCCCGGGGGCTTCCGGCTGGGGGGCGGCGGGGGCGAAGAACCCGCGGCTACGAGGGCGTGAGTTGGGTGATGATGCGCGTTGCCGCCTCCGTCACCGCGGCGCGGCCCGCCGACCAGACGCTGACCACGTCCGAACCCGGGAGTGCCGTGGGGAGGTGGGCACTCACCGCCTGGAGGTAGGCGCGGCGGAGTTCGGCGTTGACGTTGACCTTGGCCACGCCTCGGGCGAGGGCACCGAGGAGTTGGTGCTCGGGGAGGCCGCTGGCGCCGTGCAGGACCAGTGGGATCGGGACGGCGGAGTGGATGGCGGACAGGCGGTCCAGGTCCAGGTGGACCGGGTTCGCCGTGAAGCCGTGGACGTTGCCGACCGCCACCGCCAGGGCGTCCACGCCGGTCTCGGCGACGAACTCGGCTGCCTGGGACGGGTCCGTCATCGCGGCGGCGGACGCGTCCGCGTTCGTCGAGACGTCCTCGTCGCCCGCCAGCGCACCCAGCTCCGCCTCCACCCAGGCCCCGTGGTCGCGGGCCCGGCGTACGGCCTCGCGGGTCAGGGCGATGTTGTCGGCGAAGGGGAGGTGGGAGCCGTCGACCATGACCGAGGTGTAGCCCGCTTCCAGGCAGGCGGTGATCTCGTCGAGGTCGCGGCTGTGATCGAGGTGGACGCCCAGGGGAGCCTCGGAGTGGGCCGCGGCGTCCAGGGCCAGGCGCATCAGGGGTTCGCGGCCCGCGTGCTTGAAGGGGCTGGAGCCGGCCTGGATCAGGACCGGGCGGTCCGGGCGGGCTTCCGCAGCGGCGACGATGCCCTGCACCGTTTCCAGGTTGTACGCGACGAAGCCGGCGAGCGCGTGCCCGTTCTCGTATGCCGTCGTCAGGGCCTTCAGGCCCTCGGTTCCGGTCAGCAGCATCAGGCGGCGCTCCTCAGCAGGGCGAGGGCGTCGGCGAGGGCGTGATCGCCGCCGACGTTCCCCGCGAAGACGATGTACGGGATACCGGCGGCCGGGCCGTCGACGGGCTGCCACAGCGAGACGATGCCCGGCAGCAGGGTGCCGCGGGCCCAGGCGCGGCGGATCTCCAGGCCGTGGGTGGCGGTGTCGCTGGAGGTGATGCCGCCCTTCGCGATGACGAAGGCCGGGCGGCGGGTCGCGTTGATGCGGCGTACCGCTTCGACGAGTGCGGCGGAGACGCCGCGTGAGATGGCGAGGCTCTCCTCGGGGTCGTCGGCGGTGACCACCGTGCGGGTGGTGCGGATGACGGTGTCCGCGCTCTCCAGGGCGGCGGCCGCGGCCGTGGCGATCTCGTCGAGGTGAGCGTCGCGGCGGGTGGCGTCGAGGAGCTGGGCCACGTCGAGTTCGAACTCCGCGAGATCGCCGTGCTGTTCACGCAGGTGGTTCAGCTGGCGGGTGGTCAGGGAGACATGGGAGCCGACCACGATCAGGCCGTGGGGGGCGTCGGCGCGCAGGGGACGGAGTTCGGCGGCCGTGAGCGGGGGATGGGCGGACTGGCCCGCTCGGGCTCGTACGAAGGAAGGGCCCACGCGGTAGAGGAGGCGGGCGCCCTGCTCTTCGGCCTCGGCGAGGGCCAGTGCGAGGACGCGGAGGTCGTCGTCGCAGAGGGCGTCGACCACGGCGGTGGCGCCGTCGCGGAGGGCGGTGAGCTGTTCGGCGACGTGGGCGGGACCACCGGTGCGCAGGTCGCTGAGGGTGATGCGGACGACCTTGTCGGCGGGGATGCGGCCGCCTGTCTTCTCCTCGACCCAGTCCGGGAGGGCGGACGAGGTGTAGCCGAAGGTGGCGTCCTTCGCGAACTCGCTCTCGCCGACGGGGAGGAGACCGTCGGGGGTGCGCATCCAGTGGACCGAGTCGATGGTCAGACGGCCCGCCTCGATGTACGCGGGAACGAGGACGACTCCGTCGGGGGCGCCCGCGCCCACGCTCGTCAACTCCTCGGCCAGTACGTCGGTTTCGAGGGGGAAGTGACCGCGGAGGGTGGAGTCGCCGCGGGAGGCGATGGCGTACGGGATGCCCTCGGCCAGGGAGGCCTCGTGCAGGGCGCGGACGATGTCGCGGTTGCGGGTGGCGGCGTCTTCGGGGGAGAGGCTGCGGGTGTTGGTGAGCACGAAGAAGGCGGTGCTCTCCTGGCGGAGGGCCCAGCGGAGGTCTTCCGTGGTCCAGGTGGTGAGGACCGGGATGCCGGCGACCGTCTGGGTGCCGGTGGGGTCGTCGTCGAGGACGACCAGGCGGGGGGCGGTTGCTGTGCGGGCGGCGACCTCGGTGGCTGCCACTGCTCTGACGGGCGGGAGGCCGGCGAGGACCTCTGACTCGGGGAGGGCATGGCGGGGTAGAGACATGGCGGTTCCTGGTGATGGGGGTACGTAAGGGGGCTGAGGTCGGGGGGGGGTGACCCGACAGTGAGGTCGGCGTGGTGGGGGGACGGCGAGCCCGCGCCCGGCGGGACGCCTGCCCACAGCTGTGCTTGTCGGCGGGGGGCTGCCGGTGCCGGTCGTGGCCGGTGTCAGCTGTGCCCTGTGTCCTTCACCACGTGCGTGCGGTAGTCGTCCGCTGTCTGGTTCATGTGGGTGTCCATGGCGCGGCGGGCCTGGTCCGGGATGCCGGACTCCAGGGCGGAGAGGACCGCCTCGTGATGCGCGATGGCGTTGACGCGGATCTGGGGGACCGCGGAGGTCTCGCGGCGGCCCTCGGCCAGGAGGGGGCCGAAGGGCTCGAAGAGGAGCGGGACGAAGAGATTGCCCGTCGCGCGCATCACCGTGTCGTGGAAGTCGATGTCGGCCTGCACGAACTGTTCCGTGTCGCCCGCGTCGGCGGCGACCCGCATCGCGGCGAGGTGCTCGCGCAGCTCGGTGAGGTCGGTGTCGCTCCGGCGGACGGCGGCGAGCTCGGCCGCGCCGTTCTCGATCAGGCGGCGGGCCTCGATGAGCCGCTCGGAGAGCGAGGTGCGGGAGGAGCGGGACGCGGCGCGCACCACGGCATCCAGCGCGGTCCAGCGGTCCGGCGGGTTCACGTACGTGCCGCGGCCGCGGACCACCCGTACGACGTTCTGCGCGCGCAGCTGCTTCACCGCCTCGCGGACAGTCAGACGGCTTACGGACGAGCGCTCGGCGAGCTCGGCCTCCGGGGGGAGGACGGCGTCCGGCGGGTACGTGCCGTCGATGATCTCGCTGAGGAGACGTTCGGCGAGGTCTTCGGAGAGCGACATCGTTGGGCCTCCGCAGGCGGGAACGGGTCGGGCGGGATGACCGTACGCTGACGGCCGGGGTGTCCGATGCGGGGGGCCGGGGAGGCTCCTCGACATCTGACGTCAGACATCTGATGTCTCGATGCGGGTAACCATGACACCGGGGTCGGGGTGCGTCAATACCCTTGCCGGATTACTGTTCGGTTACGAGAAGTGATCTTTCGGTGGATCGGCCGGCGGTTCTGCCGTCCGGCAAGGTGCCGATGCGGCGGCCGACAGGCGTCAGCCGGCCGTGTTCACCATCGAAGCCGCCGCGTACGTCAGGTAGTTCCACAGCGTGTGCTCGTGCTCCTCGGAGAGCTCGAGCTCGTCGACGGCGACGCGCATGTGCTTCAGCCAGGCGTCGTGCGCCGCCTGGTCCACGGCGAAGGGGGCGTGGCGCATCCGCAGCCGGGGGTGGCCGCGGTTCTCGCTGTACGTCGTCGGGCCGCCCCAGTACTGGATCAGGAACAGCGTGAAGCGCTCCTCGGCCGGGCCAAGGTCCTCTTCGGGATACATGGCCCGCAGCAGCGGGTCCTCGGCGACACCCTCGTAGAAACGGTGCACGAGGCGGCGGAAGGTCTCCTCGCCGCCGACCTGCTCGTAGAAGGTCTGCTCCTGAAGCGTGCCGCGCCGAATCTCTTTCACAGTGCCCATGGTCTCAGACCGGGCGGCCGAGGACTCAAGGGTCTCCAACTGTGCGGCGATTGCCTTCGGGACGCTGCGGGATGCTGAATCCGGGCCCGGCCGTAACCCTATGGACCGTCTGTCGTTTTACCTGATACCCGCCGCGTGCTTGAAATGCGCGCGGTCCCCGCCACCGGCACCGTGGTTCTCCTGCGGTGACCGGTTCAGCGTCCGGCGGGGCGGCGATCCCAGGGTGCGCCCGCTCGAAAGAGCCGGGGGTAGTCCAGACGTCGGCATCGCGTCACCGCCAGTGACGCCGCATACGGGCTCTACCCAAGGATCGGCCCGGACTCGTCCGCGCTCGTTACCGCTTCCACCCCTCGGGGCCACGCGACAACTCAGGATCCTCAAGAGTTCCAGAGACGCTCAGGACCACTGCCGGTACACCCACCGGGTACGCCACCGGTACCGACACGATCGGCCGCATCGGCACTCGCCTCGCGGCCCGTCCGGCAGCACAGTGGAGGTATGGGCGCGCACGCTCTCGACAAGAGCGACAACCACGGGGACGACCTCGCCACCTCGGCGCGGGCCGCGCTGGTGCGCGAGATCGAGGCGAGCGGGGCCTGGG
Organism: Streptomyces sp. SD15; assembly: GCF_054462255.1. NCBI lineage: Bacteria > Bacillati > Actinomycetota > Actinomycetes > Kitasatosporales > Streptomycetaceae > Streptomyces > Streptomyces sp. SD15. The sequence goes on along the minus strand of NZ_JBTLMO010000007.1, from coordinate 66,381 downwards.
ACGCCGATCCGGCCTGGCGGGAGGCGTTCGAGGCGGTCCCACGCCACCTCTTCGTGCCGTACTACTACGTCGGCGTCATGGGAGGCTTCGAGCGCGTGTGGGGCCAGGACCCCGACCCGGGGCAGCGGGAGCGCTGGCTGCGCGGCGCCTATGTGGACGCCCCGCTGGCCACCCGGGTGCGCGACGGCGAGTTGGTCTCCTCCAGCAGCCAGCCGTCGCTGATGGCGAAGATGCTCACCGAGCTGGAGGTACGGGACGGGGACGCCGTCCTGGAGATCGGCGCCGGGACCGGCTACAACGCGGCGCTGCTCGCCCACCGCCTCGGCGACGACCTGGTGACCACGGTCGACCTCGACCCGGAGATCACCGAGTCCGCGCGGCAGCATCTGGCCACCGCCGGTTACCACCCGGCCGTCGTCACCGGGGACGGCGCCCGGGGGGTCCCCGAGCGCGCCCCCTTCGACCGGATCATCGCGACCTGCCAGCTGCCCTCGATACCGCGCCCCTGGCTGCCCCAGTGCCGCCCGGGCGCCCGCATCCTGGCGCCCATGGCCACCGGCCTGATCGCGCTGCACGTCCGGGACACCGGGCACGCCGAGGGGCGCTTCCTGCACACGCCTGCCTATTTCGTGCCGCTGCGCGGCGACACCCGGCCCGAACCGGAGCTGCCGTACCTGGGGTCGCTGCCGCGCCGGGCACGCGGCCACGAGCTGTTCCGCTTCCTGCTGGCCCTGACGGTGGACAGCGTCGATCCGTTCGAGGCGTACGCGCTGTGGGAGCGCGAGAACCGACCGGTGCGCGAGCGGTACGGGGTCACGGTCAGCGGCGCGGACGCCTGGGCGTGGCTGGACGACCCCGAGGGGCCGTACGCCTGGCCGCTGCCGTGACCCCCGAGGTCAGCCTCGTCGGATCGTGATCGTCGTCCAGGCGCCCACGTGCACCCGGTCGCCGTCCTGGAGCGGCACCGGCACGAAGGGCTGGATGGGATCCTCCCCGCCGTTGACCGTCGTGCCGTTCGTGGAGTTCTGGTCGACGACCGCCCAGCTGCCGTCCGGCTGCTGGACCAGCATCGCGTGCTGGTGCGAGACGCCCGGGTCCTCCGGGGGCACCGAGAGGTCGATGTCCGGGGTGTCGCCGGTGGAGTGCCGGCGGCGGCCGATGGTCATCTGGTTGCCGGTGAGCGGGCGCTGCTGCTCCGGGGAGTACGCGGGCAGGTTCAGGCCCGCGGCCTCCGGGCCGGAGCGCTGCATCATTGCCAGGAAGTACTCGCGGTCGGGGGCGATCGTCGCCGTCCAGGACAGCGACTGCTGCCGCTGATAGGCGGGGCCGGGGCCGGGCGGGGCCTGGGTCGAGCCGGGCTGCGGGTAGCCGTAGCCGCCGCCCTGACCTGCGCCGGGGCCGCCGGCGGTACCGCCCGGGCCGCCGGGTGTACCGGCCGGCGGGGAGATCACCCAGTCGTCGTCACCGCCGCCGAAGGACGGACCTCCGCGCTGTGGGCCGCCGGGCTGCGGCGGGCCCTGTGCGGGGAACGCGGGCGCGGCCGGCTGCTGCATGAAGGCCTGCGGGGCGCCGGGCGTGGGCCCGGGCGGCGGCGGAACCGGACGCGACGGATCTCCGCCGAAGCCGGAAGGGCCAGAGGGGCCCCCGGGGCGCGACGGATCTCCGCCGAAGCCGGAGGGGCCAGAGGGGCCCCCGGGGCGCGACGGGTCGCCGCCGAAGCCGGAGGGGCCGGGTGTGCCGGGCGGCCCCGGACGCGACGGATCTCCGCCGAAGCCGGAAGGGCCAGAGGGGCCCCCGGGGCGCGACGGGTCGCCGCCGAAGCCCGAGGGGTCCTGCCCGTACGGCGGAATCGGTTCCGCGGGCCGGTTCATCTGCGAGGGTCGCGAGCCCTGGTACTCGAACGGGTCGCGCCCGGGGCCGGTGGGCTGCCCCGGCGGAGGCTGCTGGAACCGCTGCGCCGGATGAGGACCACCAGGAGCCCCAGGCCCACCAGGCCCACCAGGACCGCCGGGTCCGGGCGCCGGCGGACGCGGGGCCGCCGGGGTGTACGAGGTCGCCGTGTTCGTCAGGAAGTTCCACCGGCACTCCTCGCAGAACGGCGCACCGCCCTCACGGGGCGTACGGCACTGCGGGCAGAGCTCCGGCTCTGCGTTGGGCGCGGCGGACAGATGCGGGCGCCCCCCGGGGCCGGGCGGCGGCGGGGGCGAGCCGGGCGGCGGATAGCCGTAACCGCCGGGCGGGGGCGGCGGAGGGGGCGGAGGCACGGCACCGGCCATGCGGTGACCGCAGACCTCGCACCAGTCGTCGGAACCCGACTGGTGTCCGTTCGGGCAGGTCGGCATGTCGGCGCTTCTCCCTCTCCCTTTCCGGCCGTTGTGACCGGGTTTATCCGGCTCCTCGTGGGAACCGGGCTCGCTACTTCTTTACACGAACAGTCTTTGTGGAGCGTGTTTCGAGGGTCATCTCATCAGCTTCTTCGACCCTCGCCTTCAATCGCACAGTACCTGTCGCGGCGTCGACCACGTCCACCACCTTGGCAAGCAGTTTCGCAGTATCGGCGTTGCCCGACGCGCTGGCGAGCTGAACGGCGCGGCCAAGCTTGGCCGTTGCCCCGTCGGCATCTCCCGATTTGCGCAGGTCAAGACCCTGTTGGATGACCTGCGCCAGTTCCGCCTGGCCCGTGTAGTGCGCGACCTGCGCGTTGATCCGCGTCGAGGCCGCCATGTCGTCGGTCCACACCGCTCGCACAAGACCCTGGGCGCCGAGGTTGTGCGTGCTTCCGTCGCCCTGCGGGATCACCAGCGAGACCCGGGCGGCCAGCATCTCCTGGCCGACGGAGCCCGTGGGGACCTCGACGCACACGTGGTAGTCGCGGGACTCGTCGCCCCAGGATCCGGTGGGGTAGTCGCCGGCGCGCGGTCCCGCCTCGGTGCGGCGGTCGGTCAGTTCCTCGACCGTGGGGGCCACTTGCTTGACGAACTTGATCTCCGTGCCGACGGGCGTCCACAGCCTGAGGGCGACGTCCGCGACCTCCTTGCCCATGGCCGTCTCCATCATCTGTGTGAAGTCGGCGGACAGGGCGGCCGGATCGGCGACGATGTCGGCGGTGCCGAGCAGCGCCGAGGCGATCCCGGTGACCTCCTTGACCTCCCAGTCCGTGCCGACACCGCGCGCGTCACAGGTGAAACGCCCGGCGCAGGAGTCGAGAGCGGCCTTCAGGTCCTCGGGCGACTCGTGTTCGTTGCGGCCGTCGGTGAGCAGGATGCCGTGCCGGATCGACACCTCCGCCGAGGACAGCAGCCGGTCGGCGAGGCGCAGCCAGGTGCCGATCGCCGTACCGCCGCCCGCGCTCAGCTTGCGCAGGGCCTGCTTGGCCTGGTCACGGGTCGCCGCGTCGGCGACCGCGAGCCGTCCGCCACCCGGGTAGACCTCCTTGGCGACGTGCGTGCCGCCGATCACCGCGAAGTGCACGCCGTCACGGAGGGTGTCGATCGCCGCCGCCGTCGCGTCGCGGGCGTTGCGCATCTTGGTCGGCGGGTAGTCCATCGAGCCGGAGCAGTCGACCATGATCGCGACGGCCGCGTCCGGGCTCTGCCCCGCCGAGTACAGGTGGGGCGCGCCGACCGCGCTCCCGATGGTCCCGCCGCCGGTGGCGCTCACCGTGACGATCGCGCTGACCTCACGGCCGCCCTCGGGCAGGTACTGGTTCTGGTACACGTCGACCGAGAACTGCGGCACGTTCGACTTCGAGAAATTGGCCATGCCTTCTTCGTCCCCCTCAAGGCCCCCGGTTCCACGGGGGTGATGACAGTAACCGGACCGGTCCCCTCCGGCCCGAGGCCGTCCCCGTCGCGCGGCCTCAGGCGGATCCTGCCCCCTGCGACGGGGCCGGGAACGGCACGACGGCCACTGTTACGTTGTCGTGGCCCCCGCCGTCCAGGGCGTGGCCGACCAACACCTGGGCGCTGTGCAGCGGTCGCGCGGCGGCGTCCAGGGGCACGACCTCGGCCATGTCCTCGGCCGCCTCCGCGTAGTTCCACAGCCCGTCGGTGCACACCACCACTACACCCGGCCGGTCCGGCTTGAAGGAAGCGGTGTGCGGCTCCAGTTCGTACGCGTCCGCGCCGAGCCAGCCCGTGATGGCGTGGGCGCGCTCGTCGGCGTACGCCTGCGCCTCGCTCATCAGGCCCGCGGCGACCATCTGCGCGGCCCACGAGTCGTCCTCGGTGAGCCGGGCCGACGGCGTGCCGCGATCCACGGGCACCCAATAGGCACGGCTGTCGCCGACCCAGCCGACGACCAGCAGGCTGGGGGTGACGACGGCGCCGACGAGGGTGCAGGCGGGTGCGTTCTGGTGCGGGGCGTGATCCTCCTGCGCGGGGGGCGCCTCGGCCAGCGAGTTGACGGCCTCGGCGGCCGCGACGATCGCCTCGTGCATGGCCTGCTGCGGGTGCGTGCCGAGCGGCAGCGCCGCCAGCAGCGACTCGCCGGCGGCCCGGGACGCGGCGAGCGAGGCCTCGTCCGGGCGGGTCGCCGAGGAGACACCGTCACAGACGATCGCGACGACCGCGGGCGAGCCGTCGGGCAGCGCGGTCGAGGAGATGGCGAACGCGTCCTCGTTGCGATGGTGCCGCAGGCCCCGGTCGCTGACCGCGGCGACCGCGCCCAACTCCTGCTCCATGTGGTCGCGCTCGCGTGGCTGCGCGTGCCCGCAGTTCTCGCAGTAACCGTCGCTGTCGACGCTGCCCGAACGGCAGGCGACGCACAACGGACCGCCCGCGGCCGGCGCGTCGAGTTCGGCGGTGCGGGGATCGGTCGGGGGGTGGCCGGCCGGGGGAGCGAGCGGGTACTCGTCCGGCTCCGAAGGCCGGTCGAACCGTACGCCCGCGGACTCGCCCGGGGCGTGCGGGAGCTCGGTGCCGCCCGAGTCCGTGCCCCGGATGTCCGTGGCCCGGTGCACCGGCGCGGGCGTGTCGGAGCTCGCCGGCTCCGGTGCGACGGGCCAGTCCACGGGCGCGGCGGCCGAAGGAGGGCGCGCCGATGCGCCGTTCATGGTGATCGTCGGCTGGTCCTGGGGCGGTGCGGGCACCGCCGACAGGTCATACCCGCACGCACCGCAGAAACGGTCACCCGCCTCCAGCGGCTCCTCGCAACTGGGGCACCGCGAAAGGGCCGTCGGCTGGGGCATCTGGGACATCAATCACACCCACGTCCGGGGGCGGTAACGGTTGGCACGTTCCACCAGGTCGATCCTCTCCTCGCCGCCCTGGGCGAGCCGGGCCAGCGTGCGGTACGAGCGCTCCAGACCGAAGCGGAGACCGCGCTCGTCCAGCTCACTGCCGAGCAGCACCTGTCCGCCCCCGGATTGCGGGGCGGAACCCTGGCTACCGGAGAGTACCCAGTCCAGGGCGCAGCCAAGGACCTCTGTGGACAATTCTCCTCGCCGGACCGCGTCCAGACCATAGCCGTCGAGGGCCTCGACCTGGGCGGCAGCCGCTGTCAGATCGTCCAGGAACGGCGCGGCGGCCGACTCCTCGGCCGACCGCCGCCGCAACCGCGCCCGCACGGCGGCGACGCGCGCCGCGGTGTAGTGGATCGACGCCTCCGGTACGGATTCCAGTGTGCGTACGGCGCCACGGCGGTCGCCCGCCGCGAGCTGGACGCGCGCCAGGCCGAACGCCGAGCTCACATGGCTGGGGTCGGTCGTCCACACCAGGCGGTAGTACTCGGCGGCGTTGTCCAGCTGTCCGAGCACCTCGGCGCACAGGCCGAGCGCCAGCTTCGGCGCGGGCTCGCCGGGGAAGGCGTCGTAGATCGCGTCGAAGGACAGCGCCGCGATCTCGTGCTCCCCGGTGGCGAGGGCCGCCACGCCCCGGTACCAGACCACCCGCCAGTCGTCGGGATGGTCCGCCTCCAGGGCCGCGAGCGCTCTGGCCGCACTGTCCAGCTCACCCATCTCCAGACGGGCCCGCAGCTCGCGCAGCCGCAGCTCCAGGGAGCCGGTGGGCGCCGCGTGCAACGCGGTGATCAGCTCCGCGGGCGCGGACGCCATGAGCCCCGCGAGGAAGCCGGCGTTGGGGTCGCCCGGATCCACGTGGGGGACGGGCAGCGCGAGCGCCGTACCGGCCGCCTGAACAGGCTTGACCAACCCCGCGAAGCGACCGGCTCCGCCGGGCACCGCGCCGCCTCCGGCGCCCGCAATCCCGGCTCCGCCGGCCACGGCACCAGCGGCTCCGCCGCCCAGCCCACTCGCGGCTCCGCCGCCCGGCAACGCGCCGCCTCCGGCGCCGGAAGAAACGGCGAGTCCGCCGCCCTGGGCCCCGGTGCCGCCCTGGGCCCCGGTCCCAGGCCCGACGGCGCCGGAGGCGGACCCGTTGGCTCCGTGCAGGGCCTCACGGGCGCCGGACGCGGACCCGGGGGCCCTGGACGCGGGGGCCCTGGACAGGCCCCTGCGTCGCCGCCCTACCGCCGCCGGAACACTCCGCGCCCCCCACCGCGACACATCCCCGTCCAGCTCCCCGAACAGCTCCGTGTCCACGACCTTGAGTTCGGGTCCGAACAGGGTGGACAGGGCCGGTCGGGCCCGCCCCGTCTGCAGCGAGACGACCTCGCGCAGCACGCCGGTGAGCTGCTCCGCCATCTCCTGGGCGGAGGCGAAACGGCGGGCGGGGTCGGGGTCGGTGGCGCGGACCAGGAGCCGGTAGAAGGACTCGTACTGGCGGAAGACCTCGATGTTGTCGGGGTCGGGCAGGGAGTCCACGAAGATGTTCGTGTAGCCCTGGAAGTCGAAGGTGAGGACGGCCAGCGTGCGGGCGACCGTGTAGAGGTCGCTCGCCACCGACGGGCCGACCTCGGCCACCTCCGGCGCCTGGTAGCCCACCGTGCCGTAGATGGCCGACTCCTCGTCGTCCATCCTGCGCACCGCGCCCATGTCGATCAGCTTGAGCTGGTCCTCGGTCTGGATGGCGTTGTCGACCTTGAAGTCGCAGTACAACAGATTGCGGCTGTGCAGATGCCCGAGGGCCTCCAGCGCCTCGATGCCGTACGCGCAGGCCTGCTCGACCGGCAGCGGGTCGCGCGTCCCGTCCGCCGTCCGGCGCTCGTTGGCGATCTCCTTCAGCGACTTGCCGCCGACGTACTCCATGACGATGTACCCGTCAAGCGAACCCGTCCGCTGGTCCAGGTGCTCCACGAAGTTGTAGATCCGCACGATGTTGGCGTGCTCGATCTCCGCGAGGAAGCGCCGCTCGGAGATCGCGGCCGCCATCGCGTCCTGGTCACCGGTGTCGAGCAGGCCCTTGAGGACCACCCAGCGGTCGGAGACCGCGCGGTCCACGGCGAGGTAGACCCAGCCGAGGCCGCCGTGCGCGAGGCAGCCCACCACCTCGTACTGACCGTGCACGATGTCGCCCGCGGCGAGCTTCGGCACGAACGAGTACGGGTGGCCGCACTTCGTGCAGAACCCCTCGGTGCGACCGGTCCGCTCACCGCGCGAACGCCCCACCGGAGCCCCGCAGTCGGAGCGCGAGCAGAACCGCTTGCGCTCGGGCACCTCCGGGTTCTCCAGCACCATCGCGCGCGGGTCGGGCCGCGGCACGTCCGGCACCTCCACCAGACCGGCACCGAGCCGGCCGCGCCCGGTGGAACCGGCCGCCGAACCGGAGCTGCGCACCGACACCGAGCGGCCGGTCGACGTGCCCGACAGCGAGCGCGAGAGGCGCCCGGAGACCGAGCGCCGCGACTGCGAGGAGCGCGACGACGTACGGGAACTCGCGCGGGAACTGCTGCGGACGCTACTGCTGCTGGACCCGCGTGAGCCTCTGCCGCCCGCAGTGATCCCCGTCGGGGGCGAGCTCAACGCGCCGCTCGCCGAGACGACCGGCGCCAGGCCGCACGTGTCGCAGTACAGCTCGCCGTCGCCCACGTCCTCGTACGACCCCGAGCAACCGGGCCGCTGACAGTTCTGCTGCTGACCCACAGGCTGCTGACTCACGATTCCCCCCTCCGGTCCGTCCGGTCCACACGATCACGGGGCCCGCCCTGCTCAGGCACCCGCGGGTTCAGCAGGTCGGCGACCGCCCGCTGATAGCGCAGCACCGCCTCCTCCGCGACCCGTAGATCGCAGGGCGCGCTCCACAACATGCGCCGCGCCGCGTCGTAGCGCTCGATGAGGAGCGGGTCCTCCGCGAGGCCGTGCCGGGCGACTTTCGCCTTGTACGCGTCGAGGCGGCCGCGCAGCTCCGCGCGGACCGCCAGGGGCTGGGTGACCGCGGTCAACGAGTCGCGGGCGCGCAGCAGTTCGTCCTCGGCCTTCTCCTCCAGCGCCTCCAGGAGCGGCGACAGGCGGTGCCACTGGGCGTGTCTGCGGTACTCCGCGGCCGTCGCCAACTGCTCCTGCAACGCCGTCGGCGGGCCGCTGACGGCCGGCACCTCCGACGCGGCGATCTTCGCCAGCACCTCACCGCGGGCGCTCCGCGCCTCCGCGAGCGTGCGGTCCGCGCGGCTCAGCACGTCCCGCAGTGCGACGAGCCGCGCCTCCGCGTCCTGCCGCACGGTCAGCACCGCGTCGATCTCCCGGCGTACGTCCTCCAGGGCGCGCGCCTCGCGGTCGTACGTCGTCGTGTCCGGGCGCCCGCCGCCAGGGGCCGAACTCCCCTGCGCGGGCACCCAGAAGGCCAGTGGGTCGGACACCACGCGCTCGCGCAGCGTCGTCAGCGTCCGGGTGATCCGCTCCAGGTCGTCGCCCGCCGGGTGCTCACCGGGGCGGACACCGACGGAGTGCGCGAGCCGACGGGTGCGCTGGAGCTCCGCGGCCAGTAAATCGATCCGGGCGGGCAGCGCGGACCAGACGGCGTCCGCGACGACGACCATGTCCAGCGAGGACGCGTACAGCTCGTTCATCCGCTCCACCAGCGCGGACAGCGAGAACTGCTCGCTGAGCCTGCCGGTGCCGGTGAGCGTCGGCGCGTTCGCCGCGGCGGTGGTCGAGCCGGCGACCGTGATGCTCGCGCCGCGCAGCAGCTCGGTCAGCTCGACCAGGTCCTCACGGCTCGACCAGCGCCGGCGCGAACGGATGTCGCGGGCGCTGCGCAGGGCGTCCGTGTACGCGTCGAAGTACGCCCACAGCAGCGTGATCGACGCGTCCGCGGTCGTCCAGCGCTCCTTGGTCGTACCCGTGAGCTCGGCGCCTTCGAGGAGTCTGCGGCCCGCGTGGTCCTGCAGGGCGAGGAGCGAGGACTCGATGGCCTCGTGCTCCGCGCCGAGCCGCGCCAGCGCACGGTCCACCTCGTCCCGGTCCATCACCGGCCCGGGGGGTCCCGTGACGCCCATCGATCACCTCTCGCTCTCGGTCGTTCCCCGCGCTCCTGTCCGGTGCGCCGGGGTAACACTCCAGTCGTGTCAAGCCAGTCGTATCAGGTCGGCCGCTTCCGCCGCTCTGCTCGTCCTAGGTCGTGGGCGGCTTCGACGACGGCGAGTCCGCGCCCAGCGTGGCGGACAGCCACTCGTCGTACGAGGCCTGCCAGCCGCCGCTCTGGCGGTAGTCCACGAGCACCTGGTTGACCCGGCGTACCAGATCGTCGGCGCCCAACTTCATCGCCACGCCGTAGTACTCGGTCGTGAAGGTCTTGCCCTTCAGCTCGACCGTCGGGTCCTGCGCGGCCTGGCTCGCGGCGAGTGCGCCGTCCGTCACCACCGCGTCGACCTGACCCAGCTGGAGCCGCACCAGGCAGTCGAGTTGGTTGGGCACCGTGGTGGAGATGTCGGCGGAGGCGGCGAGCGTGCCCGCCTTCTTGTCGGCGTCCAGCTTGTCGTAGGCGGTGGAACCCGACGCCGAGCAGATCTTCTTCTTCGCCAGCGTCCCGTCGTACCCCTCGATGTCCGAGGTCTTGGGGGCCAGCACCTGCTGTCCGGTCCGGAAGTAGGGGGCGGAGAACGCGACTTCCTCGAGGCGGGCACAGGTGATCGTCATGGTGCGCACCACCATGTCGACCTGGCCGGCTTTGATCGCGGGGATGCGCTGGTTGGTGGGGATGGCGTGGAACCGCACGGCGGCCGGGTCGCCGAGGATCTCCTTCGCGATCTCGTGCGCGAGATCGATGTCGAAGCCCTCGAGGTCGCTGCTCTTCTCGGTGTTGTTCGGATCGCGGTAGCCCCAGCGATAACTGTTCTGGTCGACGCCGACCGACAGATAGCCGCGCTCCTTGATGGCCGTGATCGTCCTGCCGCTCTCGTCACCGGACGGGGCGGGGCTCTGGTCCTGCGGGGCGGTGCACGTGTCGTCGGCCTTCGCCTGCGTGCCCTGGGCGACTCCCTGGCCGCCGATGCCCGTACTGCCGTCCTCCTGGACGGTGTACAGCGGCAGCAGCAGGGCGAACACCGCGGTGACGGCCAGGACGACGCCCATCGCTCCCACGCCGCCCCAGCCCCGCAGGCTCGCCCTCAGACGTCGTGCGCTCATCGCCCATCCCCCTTTCACCGGTACTCCGAAAGCCTGCGCCCGATGCCCAGCAGTGCGCCCGCGGCGGCCAGCACCGCGAGGACCGCCGCGCCCACCGTGAGGCCGGTCATCGCGTCCCGGCCGTCGGTCGCCGCCTGCTTGAACTCGCTCTCCTCGTGCGTCAGCGCCGCCGCCAGGTTCGTGTCGACGCCGTCGAAGCACTCGCCCGTCGCGCCCTTGGCACCGATCACCTTGTCCAACGCACCCTGGTAGTCGCCGTCGTCGTCGGCCTCGCGAGCCTCCAGGTGACGGGTCTTCCAGACCTTCATGTTGCCGGTCGCCGCCGTCACGGCCTGCTCGCCCGCCTTGTCGTCGGCGAGGTCCGCCGCCAGGGCCAGGCCCTTGGTCAGCGTCTTCATGTCCTGCTGGTAGTCGTAGTCGTAGAGGTCCATGACCTCGGTCTCGGACACCTTCTTGGTCTCCGCGCCACGGTTGACCAGCGTCAGGTTCTCGTTGCCCCGCGCCTTCAGGGACGCGATCCGGGCGTCGTGCAGCACGTTCAGCGAGCGGACCCCGTGTTCGTACGACGCGTTGAGGCCCGCCCGGGCCACGCTGTGTCCGACGACGAGCCAGAGCAGGACGACCGTGGCGGCGGCCGTGGCGGCGACCAGACCCTGGTTCAGCACCCGGTTCGTCCGACGGTAGTGGCGCCGCTGGGCCCAGGCGAGGCCGCCGAGGGCGAGCACGCCCAGCGCGATCGCGGCCCACGGGTAGGGCTTCGCGTCCGCGTAGTCCGCGCTCAGCCGCTGGTTCTCCCGCTTGTAGAGGTCCTCCGCCGCGGGGAGCATCTCCTTTTGCATCGTGTCGTTCGCGTACCGCAGATACGCGCCGCCGAGGGGGTAGCCCTGCCGGTTGTTGGCGCGGGCCCGCTCGATCAGGCCCTTGTACTCCGGCAGCAGTTTGTTGAGCTTGGCGATGGTGTCCGCGGAGGGGGAACCGGGGTCGGAGTTGGCCGCGGCGGTGATCAACCCCTGGGCGGCCGCCCGGATGTTGCCCTCGTACCGGTCGCGGGAGGCCGCGGTCTCCTGGCCGCCCGCGAGGAAGCCGCTGGAGGCCGCGGTGTTGGCGTCGGCGAGTGAGCGGTAGATGTCCGCGGCGCCCGCGCTCAACGGCTGGCTGCTGTGCAGCACGTCGTCCGCGGCGGTCGAACGGTCCGTCATCTGCCAGGCGGTGACCGCGCCGAACGCGACGACCAGCAGGGCGAGGACGGCGCCGATGATCCTTAGCCGGCCCGGTTCCGTCGTCGCCGCGGCGCGCAGTTGGTCCACGCCCTCCGACCATGCCGTGCGGCGGGTGGGCGGGGTGTCGGGTGCGGGTGGTCTGCCCTGCGGGCCCTGCGGGCCCTGCGGTGCGGGAGGCCCGGACTGCGGTGGCACGGCCGGCATCGTGGGCGTGGGCGCGGGTGTGCCGGACCGCCCCGGTGGTGCGGCGTTGCCCTTCGGCGTGTGTGTCACTTGACCTCCCCCATGGTCGTCTTTCGGTCACCTCGCCCGCGTGCGCGGGAGCACGATGGAGAGGTGCACGGCCGCAAGTATCGCCGCCGGGACTGACATCCGAACAGGTCTTGACTGGATCTTGTGCCGAATACCGCGCGGAGCGCTCCGCGCGTCCTGACCATGAATACGCGATCGGTATCTGTTCGGTTCCCTTTCGACTGGTCTGGTCGGGCCTGATCCCGAACGGGTTTTCGCCCCCGCCGCCCCTACCCGTCCCATCCGTTCCTGGGGGCTCCGCCCCCAGACCCCCGCCAGGGGCGCTGCGCCCCTCTGGACCCCGCTTCGCCCGAAGGGCTCGTCCTCAAACGCCGGACGGGCTGAAGATTGCCGCCCGGGGCCGAAAGCATTCAGCCCCGGCCGGGGATATCCAGCCCGTCCGGCGTTTGAGGACGAGGCCGTCCAGGCCGAAGCGGGGGTCTGGGGGCGGCAGCCCCCAGGGGACGGGACGGGTAGGGGCGGCGGGGGCGAGAACCCACTACCGTTGACCGGATGAGCACAGAGGAGCACCCCACCCCGGACCCCGCCCCCGCGGGAACCGCTCCGCGTTCCCTGGCGGAAGCCCTCCGCACACGGGACGACACTTCACTGTCCGCCCTCCTGCGCACCCGCCCCGACCTCATCACCCCCGTCCCCACGGACCTCACCCAGCTCGCCACCCGCGCAGGCACCCGCGCCTCGGTCGTCCGCGCACTGGAACGCCTCGACCGTTTCACCCTGCAGGCCGCGGAGGCGCTGGCGGTGGCGCCGGAACCGGCGACGCACGACGAACTGCTCGGGCTGATGGCGGGCGACGACGAGGACCCGGCGGTCACGGCGGCGTTCCCGCGCGCCCTCGAGGCCCTGCGCGAGCAGGCCCTGGTGTGGGGCCCGGACGACCGGCTCCGACTCGTCCGCACGGCCCGTGAGCTCCTCGCGCCCTCCCCGCAGCACCCGTCCCCGACCGGCCTCGGCCCGACGGTCGCCGAAGCCACGGCGGGCATGTCACCGGGGCGCATCCAGGAGATCGTGGCCACCGCCGGACTGCCGACCACCCACGACTCGGTGTCCGCCGTGGGCTCGCTCACCGACCTGTTCACGGACCGCGTACGGATGTCGGCGCTCCTCGACACCTCCCCGACCGAGTCGCTGCAGGTGCTGTCCCGGCTGGTGTGGGGGCCGCCGTACGGCCAGGTGACGGCCGACCCGGCACGCCATCTGCGCTGGCTGATCGACCGCGGGCTGCTGCTGCCCACGGCCCCCGGCACGGTCGTACTGCCCCGGGAGGTCGCCCTGCATCTGCGGGCGGGCCGCGCGCACCGGGTGACGGAGCCGGTGCCGCCGGCCGTCGAGCCCGCGGCGACGCACCGTCCACAGGTTGTGGACAGTGCCGCGGCGGGCCAGGCGTACACCGCGCTCGCCACGGTCGAGGAGCTGCTCAAGGACTGGCACGAGGGCGGGCCGGCGGTGCTGCGCGCGGGCGGGCTGAGCGTGCGGGACCTGAAGCGGACGGCGGTGGCGCTGGACGTCTCCGAGCCGGTGGCCGCGTTCTGGGTGGAACTCGCCTACGCGGCAGGCCTGTTGGCCTCCGACGGCGAGGCGGACGAGCAGTACGCCGCGACGCCCGGGTACGACGAGTGGCTGGAGCTGCCCGCCGCCGAACGCTGGACCCGGCTCGCCGGCGCCTGGCTCACCGCGACCCGCACGGCGGGCCTGGTCGGCGGGCGGGACACGAAGGAACGGACGTTGTCGGCGCTGGGGCCCGGTCTGGACCGCTCCGCGGCCCCCGAGGTCCGCCTCCGCGTCCTGACTCTCCTCGCCGGCCTTCCCGAGGGCGCCTCCGCCACCCCGGACTCCCTCCTCGCCCGTCTGCACTGGGAACGCCCCCCGCGGGGCGCCCAGCCCCCGGCCGACGATCTGCGCACCCGTCTCGCCCGCTGGGCGCTGTCGGAGGCGGAGCTGCTGGGGGTCACGGGCCGAGGCGCGCTGTCGGCGCAGGGGCGGGCGCTGCTGGGGCTGCCGCCGGCGGCCCCGCGGACCGCCGAGCCGCCCTCCGGCCCCGGCGACAAGCTCCCCGCCCACAAGCACCACCGCCCCGCCGCCGAAGCCCCTCCCGCCCCCGCCCCGCTCCCCCGTTCCCCCGCCGAGCACGCCGCTGCCGCCGCCCAGGCCGCCCGGCTGCTCGCCCCCCTCCTCCCCGAGCCCCTGGACCACGTCCTCCTCCAGGCGGACCTGACCGCTGTCGCGCCGGGCCCCCTGAAGCGTCCCCTGGCCGACACGCTGGGCGTGCTCGCGGACGTCGAGTCGAAGGGCGGGGCGACGGTCTACCGCTTCACACCGGGTTCGGTACGCCGCGCGCTGGACGCGGGCCGCTCGGCGTCGGACCTGCACGCGTTCCTGGCCGCCCACTCCCGCACGCCGGTGCCGCAGCCGCTCGCGTATCTGATCGACGACGTGGCCCGCAGGCACGGCCATCTGCGGATCGGCGCGGCTTCGGCGTACGTCCGCTGCGACGACGACGCGCTGCTGAGCGAGATCCTCGCCGACAAGCGCTCCCACGGCCTCAGGCTCCGCCGCCTGGCCCCCACCGTCCTGGCCGCCCAGGCCGACCCGGGGACCCTCCTCGAAGGCCTCCGCTCGATGGGCTTCGCGCCCGCCGCCGAGTCGGCCGAGGGCGACGTCCTGATCACCCGCGCGCACGCCCGCCGTACCCCGCCGCGCACCGCCCCCGAGCCCGTCCCGGACGGCCCGCCGATCCCCGACGCCACCCTCCTGGGCGCCGCGATCCGCGCCATCCGCGCCGGAGACCTGGCGTCCACGACCCCGCGCAAGCCGACCCCGGCCGACGGGCCGGGCAACGGCGAGCTCCCCCGCACCAGCTCCGCCGAGACCCTCGCCACCATGCAGGCCGCCGTCCTCACCGGCGAGGCCGTGTGGATCGGGTACGTCAACGCCGAGGGCGCCGCCAGCCAGCGCGTGATCGCCCCGATCCGCGTCGAGGGCGGCTTCGTGACGGCGTACGACCACACGGCGGACGAGGTCCGTACCTACCCGCTGCACCGCGTCACGGGGGTCGCGGAACTGGCGGACGACCAGGCGTGATCATCCGCGGTTGAGGCACACTGGACGTTTGGCCGTGCAGAGCCATGTTGAAAGGGTGCCGCGCGTGAATGGTCCACTCATCGTCCAGAGCGACAAGACACTCCTGCTCGAGGTCGACCACGAGCAGGCCGACGCATGCCGTCGGGCCATCGCACCGTTCGCGGAGCTGGAGCGGGCGCCCGAGCACATCCACACCTACCGTCTGACGCCGCTCGGGCTGTGGAACGCGCGCGCCGCGGGCCACGACGCCGAGCAGGTCGTGGACGCCCTCGTGGAGTACAGCCGCTATCCCGTGCCGCACGCGCTGCTCGTCGACATCGCCGAGACGATGGACCGCTACGGCCGGCTCACGCTGAGCAAGGACCCGGCGCACGGGCTCGTGCTCACCACCACCGACCGGCCCATCCTCGAGGAGATCCTGCGGTCGAAGCGGGTCATCCCGCTCGTCGGCGCCCGGATCGACCCCGACACCGTGGCCGTGCACCCGTCCGAGCGCGGGCAGATCAAGCAGACGCTGCTGAAGCTGGGCTGGCCGGCCGAGGACCTCGCCGGGTACGTCGACGGGGAGGCGCACTCGATCGAGCTGGCGGAGGACGGGTGGGCGCTGCGGCCGTATCAGAAGCAGGCCGTGGAGAACTTCTGGCACGGCGGAAGCGGAGTGGTCGTGCTGCCCTGCGGCGCGGGCAAGACCCTCGTCGGCGCCGGGGCCATGGCGCAGGCGAAGGCCACCACCCTCATCCTCGTCACCAACACCGTCTCCGCCCGGCAGTGGAAGCACGAGCTGGTCAAGCGCACCAGTCTCACCGAGGACGAGATCGGCGAGTACAGCGGGACGAGGAAGGAGATCCGGCCCGTCACCATCGCGACGTACCAGGTGCTGACGACGAAGCGGAAGGGCGTCTACCAGCACCTCGAGCTCTTCGACTCCCGTGACTGGGGCCTCATCGTCTACGACGAGGTGCATCTGCTGCCCGCGCCGGTCTTCAAGTTCACCGCCGACCTTCAGGCGCGGCGGCGGCTGGGCCTGACCGCCACCCTGGTCCGTGAGGACGGGCGGGAGTCGGACGTCTTCTCGCTCATCGGGCCGAAGCGGTTCGACGCGCCGTGGAAGGAGATCGAGGCGCAGGGGTACATCGCGCCGGCCGACTGTGTCGAGGTCCGGGTCAATCTCACCGACTCCGAGCGGCTCGCGTACGCGACCGCGGAGACCGAGGAGAAGTACCGCTTCTGCGCGACGACCGCGACCAAGCGGAAGGTGACGGAGGCGCTGGTACGGAGGTTCGCGGGCCAGCAGATCCTGGTGATCGGCCAGTACATCGACCAGCTCGACGAGCTGGGCGAGCACTTGAACGCGCCCGTCATCAAGGGGGAGACCAGCAACGCCCAGCGGGAGAAGCTGTTCGACGCGTTCCGGGAGGGCGAGATCAGCGTGCTGGTCGTGTCGAAGGTGGCCAACTTCTCCATCGACCTGCCGGAGGCGACCGTCGCGATCCAGGTGTCGGGAACCTTCGGGTCGCGGCAGGAGGAGGCCCAGCGGCTGGGGCGTGTCCTGCGGCCCAAGGCCGACGGCCACCAGGCCCACTTCTACTCCGTCGTCGCCCGCGACACCATCGACCAGGACTTCGCCGCCCACCGCCAGCGCTTCCTGGCGGAGCAGGGGTACGCGTACCGGATCATGGACGCGGACGAGCTGCTGGCGAACGACTGAGCCGACGGCGGCGCGGCACGGCAAGGGCCCGAAGAGGGCCGACCGGCTCCCGCCGCGCCGTCCAGCCGAGCAACGCCAGCCCCAGCAAGGGGTAGGGCGAGGCCAACACCTGCTGCCACCAAGGCAGTTGCAGGTCCAGGTCGCCCTGGTGCGGGATCAGCCACTGCGTGCGGGCGGTGAAGAGCACCGTCACCACGGCGGCGAGGCGGAGGCGGCCCTCGGCGTACAGCACGGCGATCAGCGGTACGCACCACACCCAGTGGTGCGACCAGCTGATGGGGGAGATGAGAAGGGCCGTGAGGGCGGTGACCAGGACGCCCCGGCGGTCGTCCGGCATACGGCGGGCCAGCCAGAGGCCGCAGCAGGCGACGGCCACCGCCGGCAGCGCCCAGGCCAGACCCGGCGACGGTTCCCCCAGCGCGCGGGCGACGAGCCCCTGCAGCGACTGGTTGTCGACGATCCACACCTTGCCGACGCGCTCGGTCTCGTACAGCCGCCGGGTCCAGAAGTCGACGCTCGCGACCGGAAGGGCGAGCGCCCCCAGCAGGACGGTCCCGGCGAAGGCCGAGGCGGCCACGGCCGCTTCCCTGTGCCGACGCCTGAGCAGCAGGTACACGATGAAGACGGCGGGTGTCAGTTTCACCCCGGCCGCGATGCCGAGCGCGATGCCCTTGCCGGGGGCGCCGGGCGGACGCGTCAGATCCCAGAGGATCAGGCAGGCGACGGCGAGGTTGATCTGGCCGAAGAGGACCGTCTGAAAGACGGGTTCGAGCCACAGGGCGAGGGCGGTGGCGGCGCAGAGGACGGGGAGCCGTGCCGGAAGGCCCGCGAGACGGCAGGAGAGCCGGACCAGCAGGGCCAGCAGGGCCACGTTTGCGACGACGAAGGCCACCTTGAGGGCGTCCGGCGGGAGCCAGGCCGTCGGTACGAAGAGGAGCGCCGCGAAGGGTGGGTACGTGGCGGGCAGGTGCCACTCGGTGACGGTGAACCCGTAGAGATCCGTGCCGTTCCGTACGGCAGAGCCCTCGGCCCGGTAGACCAGCGCGTCGGCCATGGGGGCGCGGAGGGCGACACACAGCGCGCAGAAGACGGCGACGGAGAGAGCGAGCGAGAGGGCGAGGGCGAGGGCGGGAAGTAAGGCGGGGGCGGGCAGCGCGACTTCGGTGGGTGGGTCGTCGGTCACGTTCCGCTGTGGCACGAGGTGACCCTAGTGCCGGGCGACCCGGCCGGGCGTACGGCTCACCGCCGTCGTACGCCCGCTTCCTCGCCGTACTCACCGAGGATCACGACATCGAGTACCGCGCCCGCGAACACCTTGACGGCGCGCAGGGCGTCGCCGAGGCGGTGGCGGTGGTGGCTGGAGGAGAGGCCGGTCGCGCCGCGGGCGGCGGCGGGGCCGGAGTGGGCCGGGCCTGGGGTGAAGGTTGCTGCGCTCATGTATCCATGATGGAACGCGGGACCTCGAATGGCGTCGGTCTTCGGACCGAACCTCGGCAGCCCCTCGTACGCCTGCGGGCCGCTCCGCCTACACCCCACGACGGACACCGCCCCCTAGGGCCTGTCCGGCGGATCAGGTCGGAGGGAAGCAGCGGTGCCTTGTCGGCGCAGGTGAGCGGGGTCTGGTGCGTCGAGCTGCAAGGCGGAGGAGGGCGTCGACGCGATGGGGGTCCCCCCTGTTCGAGCGAAGCCGAGAACTTGGGGGAGTCGGCAACCGACGACAACGCCGCAGATCGGCGTGCCAGACCCCGCGTCTCCGGCATGATCCGCCGGACAGGCCCTAGGGAACCCCCAGGGGCAGTCCGCCCTCGCACTCCCCGCGACCACCGGCGGTGCCGCGAAAAACGGTTGGCCCGGACAACCGCCCTGCCCTAGAATCTCCGCTCTTGCCCGCCTCCCTTCACGGAGTGCCGCCACCCGGACGGAAACCGGGCGGCAGAACGCCACCACGACGCAGCCAGCAGCCCGCTCCCGGAGGCAACACCCGTGTCCCGCATGCCCGAAGGTCCCGACGACGCCCACGATCCGCTCTCCCGCGAGCGGGCCCACCTCGGCGAGTCCCGCGCCGCCCTGCGTGCGATGCGCGAGGACGTGGAGAACCTCGACATCCAAGACGTCACCGCGAACTGGGTGAACGCCGCGGTGCTCCAGCATCAGATCGACGAGCGGATCAAGGCCCTCGCCGATCTCAGCCACACCCCGCTGTTCTTCGGGCGGCTGGACTACCTGCACGCGCCGGGCGCGGACAAGGCCGAGGGCGCGGAGGGCGAGCGCTTCTACATCGGGCGGCGGCATGTGCACGACGCCGAGGGCGACCCGATGGTGATCGACTGGCGTGCGCCGGTGTCGCAGCCGTTCTACCGGGCCTCGAAGAAGGATCCGATGGATGTCGGGCTGCGCCGCCGTTTCGGGTACACCGGCGGCGACCTCACGGCGTACGAGGACGAGCACCTTTCCGACCCCTCCGAGGCCGCGGGCACCAGCAAGCTGCTGCAGCAGGAGATCGAACGCCCGCGTGTCGGCCCGATGCGCGACATCGTGGCGACGATCCAGCCCGAACAGGACGAGATCGTACGGTCGGGGCTGTCCGGCTCGGTCTGTGTGCAGGGCGGTCCCGGCACCGGGAAGACGGCTGTCGGCCTGCACCGCGTCGCGTATCTGCTCTACGCCCACCGGGAGCGGCTCGCCCGCACCGGCACGCTGGTCATCGGGCCGAACAGGTCCTTCCTGCACTACATCGAGCAAGTGCTGCCCGCCCTCGGCGAGTTGGAGGTCAAGCAGGCGACGGTCGACGATCTCGTCGCGCACGTCGAGGTGCGCGGCACGGACGACGCGGCCGCCGCCGTCATCAAGGGCGACGCCCGGATGGCCGAGGTACTGCGCCGGGCGGTCCGTTCACACGTGAACCTGCCGACCGAGCCCGTCATGGTGGTGCGCGGTTCGCGGCGCTGGCGGGTACCGGCGTACGAACTGGAGCAGATCGTCCGGGAGCTGCTGGACCGGGACATCCGGTACGGCGCCGCCCGCGAGGCCCTGCCGCAGCGGATCGCGCACGCCGTGCTGGTCCAGATGGAGCGGTCCGGCGAGGCACCGGACGACCGGGTGCAGGATGCCGTGGCCCGCAACGCCGCCGTGAAGGCGGCCGTCAAGGCGATGTGGCCGCCGGTCGACCCCGCCAAACTCGTCCTGCGCCTCCTCTGCGACGCCGACTTCCTCGCCGTGCACGCGGACGGAATCCTCGACGAGAACGAGCGGAAGGAGATCCTCTGGGCGAAGCCCGCACGGTCGGCGAAGTCCGCCAAGTGGTCCGCGGCGGACGCCGTGCTGATCGACGAGGCGACCGATCTGGTCCAGCGCACGCACTCCCTCGGACATGTCGTGCTCGACGAGGCGCAGGACCTCTCCCCGATGCAGTACCGGGCCGTCGGCCGCCGCTGCACGACGGGATCGGCGACCGTGCTCGGGGATCTCGCGCAGGGCACGACCCCCTGGGCGACGCGGAGTTGGGGCGAGGCGCTCGGTCACCTCGGCAAGGGCGAGGCGGTGATCGAGGAGCTGACGGCCGGTTTCCGTGTCCCCACGGACGTCATCACGTATGCGTCCCGGCTGCTGACGCACATCGCGCCGGGGCTGACGCCGGTGGAGTCGGTCCGTGAGAACCCGGGCTTCTTCGAGGTGCGGCCGACGGAGGCCGACACCGAAGTGGTCCGTGCCTGCGAGGAGTTGCTGCGCCACGAGGGCTCGGTCGGGCTCATCGCGGCCGACGCCCGGATCCCGGGCCTCACGGAGGCGTTGACGGCGTCCGGTCTGACGTACCTGGGCCCGGGCGAGGAGACCACCCCCGACACCCGCCTCACCGTCGTCCCCGCCTCGCTCGCCAAGGGCCTCGAGTACGACTACGTGGTCCTGGACGAGCCGCAGGCCGTGGTCGACGGCGAACCGGACGAGCGGACCGGCCTGCGCCGCCTGTACGTGGCGCTGACCCGCGCGGTCTCGGGCCTGATCGTGACCCACACGGCCCCGCTGCCCGCCCAACTGGGCTAGGGCCTGTCCGGGGCGGATGTCGGCAGCGCGTCCAGGAGCCCGGGAAACCTGGCGTCGAGGTCGTCGCGGCGCCGTCGTACGAAACGGTTGCGGCCGACGGCCCGGGTCGAGGTGAGCGCGGCCTCTCGCGAGGTGAGCCCGGCCTCTCGCGTGATCCGCATGGGGTGCGAGGCGGTCGTACGACCCCGGTTGCTTGAACGTGCACCCGGGGCGTCGCTCGCCGACACGAGCGCCGGGCGGCGCCCCGGACCGGACGTCGTACCTCGCGCAACGGCCGCCCCTACGCGTCCAGCGCCTCCCGCCACTCGCGTACCGCCTCCGCCGAGACCGGCGCGGTCCATCCGCCCGGCCGGGCCGCGCCGCCGATGTGGAAGGCGTCGACACCCGCGGCCCGCAGCGGGGGAACGTGGTCGAGGCGCAGTCCGCCCCCGACCATGAGCCGCGGCTCGTAGCCGGGCTCGCCCCGGCGCGCGGCCTCGGTGAGGAGCGTGGGCAGCCCGTCGTCCACACCGGCCCGCGAACCCGCCGTGAGATACGCGTCCAGGCCCGGCAGGTCCGAAAGCTGCTTGCGCAGGGAGTCGCGATCGGTGGCGCGGTCGATCGCACGGTGGAACGTCCAGCGGCAGCCGTCCAGTTCGGCGACGACCCGCTCCACGGCGTCCAGGTCCGGGCCGCCGTGCTCGTCGAGGAAGCCGAGCACGAATTCGTCCGCCCCCGCGGTCCGCATCTCCCTCGCCGTGCGTACGAGCGTGGCGACGTCTCCCGCCGCGAAGCCGTCCGCCAACCTCAGCATCACGCGCAGCGGGATGTCGACGGCGGCGCGGATCCCGGCGAAGGTCTCCCTCGCCGGGGTGAGCCCGTCGGCGGCCATGTCGCTGACCAGCTCCAGTCGGTCCGCACCTCCCGCCCGGGCGGCGACCGCGTCCTCCACGCCGAGGGCGATCACCTCCAGGACGGCACGCTTGGGCTCACTCATGGGACCTCTTCCCTCGGGGCGGCTACAGGTCTAGTCCAATCCCAGCGTACGCCGGGGGCGGGTGGGATTTCGCCCCCGCCGCCCCTACCCGTCCCATCCCTGGGGGCTCCGCCCCCAGCCCCCCGCCAGGGGCGCTGCGCCCCCTGGACCCCCGCCCCGGGGGCTGCCGCCCCCGGCCCCCGCCCAGGGACCGGGCAGCGAGGACAATGACGGCATGGCAGCAGACAGACACCGGCACCCCGCCCACGAAGACCTGGAGAAGCGCTGGGCGGCCACGGTCGAGGCGGCCCGCGACAGTGGTGGTTCCGGGCCCTCGCCCTCCCCCTACGCGGCGAACCTCCTGACGCGCTGGGCGGAACCTCAGCGCCGCTACCACACCACCGAGCACCTCATCGCGGTCCTCGACCACATCGACGTACTGGAGGAGTACGCGCGGGACCCGGCGGCGGTACGCCTGGCGGCCTGGTTCCACGACGCGGTGTACCTGCCCGACCGCTCGGAGAACGAGGAGCGCTCCGCCCGCCTCGCCGAACGCGCCCTCCCCGAGCTGGACATCGACGAGACCCGCACGAACGAGGTCGCCCGCCTGGTCCGCCTCACCGTCACCCATGCCCCCGCGCCCGACGACACCAACGGCATCGTCCTCTGCGACGCCGACCTGGCCGTGCTGGCGTCGCCGCCATCGTCGTACGCCGCATACGTGGCCGCCGTCCGCGAGGAGTACGCCTTCGTCCCGGACGACGCCTTCCGCACGGGCCGGGCGGCCGTGCTGCGCCAACTTCTCGATCTGCCACGGTTGTTCAGGACACCGCACGGGGAGCGGGAGTGGGAGCAACGGGCGCGGGAGAACATCCGGGGAGAACTCTCTCGGCCGGGCACATGACTGTGGGCTCAGGAATGCCCTCAAGCTTCCGGCCGTTGACCCCGAACATGCCCGCCCCCGCCGCTCACCACCCACGCATGCCCCTCGCCGTCCACATCCTCGGCCTCTCCGTCTTCGCCCTCGGTACCCAGGCGTCCCACGTGGTGGCGTCCAAGACCGCGAAGACGGCGGAGAATCCCGTACGTACGGACGCCTGACCGCATCTATCCTCACCGGCATGCGAGACATGGGTGGGGATCAGGTGACGGAAGCCGTCGCGGAATGCGTCGCGCTGCTGCGGACGGCGACCGGACGGGACTGGGACGGCGTCAAGGCGGGTCGGCTGGAGTGGAGTTGCCGGAAGACGGCCGAGCACATCGCGTCCGCTCTCATCGCGTACGCGGGCCAGTTGGCGGGGCAGCCGACCGACGCGTATGTCCCGTTCGAGATCGTGATGGAGGACGGCACCGACAACGCCGGTGTCGTCGACGTGATCGAGACGACCGGTGCCCTGCTCGCCGCCGCCGTCCGCACGGCGCCGCGCGAGGTGCGCGCCTTCCACCCGTACCCGTTCCGCAGCGCGAACCGCGAGGGCTTCGCCGCGATGGGCGTCACCGAGGTACTGCTGCACACGCATGACATCGCCGAGGGGCTCGGCCTCGCCCACGAACCCCCGGCCGCGCTCTGCGAGGACGTCCTGACCCGGATCTTCCCGCACGTCCGCCCCGGCCCCGCCCCCTGGCCCACCCTCCTGTGGGCGACCGGCCGCGGCGAGCTGCCGGGCCGCGCCCCGCTCACCGAGTGGCACTGGAACAACAACCTGGTCATCGAGGCCGAACGGCTCACGCTCCAGGGGGTCACCCCGGCTGCGGCCGCCGACCTGCGCGCGGGCGGCACCGGCGGCTTCGCGTGGATCGAGGGCGGCCCCTTCGAGGGCACCCGGGACGCCGCCGACATGGTGGTGACGGCGTACGAGGACGGGGTGCACCGCCCGGAGTGGGGCATGTACGTGCTGGTGCGGACCGAGGACGGCCGCGCGGTCGGCGCCATGGGCTTCCACGGCGTCCCCGACGAGGAGGGCCGCGCCGAGGTCGGCTACGACCTCGCCGAGAACGCCCGCGGCAACGGCTACGCCACCGAGGCCCTGCACGCCCTGTCCGCCTGGGCCCTGGCCCGCGACGACGTAGAACTCCTCTTCGCGGCCATAGACCGGACGAACGCCCCCTCCCAACGCGTCATCGCGCGGGCCGGGTTCACCCGGGTGAGCGAGGACGTGGAGCAGTACGCGTACGAACTGCGCGGGATGGACGAGTCACTGCGGCTGTACGCCCGCAAGGACTGACGCGGCCCTCATCGACCGACGTGTTTGCGCCGCCGCAGCCCCGCCCCGTGCAGCAGCCGCACCACCTCACGGCTGCTGACCTGCACCGCGCCGGCACGCACGGCGTCCGCGTACCGGTGCGAGGGAATGTCGTAGTGGTCGCGCTCGAAGGCGCGCCGCGGTGCGCCCAACTCGGCGGCGAACGTGTGCAGTTCGTCGTACGACAC
Source organism: Streptomyces sp. SD15 (assembly GCF_054462255.1). Lineage (NCBI taxonomy): Bacteria > Bacillati > Actinomycetota > Actinomycetes > Kitasatosporales > Streptomycetaceae > Streptomyces > Streptomyces sp. SD15. The sequence goes on along the minus strand of NZ_JBTLMO010000007.1, from coordinate 42,174 downwards.
ATCGCTGATCAGGTGGGACCAGACGCGACCGTGGCCCGGCCAGGTCGGCGGGTCGATGTAGACGGTCACTAGGACGAGGCTCCGCCGGTCGCCGAGCCCAGCGTCCCCACCGAGGCGACCTGCACGCCCGCCTTGTGGCAGACCCAGTGCGGATCGGGCCCCAGTTCGGGTTCGACGTCGAGGGCGTGCGGGTCCCCGGAACCACAGACCGGACACAACGGCCACCGCCCGTACCGCTCGAGGAGCGCGTCCTGTACGTCCTGGGCGACGAGCCCGGCGACGTAGTCCGCACCCTCCGGCCACTGCTCGACCCACCAGCGGCGCTGCGCCACCGACTCCTCGACGAGCGAGACGACGTCCGCCTGGGCGACCTCGCCCGTGATCAGGTCGGCGAGCACCAGAGCGCGGGCCGCGTGCAACGCCTGCTCCAGGGGGCTGATGGGGTTACCGGTGGGGTCGTCGGAGGGGGTCATGCACCCATTGTGCGCACCCTTGACCACTTACCCCAGCAGAAAATATCTTTCAAGGCGTGACCCATGACGTGAAGGAAATTTTCGCGGGAGAGGCTCCGCCCGCTCCCGCCGCCCTCGCGGCCAAGGTGCGGACGCTCGCCCCGTCGATGACCCGCTCCATGCAGCGCGTCGCCGAGGCCGTCGCCGGTGACCCGGCCGGCTGCGCGGCCCTCACCGTCACCGGCCTGGCCGAGCTCACCGGCACCAGCGAGGCGACGGTCGTCCGCACCTCCCGCCTCCTCGGCTACCCCGGGTATCGCGATCTGCGCCTCGCGCTCGCCGGGCTCGCCGCCCAGCAGCAGTCGGGCCGCGCCCCCGCCGTCACCGCGGACATCGCGGTCGACGACCCCATCGCGGACGTGGTCGCGAAACTGGCGTACGACGAGCAGCAGACCCTCGCCGACACCGCCGCCGGACTCGACACCGTCCAGCTCGGGGCGGCCGTCAGCGCGCTCGCCACCGCCCGCCGTATCGACATCTACGGCGTCGGCGCTTCCGGCCTGGTCGCCCAGGACCTGGCCCAGAAGCTGCTGCGCATCGGCCTGATAGCCCACCCGCACAGCGACCCGCACCTCGCCGTCACCAACGCGGTGCAGCTGCGCGCCAAGGACGTGGCGATCGCGATCACGCACTCCGGATCGACGGGTGACGTCATCGAGCCGCTCCGGGTCGCCTTCGACCACGGGGCGACGACGATCGCGATCACCGGCCGCCCGACCGGACCCGTCACGCAGTACGCGGACCACATCCTCACCACCTCCACGGCCCGTGAGAGCGAGCTGCGCCCGGCGGCGATGTCGTCGCGCACCAGCCAGCTGCTGGTGGTGGACTGTCTGTTCGTGGGGGTCGCCCAGCGGACGTACGAGACGGCGGCGCCCGCGCTGTCCGCGTCGTACGAGGCACTGGCGCACCGGCACCGGCGCGCTCCGCGGTAAGACCGACCGGCAATTGGAGGGTGGGAGAAGGAGCGGGGTCTGGTGCGTGCAGCTGCAAGGCGGAGGAGGGAGTGATGGCGGAGCCATCGCGACCGACGACAACGCGGCAGATGTGCGTGCCGGACCCCGCGACGCCGCCCTCCAATTGCCGGTCGGTCTAAGGCGGGAAACTTGCTGTAGCGGGAACCCCGCGGGCCGTTCGTGGCTGGTCGCACCCACGCGGCGGAACCGCACATGCCGCAGCCCCACGCCCTTAGGGCCGCACGACACCACACCACACCGGAAAGAGCCGACCCGCATGACCTCCACATCCCGTTACCGCGGCCTGCGCGCCGAGTTGGAGACCCTGACCACCGAGGCGTTCCGCCCCGAGCTCTCCGAGATCGACCGGCTGCCGACGCTGGAGATCGCGAAGATCATGAACGCCGAGGACACGACCGTACCGACGGCCGTCGCGGACCGGCTCCCCCTCATCGCCGCCGCGATCGACGCCATCGCTGAGCGAATGTCCCGCGGCGGCAGGCTGATCTACGCGGGCGCGGGCACCGCGGGCCGCCTGGGCGTCCTGGACGCCTCCGAGTGCCCGCCCACCTTCAACACCGACCCGTCCGAGGTGGTGGGCCTGATCGCGGGCGGCCCGAGCGCCATGGTCACCTCGGTCGAGGGCGCCGAGGACTCCGCGGAACTGGCGGCGGCCGACCTGGCCGCGCTCTCCCTGACCCCCGACGACACGGTGGTCGGCGTCTCCGCCTCCGGCCGCACCCCGTACGCCGTCGGCGCCGTAGAACACGCCCGCGCGCGCGGCGCGTTGACGATCGGCCTGTCCTGCAACGCGCACAGCCCCCTCGCGGCGGCCGCCGAGCACGGCATCGAGATCGTCGTCGGCCCGGAGCTGCTCACCGGCTCCACCCGGCTGAAGGCGGGCACGGCCCAGAAGCTCGTCCTGAACATGCTCTCGACGATCACGATGATCCGCCTCGGCAAGACCTACGGGAATCTGATGGTCGACGTACGCGCCTCGAACGAGAAGCTGCGCGCCCGCTCCCGCCGCATCGTCGCCCTGGCCACAGGCGCCTCGGACGAGGAGATCGAGGAAGCCCTCGCGGCCACCGACGGCGAGGTGAAGAACGCCATCCTCACCATCCTCGGCGGGGTGGACGGGCCCACGGCGGCCCGCCTTCTGGAGGAGAGCGACGGCCATCTGCGCGCGGCACTCGCGGCATCGACCGGCTGACCAGCACTCTCGGGGAGTGCGCACTACGAACGACTCCACCGCCGCCGCGATCCTCCCCCTGGTCGGCGGAGCCGCGAACGTCACCTCCGTGGCCCACTGCATGACCCGCCTCCGCCTGGGCCTGCGGGACCGGACCCTCGTACAGGAGGACGCCCTCAAGGCACTGCCGGCCGTGCTGGGTGTCGTGGACGACGACACGTATCAGATCGTGCTGGGGCCCGGGACGGTCGCGCGCGTGACACCGGCCTTCGAGGCACTCATCACGACCACCGCAGGTGAACTGGCCGCACGCGGAGCCGAGTTGAAGGACGCCCGGCGCCACCGCAACGCGACCCCCCTCAAACTCCTCCTCCGCCGTATCGCGAACATCTTCGTCCCCCTGATCCCCGCCCTGATCGGCTGCGGAGTCATCGCGGGCCTGAACGGCCTGCTGGTCAACCTCGGGTGGCTCCCGTCCCTCACCCCTGCCCTCGCCGCCATCGCCTCCGGCTTCATGGCCCTGATCGCCGTCTTCGTCGGCCACAACACGGCGAAGGAGTTCGGCGGCACCCCGATCCTGGGCGGGGCGGTGGCGGCGGTCATCGTGTACGCGGGGGTCGCGAAGGTGACGGCGTTCGGCATGACGCTGGCGCCGGGGCAGGGCGGGGTGCTCGGCGCGCTGGGCGCCGCGCTCCTGGGGACGTACGTGGAGAAATGGTGCCGCGGCCGGGTCCCGGACGCCCTGGACGTCCTGGTCACCCCCACCCTCACCGTGCTCCTGACCGGCCTGGTGACCCTGTACGCCCTCATGTACGCGGCGGGCGAGCTCTCCACGGCCATCGGCACGGCCGCGAACTGGCTCCTCGACCACACCGGCGCCTTCGCGGGCCTGGTCCTGGGCGGCCTGTTCCTCCCCCTGGTGATGCTGGGCCTACATCAGGCACTGATCCCCATCCACACCACGCTCATCGAACAACAGGGCTACACGGTGCTGCTCCCCATGCTGGCCATGGCGGGCGCGGGCCAGGTCGGCGCGGCCCTGGCGGTCTACGTCCGCCTCCACCACGACCAGCCCCTCCGTACGACGATCAAGTCGGCGCTCCCGGCCGGCCTGCTCGGCGTCGGCGAACCCCTGATCTACGGCGTCTCACTCCCCCTCGGTCGCCCGTTCATCACCGCCTGCGCGGGCGGCGCGGCGGGCGGCGCGTTCGTCGGCCTCTTCTCGATGCTCGGCGACCGGGTCGGGTCGACCGCGATCGGCCCGTCGGGCTGGGCCCTGTTCCCGCTGCTCTCCGGGAACAGGGGCCTGGCCCTGACGGCGGCGATCTACGGGGGCGGCCTGCTGACGGGTTACGCGGTGGGGTTCCTGGCCACGTACGCCTTCGGTCTCAGGCGGTCTCAGGAAGTCTGAGGCGGTTCGGGCTTGAGAAGGGCGAAGGGGGCGCCGAACGGGTCGGCGAGCCAGGCGATGCGCCCGACGTCCGGCACGTCGGCGGCGGGCATGAGGACGGCGCCGCCGCTGCCCTGGGCCACGGAGACGGTGGCGTCGGCGTCCGCCACCGCGAAGTAGGGGATCCAGCGCGGCGCCATGCCTTCCTGGAGCTCGGCGAGCCCGCCGAACGAGGCGTCCTCCAGGTCACCCTCGGCGGTGGACAGCACGGTGTAGGTCATGCCGGGCATGGTCATCTCCTGCGACCGCCAGCCGAACAGGGAGCGGTAGAAGGCGAGGGTCGCCGACGCGTCCGGGGCGTGGACCTCGACCCAGCACAGCGTGTTGTCGTCCGAGGCCGTCTCCAGGCCCTGGACGGAGCTGGGCTGCCAGACCGAGAACTCGGCGCCGCCGGGGTCGGTGCAGGCCGCCATCCGCCCGGCGTCCATGACGTCGGAGGGCTCGGCCCGTACCGTCCCGCCGCCCTGTGCGACCGCCTTGGCGGTGCTGTCGGCGTCCGGTGTCTGGAAGTACACCGTCCAGGCCGAGCTCGCGCCCTCCTCGGTGAGCGGGCCCAGTGCGGCGACCGTCCTGCCGCCCTTCTGGAAGAAGCCGTATCCACCCGCGTCGGGCCCCGCGGACTGCAGGTTCCAGCCGAAGACCGCCCCGTAGAAGGCCGCGGCCGCCTCGGTGTCGGGGCTGCCGAGGTCAAGCCAGCTGGGTGAGCCGGTGACGAAGTCCGTGCTGAGCATCGTGACGAGCCTGCCTCTCTCTCGATTGACTCCCCCCGCGAGCCTTGCGCCCGCGGGGACACCCCGCAACCGGACGGAGAACCCGGCGACAAGAACGATTGTCAGTGGCGTATGCGACGGTAGGGGACGAACACCACACCGCTCGTCGCACCGCCCGTCGCACGGCCCGGAGAAGGGACCATCCCCCGTGAACCACGCACAGCTCACCCACCTCGGCCGAGCCCTGCGCGTCCTCGGCGAGCACGGTGACGCACTGAACGCCGAGACGCCCGACGCGAAGCTGCACGAGGTGAAGGCGGACCTGAAGCGGGCGCTGGACCTGCTGGAGGAGACGGTCACCACGGCGGTCCCGACGACGCGCTGCGCCGAGCATCCGAACGGCCCGGTCGACGAGGGCGCCGCCGACCTCTGCCTGCTCTGCGAGACCCGCCGCCGCGCCGCACGCCGCACCCAGGTCAACGACGCGTACCCGGGAGGCCGCCCGACCGGCCCGGACGAGGCCCCCGAGCGCACGATGTCCCGCTACGGCGTGCGCGGCGACCGCCCCCAGCCCCAGCAGCGCTGGCTCCCCGAGGTGTGGACCGGCCAGACCTGGCAGCTCTGCGGCACCCCCCGCCGCGACCGCCTCGAGGCCGAGCGCTACCTCACCGCCGAGCGCCGCACCCCCCGCCCCGGCATGGCCTACCGCCTGGTCCACGAGTTCACGGACTACGAGGTCCTGCGCATCTGGGGCACCCCGGTAAAGGTCGACATCGAACCGATGGGGAACCTGTAGCCCCAGCCCCCTAGCCCTTGTAGCCCGACACCGTGGCGATCCACTTGATGAAGTCGCCCGGGTCCTGGTCCGCGCCGTGACCGGCGTCCCAGTAGTACGAGGTGTTGACGTCGTCGCCCAGGCTCTTCAGACGGGCGCCGAGGTTGCCCGCGACCGTGAGCGCGGTGTCGCTGTCCTTGGTGCCGAGGCGGATCCACCAGTGCTTCGAACGGTTCCCGTTGACCTTGTCCACGAGGTGGTACATCGGGTTCATCAGGTTGAGCTTCTCGGGGATGTCGCTGTCGAGGCGCGCACTGGCGCCCTCCTCGTGGCGCAGGCTGTACAGCGTGAAGTGCCGCTTCGCGGTGGTCCCCGTACCGAACTCGTTGTTCTCACCGGCGGACAGGTCGAAGGCGTCGAACGCCGGGGTGTTCTTCTTCCGGGCGCCCACGTGGGTGAGGAAGTCGGCCCAGGAGAAGGTCGCCCTGCCGCCGGACCACGTGATGAACGTGTTCGTGGCCAGGTAGGTCGCCCGGTCCGCGTCCGACAGCGCCGCGAGGTACTCGGTGGCCGACGGCTCCAGGTGGGTCGTCACCAGGTACTCGTCGAGGTTGCGCGCCGTGAGGGTGCCGAAGCCCTTCGCCGACAGCTTGAGGGAAGCCAGGTAGTCGCCGTAGGCGGTGCTCAGCTCCTTGGAGACGGTCTGGTCGACCAGCGAGCCGCTGCTCAGCGCGTTGGCGCCCCAGTTCCACTCGTACGCCATGTCGGCGTGCTCGAGGTCGGTGATCGGGCACCAGGCACCGGCGGCGAAGATCGCGTCGCTCGCGTCGGCCGCGCCCAGCTCCTTCAGATAGGAGTCGTAGACCGGGCTGTCGCCGGACGCGCCGAGCAGCGAGGACAGGGCGCCGCCGGCGCTGACTCCCGAGGAGACGATCCGGTTCACGTTGCCCGGGATGCGCCCCTTGTTGGACTTCACGTACCGCACCGCGGCCTTCAGGTCCACGATGGCGGCCGGGGCGGTGCCGTAGTACGTACCGCTGGAGTCGACCAGCGAACGGCCGCGGGCGCCCGGCTCCACGACGACGTACCCGGCGGCGAGCGCCAGCTGCTGACGGCTGAGCGTGCCGGCGGGGCCCATGGCGCCGCCGACTCCGGTGGCGTTCGCCACGGACGACGGCATGTAGCCGCCGACCTGGTTGGCGAAGAGGATGGGGGCGCCCGAGGCGTCGACGGCCGTGCCGTCGATCTTCACGGGGACGCTGACGTTCAGGGACTGATAGGTGGCGTTCACCGGGTTGGCCACGTAGGAGGCCACTTTGTAGAAGTGGTAGACGACCTCGTGGGCGGTGCCCGCGGTGTCCGTGACGCTGATGGTCAGTTCCGTGTAGGCGTCCGGGTCGAAGACCAGGGAGGAGTCCTTGGACGCCGAGGACGACGCCGAGGACGACGCCGAGGAGGTGCGGCTCGCCGCCCGCGCGCTGGAGGCGAACCCGACCGCCGGCACCGCGGCGGCCGCGGTGAGCCCTATGACTACTGCCCTACGCTTCACTTCACGTCTCCTGTCTTCGCGGCTCGTTCATTCAACGACTTCGCACAACGACCCTTCGCCCATCCACAGTGGGACGCGGGCACGGCCCCAAGTGCAACAGCCGTTTCTTAAGACCTCCTTTGTGTCTTCAGTGACAGCACCGGGAACCGGCCACCGCCCTGACCAGGCGCGACCACGGGCGTCCCGCCCCACCCGTCTGCAAACCGAGCCAATCGCCCACAAAATTGTCAGCAATTTTGGCGCGATCTGGCACGCGGGGTGACGGTCGGCCACGGAGGGCCGTTTCCAGGTCTCAGCCGCTTCTCAGCCGCGCCCCAGCGCCCCTCTGTGCAACCTCCCGTCCTGATTGACCTCCCTGACCCGCGCCAGCAGCACCTCACCCGGCGGCGCCTCCGGCGGACGCTCCCGCTCCAACCCGCCCCCGCACGCCCGCAGCACCTCCGCCAACCGCACCGCCGTACGCACGTTGCAGCGCCCCAACGCGACCAGCGCGAACGGCTCGTCGCTCGCACCGGTCACCGGATCGACCCGCAACGACGGCAGCACGACCCCGACGCCCTCCAGGGCCGCCTTCAGTCGCGCCACCACGTCCTCGGTCGACCCCACCCGCTCACTCGGCGTCATTCCCATGGCTCCCGAACCTCCACTCTGAGTGTCACCGTTCACCACACAGAGTGGCCGACACCCCTCTAACCTGGCCAGAGACGGTTGCCCAACAACCCCGTCTGCGTAACAGGGAGTTGCCATGCCAGGTCCGAAGGATCTCGATCCGTCCGCCTCGCCGCGCGCCATGATGGGCGCCGAACTCCGCCACGCCCGCGAGAGAGTCGGCCTCAGCCAGGACGAGCTGGGCCAGCCCCTCTTCGTCAGCGGCTCGTTCATCGGCCAGCTGGAGGCCGGCACGCGGCGCATGCACCTCGAATACGCCCGCCAGATAGACGACATCCTCGGCACGAACGGCTTCTTCGAGCGCAACTGCATGGCCTTGGCCAAGTCCAAGTACCCGGATCACTTCGCGGAGGCGGCGGAGGCGGAGGCGGTCGCTACGACGATCAGGGAGTACGCAGCCCTGTTGATCCCAGGTCTGTTGCAGACGGAGGCGTACGCGAGGGCGGTGTTCCGCGCGTACCAGCCGACCGCGCCGGAGGATGTGATCGACGAGCTGGTGGCGGCCCGGCTGGAGCGCGCGCACCGCCTCGACGATCCAACAACACCGTTGTTGTGGGCGGTCCTGGATGAAGCGGTGCTGCGGCGGAAGGTCGGCGGTGCGGGGGTGATGGCGGAGGCCTTACGACACGTGGCGGCACTGGCCCGGCGGCACCGGATCATCGTTCAGGTGTTGCCGTTCGACGCGGAGGCTCATGCGTCCATGACCGGGGCCCTGACGCTCCTGGACTTCGAAGATGCCCCAGCGCTCGCCTTCATCGAAGGTCCCAGTATGGGACGGCTGGAGGACGCCCCAGCCACAGTCACCCGCCACCAACTCACCTACGATTTGCTCAGGGCCAGCGCACTGGCGCCGCAAGAATCCCTGGCCCTGATCGAATCAGTGGCAGAGGATTACGCGCATGAAGATCAGCCCTGAGTACGACCTGAGCGCGGCCACGTGGCACAAGTCCACCTACAGCGGCGGCGAGGGCGGCAACTGCCTGGAGTTCGCCCCCGACTTCCCCGGCACCCTCGTCCCCGTCCGCGACTCCAAGAACCCCCACGGTCCGAAGCTCGGGTTCCGGGCCGAGGCCTGGACGGCCTTCGTCGAAAACCTCAAGCACAACTGACTCGCAGACGCCCCGGAGCTCAAGCCCCAAGCTCCGAGCCCTCTTTGCAAGGAACGGGAGGAGGGCCTCAACCCGCCCTCCCACCCCGCGTGTTGACTTGACGCAACCGACTTGCCACGGACAGTCACAAGGGCCTAGCGTGCCCGCATAACGAACAACCCCCGCTAGGTGTTGGAGCACCTGCGGGGGTTTGACCTACGAGATCGAATCGAGCCTCGATCCCATGGCTGAAGCCAACTTTAGTGCTACGCCCCGCCCTGCGCACGTCCTCCCCCACCCGATGGCCAATCCGGGATACGGAAAACGCAGCGCACCGGACCAACTCCCCCGCACCAACCACGACTTCGCGCACTTCCCGCCCCGCGAAGCAGCGATCGCCGCGTACATCGACCGCCTCCCCGACGGCGCCGACATCTCCGTGAAAACGCTGGCCAAGGAGCTCCCGTACGGCCAGTGCGCTCTGCGTACGGCCCTCAACAACCTCACCAGTGCGGGCCACTTACGCCGGGGCCGCGAACACCTGGCCGAGTCGGGAAGTCAACGCTGGATCACTCGAACGTGGTTCACCCGGACGGCACGGGACGACGACTGGTGGGCGGCGTTCACGCGGGGCGCCGTACCGCAGGAGTCGCCGGAGCCCCCGCCCAGGCCCACCCGCTCCCGCGCCCACATCCTGCTGGCGGCGCTGGGCCGCACAACTCCTGCCCTCTCCCTGTCCGAGAGGGACTGCGCGGAACTCGCGCCCCTGCTCACGGAGTGGTTCGCGAGAGGCGCCACCGACGAACAGGTACTCCAGTCCCTGACCGGAGGCCTCCCGACCCCCGTCCACAGCCCGGCCGCCCTCATCCGCAACCGCCTGACGACGAAGCTCCCACCTGAACCCGTGCGAGACACCCCACGCCCACCCCTCCGCGTACTGGAGTGCGCGAAGTGCGGAGTCCCGGGCCGTCCCGAGGCCCTGCCGGGCGGCGTCTGCGGCCCCTGCCGGGGCGAGCCCGGACCCTCCCGCCCCGCCACGCCTCTGGCGTCCTCAGCAGTCCGCACCCACGCGGCCGACATCCGTGCCGCAATGACCAATCGCAGACAAGGAAGCCGTACATGACCCAGCCACGCGTTCCCCAAATGCCACTCGATGACTTCGAAGACCTGGCCCGCGGGGCACCCGAAACCGTCTGGCTGGAGTTCATCCGAGGGAAGGTGGAGGTGAAACCGCCGTCGGACGGCAACCACAGCGAAATCCTGGTGTCGCTGCTGAGGCAGTTCGCCTCGAAAGACAGGATGTGGGACCTGTATCCGTACGCCGGGCTGTGTGCGGAAGCCTCGATGCAAGGCCGATATCTGCCCGATGCCATGTTCGTGCGGAGAGACCAACGTCTGGGGCGCCGCCACTGGGCGCGCCCGGACCGCGTCTCGGCGGTCGTGGAGATCATCTTCCACGCCTCGGGCAAGGACCACCGGGACCACGACGCCAAACGCGCTGGCTATGCAGCCGTCGGCATCCCCGTCTGCCTCCTCATCACCCGCGACGACAACACCCTCACCGTCTTCAGCGAGCCGAAGGACGGCCGCTACCAGCAGGCTTTCTCCCACCCCTGGGGAACGACGGTGAAGCTCCCCTCCCCGGTGAACGTCGCTCTGAACACCGAGCGGCTCAAGAACTACGTGGTGCGGAGCACCACGCCCTGACCGGGTGGCCGACCAGCGACGAGAAAGGCAACACCACATATGACCGCTCCAACGGTCCGGAAGCACACAGCCGGGGCACCATGGTGGGAAGGAGGCGAGCCCACCATGACCTTTGGCACCAGGCGCCCGCAGATGTCCCAGGAGGACTTCGAAGAGCTGGCCGGCAAGGCCCCGACGAACGTGCAGCTCGAATTCCTCGATGGGCGGCTGTACGTCAAGGGCGACCACATCGAGGTCGAGGACTTCGAGGAACTCGCCCGCAGGGCCCCTGAGGGCGTCAAGCTCGAACTCATCGACGGAAAGCTAGAGGTCAAGCCGTTGCCGGACAATCGTCACAGGGCCATCGTCATGTGGCTCATTCGGCTGTTCATGCAACTGCGGCCCGAGCTGGCCCTGTATCCCGAGCAAGGCCTCAAGATCGGCACCTATCGCAAAGGGCACGCCAATGCGGACGGCGCGTTGGCGCCGTTGGACCACTTCATTGCGCAGGACGGCGACTGGGCCGCTCCGGAGGGCGTCCTCATGGTCGTCGAAGTCACCTCCCGCGACCGTGACACCGACCGACGCGACCGCATCGACAAGGTCCGCGGTTATGCGGAGGCAGGCATCCCGATCTACCTGCTCATCGACCGGGACATCGACACCCTCGTGGTGCACAACGACCTGAGGAACGGGACGTACCAGCAGCGGCCCTCGTACCCGTTCGGAGCCGTGGTCGAGCTCCCCGCCCCCGTGAACATCACCCTGGAAACCGAGAAGCTCAAGGACTACGCGGACTGAGCCACGGCACAACGCACGGGGCGCCCCCGAAAGGGAGCGCCCCACCCACTCAGCTGAGCGTGCTCAGCGCCTTCGGGTCGTACGCCCCCAGCTCACCGAACCGTCCGTCCAGCACCTTCGCCGCCCACTCCGGGTCCTGGAGCAGGGCGCGGCCCACGGCGACGAGGTCGAACTCGTCGCGCTCCATACGGTCCAGGAGGTTGTCGAGGGCCGCCGCCGGGGCGCCCTCGCCCTGGAAGGCCTTGATGAAGTCGCCGTCGAGGCCGACCGAGCCGACGGTGACGGTGGCCTTGCCCGTCAGCTTCTTCGTCCAGCCCGCCAGGTTCAGGTCCGAGCCGTCGAACTCCGGCTGCCAGTAACGGCGGGTGGAGGCGTGGAAGGCGTCCACGCCGGCCGCGGCGAGCGGGGTCAGGATGGCCTCCAGCTCCTCGGGGGTCTCCGCGAGCCGGGCGTCGTAGTTGTCGGACTTCCACTGCGAGTAGCGGAAGAGGATGGGGAAGTCGGCCGAGACCGAGTCACGTACCGCGGCGACGATCTCGGCGCCGAACTTCGTACGGGCGACCGGGTCACCACCGTACGCGTCCGTGCGCCGGTTGGTGCCCGACCACAGGAACTGGTCGATCAAGTAGCCGTGCGCGCCGTGCAGTTCGACCCCGTCGAAGCCGATGCGCTCGGCGGTGGCCGCGGCCTCGGCGAACGCGGCGATGACATCGTCCAGGTCGGACTGGGTCATCGCCTTGCCCGCACCGGACGTGCCGTCGAGGCGGATGCCCGAGGGGCCGACCGCGGGCGCGTCCGCGAACGGCGGCTGGCCCGCCTCGCGCACCATGCCGATGTGCCACAGCTGCGGCACGATCGTGCCGCCCGCCGCGTGCACGGCGTCGGCGACCTTCGTCCAGCCCGCGAGCTGCTCCGCGCCGTGGAAGCGCGGGATCCTGTCGCTCTGCCCGGCCGAGTCGTGGCCGACGTACGTGCCTTCGGTGACGATGAGGCCGACGCCCGCGGCGGCGCGGCGGGCGTAGTACCCGACCACGTCCTCGCCGGGGACGCCGCCCGGCGAGAACTGCCTGGTCATCGGCGCCATCGCGATCCGGTTCGGGACGGTCAGGCCGTTCAGCGAGACAGGGCGGGACAGTATCTCGGCGGCACGGGAGACGGAGGCGTCGAGCGTCACGTGGGGGCTCCTCGGAGAGGTCGGGTGGACATCGAACTGGCGCAATCGCGCACAGGTACGTGCACGTGCATTAACTGCACTTACAACGACAACCGACCCGTCGGCCATGACATTCCGCCGCTCTCCACCTCCTTCTGTGACCCCGGACACGCCCGAGGGCGGCACCCCCTGGAGTGGGGATGCCGCCCTCGAAACGTAAGGACAGAGCTGATCCGGAAGGGATCAGAAGTCCATGTCACCGCCCGGCATGCCGCCCGGAGCGGCCGCGGCGGCCTTCTCCGGCTTGTCGGCGATGACGGCCTCGGTGGTGAGGAACAGCGCGGCGATGGACGCGGCGTTCTGCAGGGCAGAGCGCGTGACCTTCGCCGGGTCGATGATGCCTTCGGCGATCATGTCGACGTACTCACCGGTCGCGGCGTTCAGGCCGTGGCCGACGGGCAGGTTGCGCACCTTCTCGACGATGACGCCACCCTCGAGACCACCGTTGACGGCGATCTGCTTGAGCGGGGCCTCCAGCGCGAGCTTCACGGCGTTGGCACCGGTCGCCTCGTCACCCGTCAGCTCCAGCTTCTCGAAGACCGAGGAAGCCTGGATGAGGGCCACGCCACCACCGGCGACGATGCCCTCCTCGACGGCCGCCTTCGCGTTGCGAACGGCGTCCTCGATGCGGTGCTTGCGCTCCTTGAGCTCGACCTCGGTGGCGGCACCGGCCTTGATGACGGCCACGCCGCCGGCCAGCTTCGCCAGGCGCTCCTGGAGCTTCTCGCGGTCGTAGTCCGAGTCCGAGTTCTCGATCTCGGCACGGATCTGGTTGACGCGACCGGCGACCTGGTCGGCGGAGCCGGAGCCGTCGACGATCGTGGTCTCGTCCTTGGTGATGACAACCTTGCGGGCGCGGCCCAGCAGGTCCAGACCCGCGTTCTCCAGCTTGAGGCCGACCTCCTCGGAGATGACCTCGCCGCCCGTGAGGATGGCGATGTCGCCGAGCATGGCCTTGCGGCGGTCACCGAAGCCCGGGGCCTTGACGGCGACGGACTTGAAGGTGCCACGGATCTTGTTGACGACCAGCGTCGACAGAGCCTCGCCCTCGACGTCCTCGGCGATGATCAGCAGCGGCTTACCCGACTGCATGACCTTCTCGAGGAGCGGGAGCAGGTCCTTGACGTTGGCGATCTTCGAGTTGGCAATCAGGATGTACGGGTCGTCGAGGACGGCCTCCATACGCTCCATGTCGGTGGCGAAGTACGCCGAGATGTAGCCCTTGTCGAAGCGCATACCCTCGGTGAGCTCCAGCTCCAGACCGAAGGTCTGGGACTCCTCGACGGTGATGACGCCTTCCTTGCCGACCTTGTCCATCGCCTCGGCGATGAGCTCGCCGATCTGGGTGTCGGCGGCGGAGATGGAGGCCGTGGAAGCGATCTGCTCCTTGGTCTCGACATCCTTGGCCTGCTCGAGCAGGGCACCGGAGACGGCCTCGACGGCCTTCTCGATACCGCGCTTGAGGGCCATCGGGTTGGCACCCGCGGCTACGTTGCGCAGGCCCTCGCGGACCAGCGCCTGCGCGAGAACGGTCGCGGTGGTCGTACCGTCACCGGCGACGTCGTCCGTCTTCTTGGCGACTTCCTTGACCAGCTCGGCGCCGATCTTCTCGTACGGGTCCTCGAGCTCGATCTCCTTGGCGATGGAAACACCATCGTTGGTGATCGTGGGGGCGCCCCACTTCTTCTCGAGGACGACGTTGCGGCCCTTGGGGCCAAGGGTGACCTTGACGGCGTCCGCGAGCTGGTTCATGCCGCGCTCGAGGCCTCGCCGCGCCTCCTCGTTGAACGCGATGATCTTGGCCATGTGAAGTGGTCCTCCCGGACTGGGGTGGATTGCTCCGGACCGCGCTGGCGCCCGCGACGGACGGCCTGCATACCTCGTGGTTCCTTGCCCCACTTGGCCTGCGGGCCTCACCCACCCGGTCCTCGTTGTCACTCTCACCTTCAGAGTGCTAACGCCAATGATTAGCACTCGCCCCTGCCGAGTGCAAGCGGCTCCGACCGATCCGCAGGTGAACACGGGGGTGTGCACGGTCGGCCGGCCGGACGGGCAGAGGGGCAGGCAGACGGACAGACCGAAGGGCCCGCACCCCCTGGTGGGGATGCGGGCCCTTCGTCACGTCGAACAGTCAGTCGGCGCGTGCTTCAGCCGGTGGCCGCCAGTCGGACCATGTCCGCCTGCGGCCCTTTCTGGCCCTGCGAGATCTCGAAATCGACCCGCTGACCCTCTTCCAGGGTGCGGTAGCCGTCCATCTGAATCGCGCTGTAGTGGACGAAAACATCCGCACCACCGTCGACCGCGATGAAGCCGTACCCCTTCTCCGCGTTGAACCACTTGACGGTGCCCTGAGCCATGCCTAACTCCCCTATTACTGGCCCTTGCACAGGACCGCACTTCGCGGGCCCGGGTCAGACCTCACCCCCCAACGGTTGGGGGTGTGCGCCGGAACGCGTCGACCGCGGCTGAATGTATCTGTCCAACTGCCCTCTGCAACAGGTCAATCGGACGAGAATTCCGGGCGCGCCTGATCGGAAATATGCGGAGAATTAGCAAGGATTCAGGGCAAGTCGGGCCCCATAAATGCCATAAACGGCTCAAAGAGGTGGGGCACTTTGGCTACTTCTTATCGGGCACCGGCCGGGAAATCACTGAAGCTCATATGCATCCGGCATGGAAAGCGAAGCGGCTTCCCCAACTGTACCGCGCTCAACCATACAGAATTGCCCCCTCCGTTTCTCTCACGGAGGGGGCAATTCGATGAACTCTGCGTGTTCGGAGTTACCGAGGGTAACGATCCGGGCCGGCGATCAGCCTCCGGCGACCGCCGGGATGATCGAGACGCCCGCGCCGTCCGGCGTCGCCGTCTCCAGGCCCTGCTCGAAACGGACGTCGTCGTCGTTCACGTACACGTTGACGAACCGGCGCAGCTTGCCCTGGTCGTCCAGCACGCGTGCGGAGATGCCCGTGTGGTTCTTCTCCAGATCCGCGATGACCTCGCCGAGGGTCCCACCCTCGGCCTTCACCTCGGCTTTGCCGTCGGTGTAGGTGCGCAGGATGGTGGGGATGCGGACGTTGACGCTCATGGGTGATGACCTCCGGTCGAGTACAGCGCCTCGTAAGGGGCGCGGGGCGGTGACATGTGCGGCTCCGCCGCGTGGGCGCGACCAGCCCTCACGGCCCGCAGCGCGAAAAGAACCCTCCTGGCGGAGCCTTACGCGAGCCCAGCCTCACGGAACGACTCCAGGCTGGGACGAATGGTCGCCGTCAACCCCGTCCCCGCCACCGCGTCCAGCGTCTTGAGCCCGTCCCCGGTGTTGAGGACGACGGTCGTCAGCGTCGGGTCGAGAAGACCGTTCTCGATCAGCTTCTTCGCCACACCCACCGTCACTCCACCGGCGGTCTCCGCGAAGATGCCCTCGGTCCGGGCCAGCAGCTTGATCGCGTCGACGACCTGCTCGTCGTTGACGTCCTCCACGGCCCCGCCCGTCCGTCGCGCGATGTCGAGCACGTACGGCCCGTCGGCCGGGTTGCCGATGGCGAGCGACTTGGCGATGGTGTGGGGCTTCTGCGGGCGTACGACGTCGTGGCCGGCCTTGTAGGCGACGGACACCGGCGAGCAGCCCTCGGCCTGCGCACCGAAGATCTTGTACGGCTTGTCCGCGACCAGCCCGAGCTTGATCAGCTCCTGCAAGCCCTTGTCGATCTTCGTCAGCTGCGACCCGGAGGCGATGGGGATCACCAGCTGGTCGGGGAGCTGCCAGCCGAGCTGCTCGCAGATCTCGTACGCGAGCGTCTTCGACCCCTCCGCGTAGTACGGCCGCAGGTTGACGTTGACGAAGCCCCAGCCCTCGCCGGCCGGGTCGCCGATCAGCTCGGAGCAGAAACGGTTCACGTCGTCGTAGTTGCCCTCGATGCCGACGAGCTCACCGCCGTAGATCGCGGCCATGACGACCTTGCCCTGCTCCAGGTCGTGCGGGATGAACACGCAGGAGCGGAAGCCGGCCCGGGCGGCGGCGGCGCCCACCGCACCGGCGAGGTTGCCGGTGGAGGAGCAGGAGAGAGTGGTGAAGTGGAACGCGCGGGCGGCCTCGATGGCCTGGGCGACGACGCGGTCCTTGAAGGAGTGCGTCGGGTTGCCGGAGTCGTCCTTGACGAAGAGCTTGCCGGGGTCGACGCCCAACTCGCGGGCCAGGTTGTCGGCCTTGACGAGCTTGGTCCAGCCCGGGTTGATGTTCGGCTTCTCGGCGACGTCCGCGGGGACGGGCAGCAGCGGCGCGTAGCGCCAGATGTTCGCGGGGCCCGCTTCGATGCGCTTGCGGAGCTCCTCGGTGTCGTAGGCCGAGAAGTCGTACGCGATCTCGAGCGGGCCGAAACACTCCTCGCAGGCGAAAACCGGGCCGAGCGGCACACGGTGACCGCACTCGCGGCAGGAAAGCGCGGCGGCGGGTCCGAGATCGACACCGTCTACGCTGTTCGTAGTGCTTTCGGTGGCGCTTGCGGTGGTGCTTGCGACGGTCTGCGCAGCCATGGAGGCGAGGCCCTTTCTCCTCATCTTCCTCACGACGCACTTCGCCGTGAGACGGATTTGGCACCTTCCCGAGCCGGGAGCCTCGCGACGACGACGTAGTCGGTGGTCGTACGAGACCGGCTGGAGGGTTGCCGGGGCTTCAACGGGCCGTATCCCTCTGCCCCTCTGGATGAGCGGTATTCGGTTGTGTGCGGACGATCTACGCAATGCGATGGTCATCCGCGTTGTTCAAGACTGTAACCGAAGGCCAGGACAGTTGAGATAGTCGTCCGAACCGCGAGATGGATCACACCGTGAGACACCGGGTGATCAGACAGTGAGGAGCCGCAGACTGTGCTGAAGGAAGTCGAGCGCTGGCTGAGCACACGCTCCTGGTCCGTAACCGATCGCCCGCTCCACCAGCTCATGGCCGCGAAACGCACCACAGGGTCGACGGTCAGTGTCGTACTGCCCGCGCTCAACGAGGAGGAGACGGTCGGCGAGATCGT
Source organism: Streptomyces sp. SD15 (assembly GCF_054462255.1). NCBI lineage: Bacteria > Bacillati > Actinomycetota > Actinomycetes > Kitasatosporales > Streptomycetaceae > Streptomyces > Streptomyces sp. SD15. The sequence continues at coordinate 24,554 of NZ_JBTLMO010000007.1, read as the reverse complement.
CGCCGTCATCCGCCACGACCTGATGCAGCAGGTGCCCCTCGTCGACGAGATCGTCGTCATCGACTCGGGCTCGACGGATCGCACCTCGGAGGTGGCCGCCGCGGCGGGCGCGCGAGTCGTGCACCGGGACGAGATCCTGCCGCGCATCCCGACCGCGCCCGGCAAGGGCGAGGTCCTCTGGCGGTCACTCCTGGTGACCAGCGGGGACATCGTCTGCTTCATCGACGCCGATCTGAAGGAGTTCTCGTCGGACTTCGTCTCCGGGATCGTGGGGCCGCTGCTCACCGAGCCCGGCGTGGACCTCGTCAAGGCGATGTACGACAGACCGCTGGGCTCCGCCGCCGGTCAGGGCGGCCGCGTCACGGAACTCATGGCCCGCCCCCTGCTCAACATGCACTGGCCGCAACTGGCCGGCTTCGTCCAGCCGCTCGGCGGGGAGTACGCGGCCCGCCGCTCCCTCCTCGAACAGCTCCCCTTCCCCGTCGGGTACGGCGTCGAGCTGGGCATGCTCATCGACGCACTGCACCTGGTGGGCCTGGACGCGCTCGCCCAGGTCGACGTGGGAGTGCGCAAGCACCGGCACCAGGACGGGCAGGCGCTGGGCCGCATGTCCGCCGCGATCTACCGCACGGCACAGCTCCGGCTGGCCCGCGGACACCTCATCCGACCGGCCCTCACCCAGTTCGAACGGGGCGAGGACGGTTTCGAGCCGCGCACGCACTCGGTGGACACGGAGGAAAGGCCTCCGATGGCGGAAATCTCCGAGTACGTAAAAAGGCGGGCCGCGTAAAAGCGCCCCCTTGGGCACCGCCCCGCAGATCGCATACGGCCAAAAGGAACGTTTGAGCGTTTCCGTGCCGGGCTAGGTTTGGTGGCATGGCCTCAACGCACGGCACCCATCGAATCCTCGTCGCCTCCAACCGCGGCCCGGTCTCGTACGAGGTGCGAGAGGACGGCTCGCTCCACGCCCGGCGCGGCGGGGGCGGGCTGGTCTCGGGCCTGTCGGCGATCGGGCCGGACGCGGGCGCCCTGTGGGTGTGCTCCGCGCTCGGCGACGGCGACCGCGAGGCGGTCCGGCGTGGGATCGGCGAGGTCGGTGTGCGGATGCTGGACATCGACGCCGGCGTGCACGCGGACGCGTACAACGGCATCGCGAACTCCGTGCTGTGGTTCGTCCACCACATGCTCTACCAGACGCCGCTGGAGCCGGTCTTCGACGTGGAGTTCCGGCGCCAGTGGGCGGCGTACGAGGCGTACAACCGGGCGTTCGCCGAGGCGCTGGCCGACGCGGCGGTCGACGGGGCCGTGGTGGTCGTACAGGACTACCACCTGACCCTCGTCCCCGGAATGCTCCGCGAACTCCGCCCCGACCTGCGGATCGGCCATTTCTCCCACACCCCCTGGGCGCCGGTCGACTACTTCCGGATGCTGCCCGACGACATCGCCGAGCAGGTGCTGCGCGGCATGCTCGGCGCGGACCGGCTGGGCTTCCTGACGCACCGCTGGGCGGACGCGTTCACGGCGTGCGCCACCGAGCTCGTCGGCGGCCTCGGTGACACCCGGATCGGCGTGCACGGGCTCGGCGCGGACGCGGACTTCCTGCGGAAGCGGTCGCACGAGGCGGACGTCGCCGAACGGATGGTCACGCTGCGTGAGCAGATCGGGGCGGGCCGGAAGACGATCGTGCGGGTCGACCGGACCGAGCTGTCGAAGAACATCGTGCGGGGCCTGCTGGCGTACCGACAGCTGCTCGACGACCAGCCGACCTGGCGCGAGCGCGTCGTCCACGTGGCCTTCGCATACCCGTCCCGCCAGGATCTCGCCGTGTACCGGGACTACACGGCCGAGGTGCAGCGTCTGGCGACCGAGATCAACTCCCGGTACGGAACACCGGACTGGACCCCCGTCGTGCTCCACGTCAAGGATGACTTCGCCCGCTCCCTGGCCGCGTACCGGCTGGCCGACGTCGCCCTCGTCAACCCCATCCGGGACGGCATGAACCTCGTCGCCAAGGAGATGCCGGTCGTCTCCGACGAGGGGTGCGTGCTGGTGCTGTCCCGGGAGGCGGGGGCGTACGAGGAGCTGGGCGAGGACGCGATCGGGGTGAACCCGTACGACGTGGTCGGCACGGCGGCCGCGCTGCACGCGGCGCTGACGATGTCGGCGGAGGAGCGGGCCGAGCGCACGAAACGGCTTGCCGCCGCGGCTACGGCGTTGCCTCCGGCGCAGTGGTTTCTTGAGCAGTTGCGGGAGTTGGAGGGCTGAGAGGGCCGGCTGTCGGGTGCGGGCCGGTGGGGGCTTGTCACTCCAGCCTTGTCGCCAGTGCGCTGAGTAGGCGTACGACTCCTGCCGGGCCGTCGACCACCAGGTCCGCTCGGTCTGCCAGCTCGGCGACCTCGGAGCTGCCGCTGCATACCAGGAGGCCCGGGACGCCGTCGGAGCGGAGTTTGTCGACGGCGGCGAAGGCGGGGAGATCGCCGAGGTCGTCGCCGGCGTAGAGGACGGCTTCGGCGCCGACCTCGCGGACGTACTCCAAGAGGGCGACGCCCTTGTCCATGCCCGGGGGACGGAGTTCGAGGACCATCCGACCGGGTTCGACGATCAGGCCGTGTCGGGTGGCGAGGTCGGTGAGCGGCTCGCGCAGGGCCTCGAACGCGGCCTGCGGATCCGTCGCGCGGCGCGTGTGGACGGCGACCGCGCGCCCCTTCTCCTCGATCCAGGTGCCCTGCCAGGCGCCGATCCGGTCCAGGAACCCGGGCAGCTCGGCGCGGACGGCGGAGACGCCGGGGTGTGGGGCGGGGGCGTTGACGGTGCTGCTCACCGCGTCCCAGCGTTCGGCGCCGTAATGGCCGAGGACGACGAGGTGCTCCAGCCCCGGCACGCCCGCGAAGCCGCCGTGGCGGACCGCGACGCCGGCCGGGCGGCCGGTGACGACGGCGACGGAGGCGACCTTCGGGGCGAGGGCCGCGAGGGCGGGGACCGCGTCGGGGTGGGCGCGGGCCTGCTCCGGGTCGGGGACGATCGGGGCGAGCGTTCCGTCGAAGTCGAGGGCGATCACTGCGCGGTCGGGCCGCGCGAGAATGGCGTCGAGACCGTCACGCCCGGCGGCCGTCGCCGGCGTAGGCATCGGCAATGAGTCCGTGGAGGAGTCCGTGACTTCCGGGGGTTCCGAATGGCTGCCCATACGGCGACCTTATCCGGCCGAGGGCAGGCGCACCCACGGCTCATCGAGCCATACGTGGTCCGCCCCCGCCGCCCCTACCCTCCCCCAAGCTCTCGAGCGAAGCCGAGAGCTTGGGGGAGTTTGAGGACGAGGCCGTCCAGGCCGAAGCGGGGGTCTGGGGGCGGCAGCCCCCAGAGATGGGACGGGTAGGGGCGGCGGGGGCGAAAACCCCTCGGCTGCGGCACCCGTCACCGCTCGCCCCGCCGGGCCTCCCGCACCCGCCGCAGCCGATTCACCGTCACCGGATCATGGACGAGGGCCCGCGGATCGTCGAGGAGGGCGTTGAGCAGCTGGTAGTAGCGCACGGGAGCCAGCCCCAGCTGCTCCCGTATCGCCCGCTCCTTGGCACCGGGGCCGGCAAAGCCCCGGCGCTCCAGGGCCAGGATCCCCTGCTCCCGCGCGCTCAGCTCGTCCATGGACAGCACCGTAACTGCCGCCACCGACAGTGCTACTCCGAGGCGTCCCGGATCGTCGCCGCGCGCTGAAGGCTGCCGAGGACGCTGGACGGACTGCCGCCCGAGGAGACCGCCTTGCCGATCTGATTCTTGATGTCGGCGCTGACGGACGCCCAGGAGGTCTTGCCGACCGGGTAGAACTGGGAGGAGGGGAGCTCTTCGAGGAACGGGGCCAAGTCCTTGTCGTCCTCGTCGGCGGCCATGGCCTCGGACGCCGAATTGGTGACCGGCAGCAGGTCGTACTCGTGGGAGAAGGCGAGCACGTTCTTCTCGGAGTAGACGAAGTCGAGGAAGTCGCCGATCTGCTCACCGTGGCCGTTCTTCTTGAAGGCCATCATCCAGTCGGCGACACCCAGCGTGGCGCCGGTACTGCCGTTGGCGCCGGGCATCGGCACCATGCCGAACTTCACGCCCTTCTCGGCGGCCGTCTTCATCAGCGTGGGGTGCCCGTTCAGCATCCCGACCTCGCCGCGCGTGAACGCGGCGAACGCGGCGGCGCGATTGAGCTTCGCAGGCGCGACGGGTCCGGTGAGGCCCTTGTCGACCAGTTCGTCCTTGATCCAGGTGAGGGTGCTGACGTTCCGGTCGGAGTCGAGGCTGTAGGTGCCGACGTCGTCGGTGTAGCCGTCGCCGCCGCTCAGCAGCCACTGCATGGTCTCCGCCTGCGCCTCCTCGGGCCCCAAGGGCAGCGCGTACGGGATCTCGACGCCCTCGGCCTTGAGCGTTTCGGCGTCGGCGGCGAGCTCGCTCCAGCTCTGCGGCGGGGTGAGGCCGGCCTGCGAGAAGAGCTTCTTGTTGTAGAAGAGCAGCCGCGTGGAGGCGGCGAACGGCATGCCGTACTGCACCCGGTTCATCTGCCCGGCCTCGGTGAGCTGCGACATGAAGTCGGCCTGGACGGGTATGGAGAGCACGTCGTCGACCCTGTAGAGCTGGCCCTTGGCCGCGTAGTCGGCGTACGCGCCGATCTGCGCCATGTCGGGGGCCTTGCCCGCCGCGACCATCTCCTTGACCTTGCGGTCGACGTCGGTCCAGGAGTAGACGCTGACCTCGACCTTGACCCCCGGGTGGTCGGCCTCGTACTCCTTGACCAGTTCGTCCCAGTACTTCTGGGAGCTGTTGGCCTTGGAGTCGCCGTAGTCGGCGGCCACGAGCTTGAGAGTCACGTCCCCGGAATCGCCGGATCCGCCGCAGCCCGCGAGGGCCGCCGTCATACCCAAGGCGGACGCCACCGCGATCAGTCCTGTCCTACGCCGCTGCACTGCTCTTTCTCCCAACCCCTGCACATTGACTCCACATTGGCTTCACACTCTTTGCTTCCGCACCCGTTGCATCTGTCTCGGCATGCGGATGCAAGGTCTACACCACCCGAGTGGACTAGACCTCTCCTGGGGTAAGGGGCGAGACTGTCCCCCGTGAGACATGTCATCGCCCTCGATGTGGGCGGCACCGGGATGAAGGCCGCCTTGGTCGGGGCCGGGGGCGAGCTGCTCCACCAGGCCCGCCGCGCCACCGGCCGAGAGCGCGGTCCCGACGCCGTGGTCGACGCGATCCTCGACTTCGCGGCCGAGCTGCGCGGGTACGGCGAGCTGCACCTCGGCGAGCCCGCGGCGGCGGCCGGAGTCGCCGTCCCCGGCATCGTCGACGCCGGCCGCGGCATCGCGGTGTACTCCGCCAACCTCGGCTGGCGCGACGTCCCGATGCGCCGACTGCTGGGCGACCGGCTGGGCGGGGTACCGGTGGCGCTCGGGCACGACGTGCGCACCGGCGGACTGGCGGAAGGCCGGGTCGGCGCGGGGCAGGGCGCCGACCGCTTCCTTTTCATCGCCCTCGGCACCGGCATCGCGGGCGCGATCGGCATCGACGGCGGCGTCGAGGCGGGCGCGCACGGCTTCGCGGGCGAGATCGGCCACATCGTCGTACGCCCCGGAGGCACCCCGTGTCCGTGCGAGCAGCACGGCTGCCTGGAGCGGTACGCGTCCGCGGCGGCCGTCAGCGAGGCCTGGGCCCGGGTGTCCGGGGATCCGGCCGCGGACGGGGCGGACTGCGCGGAGGCGGTCGAGTCCGGGGACCCCCGCGCACAGGACGTCTGGCGGGACGCCGTCGACGCGCTCGCCGACGGGCTCGTCACCGCGCTCACCCTGCTGGATCCGCGCACCCTGATCATCGGCGGCGGCCTGGCCGAGGCCGGGGAAACCTTGTTCACGCCGCTGCGGGACGCCGTCCGGCGGCGCATCACTTTCCAGAAGCTGCCGTCGATCGTCCCGGCAGCCCTCGGCGACACCGCCGGATGTCTCGGCGCCGGGCTGCTGGCCTGGGATCTCCTGACCACGACCGATCACCCCTCGGAGGTAACCACTTGATGGCCACTAGCAAGGTTCTCGCCGGTGCCCGGGTGGTGCTGCCCACGGGGATCGTGGACGGCGGCCGAGTGATCGTCGAGGGTGCGCGGATCGCCGCCACCGCTCCCGAGAACGCCCAGGTCATCGACGTACGAAACCACTGGCTGGTCCCCGGCTTCGTCGATCTGCACAACCACGGCGGCGGCGGCGCGTCCTTCACCTCCGGGACCGTCGACGAGGTCCTGAAGGGCATCCACACCCACCGGCTGCACGGCACCACCACCCTCGTCGCCTCGACCGTGACCGGTGACATGGACGGGCTGGCCCAGCGCGCCGGGCTGCTGAGCGAGCTGGCCGAGCAGGGCGACATCGCCGGGATCCACTTCGAGGGCCCGTTCATCTCGCCGTGTCGCAAGGGCGCGCACTCCGAGGAGCTGCTGCGCGACCCGGACCCGGCGGAGGTCCGCAAGCTGATCGACGCGGCACGCGGCCGGGCCACGATGGTCACGCTCGCCACCGAACTGCCCGGCGGCATCGACTCCGTACGCCTGCTGGCCGAGCACGGGGTGATCGCGGCGATCGGGCACACGGACGCGACGTACGAGCAGACGCGGGAGGCGATCGACGCGGGCGCGACCGTGGCGACGCATCTGTTCAACGCGATGCCCACGCTCGGACACCGCGCCCCCGGCCCGATCGCCGCCCTCCTGGAGGACGACCGGATCACCGTCGAGCTGATCAACGACGGCACGCATCTGCACCCCGCCGCCCTCCAGCTGGCGTTCCATCATGCGGGCGCGGACCGGGTGGCGTTCATCACCGACGCCATGGACGCGGCCGGCTTCGGCGACGGCCGCTATCTGCTCGGCCCGCTGGAGGTCGAGGTCAGCGACGGTGTGGCGCGGCTGGTGGAGGGCGGCTCGATCGCGGGCTCCACGCTCACGCTGGACCGGGCCTTCCAGCGGGCGGTGACGGTCGACCGGCTGCCGGTCGAGGACGTCGTCGCGGCCCTGTCCGCCAACCCGGCCCGCCTGCTGGGCCGGTACGACAGGGTGGGCTCCCTGGAGCCGGGCAAGGACGCCGACCTGGTGATCCTGGACACCGACTTCGCGCTCAAGGGCGTGATGCGGCGGGGCGAATGGGTGGTTGACCCACAACTGGGGTGATTCGCCCACTCGTTGGCGAGCGCGTGACGTACGGCGGTTGGCCCGGGGGACTGGGCCGACCGCCGTTGTCTTTGGCATGATCGGGCCTCCGGAAACAACGAGTCGAAGTGCGAGGGAGGTCGGCCCCAGTGATCCTCACGGTCACGCTGAACACCGCTCTCGACATCACGTATCGCGTACGCGCCCTGCGCCCGCACACCTCGCACCGGGTGACCGAGGTGACCGAACGCCCCGGCGGCAAGGGCCTGAACGTGGCCCGGGTGCTCGCGGCCCTCGGTCACGAGGTGACGGTCACGGGCTTCACCGGCGGCGCGACGGGCCGCGCCGTCCAGGACCACCTCACGGGCACACCGGGCGTGGTGGACGCGCTCGTCCCCGTCACCGGATCGACCCGCCGTACGATCGCGGTGGTCGACACGACGACCGGTGACACGACTCAACTCAACGAACCCGGCCCGGAGATAGCCCCCACGGAGTGGGGCGCCTTCCAGGAGGCGTACGAGGATCTGCTGCGCTCCGCCTCGGCGGTGGCCCTGTGCGGCAGCCTGCCACCGGGGGTGCCGGTGGGCGCGTACGCCGGACTGGTGCGCACCGCCCGCGCGGCGGCCGTCCCGGTCCTCCTCGACACCAGTGGCGAACCGCTGCGCCGCGGGGTCGCCGCCCGCCCCGACCTGGTCAAGCCGAACGCCGAGGAACTGGCCGAACTCACCGGCTCCCACGAGCCGTTGCAGGCGACGAGGGACGCCCGCAGGCGCGGCGCGCACTCCGTCGTGGCCTCGCTGGGCGCTCAGGGTCTGCTCGCCCACACCGCGGAGGGCCTGTGGCGGGCCGCCCCGCCCCGGCGCGTGCACGGCAATCCGACCGGCGCGGGCGACTCGGCGGTCGCGGGCCTGCTGTCGGGCCTGGTGGAGCACCTGCCCTGGCCGGAGCGCCTGGCCCGCGCGGTCGCCCTGTCCGCTGCGACCGTCATGGCGCCGGTGGCGGGCGAGTTCGACCGGGCGGCCTACGAGACGCTGGTGGACCAGATCGCGGTGACGGCGGACGCGACGGCGGCGTGACCGCCGTCGCCGCCGGCTACTTCTTGACCTGGCCTTCCTTCAGCGACAGCTGGTCGAGAAGGACGTTGCACTTGTCGCCGTCCCCGCAGGAGATGGAGATGGTGTTGGTGCCCTTGGTGAGGCTGGGCCAAGCGTAGGTCGTCGTCCAACCCTTCGCGAAGTCACCGTCTGCGGCCTTCGCGTAGTTCTCCATGCTCAGCTTGCTGCCGAACGTCTTGCCGTTGATGGTGAGCGTCATCTGCTGGTCGTCACCGGCCGTGCTGTAGCGCGCGAACAGGGTGTACGTACCGTCCTTGGGAATGCCGTTGACGGTCCAGGTGACCGAGGCGCCCGTGGCGTTCAGGCCCGTCACGTAGACTCCGCCGTCGGCGCTCGCGCCCGCGACGTCCGAAGCCGTCGTGACGCCGGTGCCCAGATTCAGCACCTTCGCGTCCGCCTTCGGCAGCTCCTTCGGAGACGCGGTGCCCTGGGACGCGGACTCGCTGGGCGAGGCGCTGGCGGATGCGGTCGGGCTGGAGCCCGCTTCGTTGCCGGTGGTGTCGTCGCCCGAGTCGCCGTTCATCATGGCGACGCCGATGCCGATGACGACGGCGGCGACCACGGCGATCGCACCGATCAGCAGACCCTTGGTGTTCGGCCCACGGCCCCTGCCATTGCCCACGGGCGCGTGCCGGGTGGTGGGCGCGCCGCCGGGCATCGTCTCGGGCGCCGCGTAGTTCGCGTTCGGCTGCCCGTAGCCGGGCTGCTGGCCGTACGCCTGCTGCTGCGGCACCTGGCCGTACTGCGCGGTCGGGGCCTGCTGGCCTTGGGGGGCCTGCTGGCCGCCGTACTGGCGTTCGCCGACCGCCCGCACCCGGTTGACCGAGCCGGGGTAGCCATAGCCGCCGCCTCCGCTGGGCGGGGTGGCGCCGTTGGCCTGACCGTCGGCGTAGAGATAGCCGAACGGGTCGTCGTCCTCGGGCGTGCTCGCGCCGTTGTTGCCGGGCGTCATCCCTTGGTCTCCTCAACAGGTGCGGTTCAAACGCGGTACATGGATGAATGTCGAGCCTACCCGCTCCGAGGGGGCCAAACGGGGGGCCTTCACCACACCAACCCACTGACCTGCGACTTATCCGGCACGCCGATGCTGTTTGGGACGAGACCGTTTCTCGACGTACATACGTTCGTCGGCGGATTTGAGCACCTCGTCCGCGGTCATGCCGCACTGTGCCCAGCCGATGCCGAAGCTGGCGCCCACCCGGACGGCCCGGCCGTCCACGCGGATGGGCGGGATGATCGCGTTCCGCAGCCGTACGGCGAGGTCCGCCGCGTCCGCTCTGCCGAGCCCGTCGGCGAGCACCACGAACTCGTCACCGCCGAGCCGGGCGACCGTGTCGCCGTCCCGGACGCCGTTCGTCAGGCGCCTGGCGACCTCGATGAGCACGGCGTCGCCCGCGTTGTGCCCGAACCGGTCGTTGATCGACTTGAAGCCGTCGAGGTCGCAGAAGAGCACCGCGAGCCCCTTGGCGCCGTCGTCCGTCTCCCCCTCGGGCGCGACCGTGTGCACATGGTGGTCGAAGGCGTCGTACGCCTCGGAGCCGGGCCCGAAGCCGAAGCCGTGGCCGTTCCCGCTGACGTGATCGTTCCCGCCGGCATGCCCGTCGTATCCGACCTGTCCGCCGTGCTCGGCCGCCCGGTCCGCGTACGGCCCGTGTCCGTACGCCGCGTCCAGCGACTCGACCGCGCCGGGAAGCGCCGCCTGCGGGCGCTGGCAGAGGCGGGAACCGAGACGGGAGCGCAGCTCGGCGGAGTTCGGCAGGCCGGTGAGCGAGTCGTGCGAGGCGCGGTGGGCGAGCTGGAGCTCGCGGCGCTTGCGCTCCTCGATGTCCTCGACGTGCGTGAGCAGGAAGCGCGGGCCGTCGGCGGCGTCCGCGACGACGGAGTTGCGCAGCGACACCCAGACGTACGTGTTGTCGCGGCGGCAGAGTCTCAGCTCCGCGCGCCCGCCCTCCGCCGAGGTCCGCAGCAGTGTGCCGATGTCCTCGGGGTGGACGAGGTCGGAGAAGGCGTAGCGGCGCATCGCGGAGGCGGGGCGGCCCAGGAGACGGCACAGGGCGTCGTTCGTGCGCAGGATGCGGCCGTGCTGATCGCCGCCCATCTCCGCGATCGCCATGCCGCTCGGCGCGTATTCGAAGGCCTGCCGGAAGGACTCCTCGCTGGCGCGCAGGGCCTGCTGCTCGCGCTCGAGGCGGACCAGGGCGCGCTGCATGTTCGCACGTAGACGCGCGTTGCTGATCGCGATGGCGGCCTGGAAGGCGTACATCTGGAGCGCCTCGCGCCCCCACGCGCCCGGCCGTCGGCCGTTGCGCGGCCGGTCCACGGACAGGACGCCGATCAGCTCGCCGGTGCCGACGCCGGCGACGCCCGGGGTGTACATCGGGGCGAAGAGGCGGTCGGAGGGGTGCCACTCGTCCTCGAACCGGGGTGCGGGCCCCTCGGTGTACCACTGCGGTACGTCGTCGTCGTCGAGGACCCAGCCCTCGGTGTGCGGTATGAACCTGAGGTCGCCCCAGGCCTCGCCCATGTTGAGCCGCCGGTCCCAGGAGGTGCGGGAGCCGACGCGGCCGGTGATGAGTGCTTCGGCGGCGGAGTTTCCGGCGAGGGCGGCGACCACGAGGTCGCCGTCCGGGCGCACGAGGTTGACACATGCCAGCTCGTAGCCGAGGCCCGTGACGACGCCGTCGGCAACGGTCTGCAGCGTGTCCGCCAGGCTCCGCGCGGTGTTCATGTCCGCCATCACCTGATGCAGCTGCCGCAGGGTCGCAAGACGGACATAGGGCTCCGACTCGGTCTCCATTCGCCCTCCCCTCGAGACCTCGCAGCAACTCCAGGGTTGTCTTCGGCGTACCTGGTTGTCTGTACCTGGTTCCCTAACGCGTACTACCCGGTAGCTTCTTCCATAGCTCCCAGCCACTGAATCACAGCGCGCTGCCCACTCGGTACACAGGGTCAACAAAATATGGCTCCTGTGACTCAAGTCACAGCTGAAGATGAACAATTGAGTGGGGTTTCTGCATTTTCCCTGTGTGTTTACTGAACGCATGCCTGGAGGCCGTGCGGGCGCTGTGAGCGGTTGTGTCCGTCCTGCGCCCCCTGGGGTCCTAGGACCCAGGTAGGTCCCGGCTCGGGCCAAGGCCCGATGTGGCGTGCCAGGGGCGGAGACTAGCGTTTCGGCGTGCTGAACACTCCCCTTGTCGCTTCCTCTGCCGCTGTGCCCATCCCCTCCATGCATGCTGAGGGGGTGAGCAACGACGAGTTCCGCGCCGCCATGTCCCGGCTGGCCGCAGGCGTGGTTCTGGTGACCGCGCACGAGCCCGCGCTGGATCCGGACGGGCCGGGCGGCGAGGACGTCGGCATGACGGCGACGGCCTTCATGTCCGTCTCCCTGGACCCGCCGCTGGTCCTCGTCAGCCTGCGCGAGGGCTCCCGTATGGACGACCTGCTCGACGAACAGCCCCTGTGGGCCGTCTCCGTGCTCTCCGAGAGCCAGCGCCACATCGCGGGCCGCTTCGCGATGAAGGGCCGCATCAGCGACCGGCTGCTCTTCGAGGACATCCCGTACGTCCGCGGTGAGGCGTCCGGGGCGCTCCTGGTGGGCGGCTCCCTGGCGACCCTGGAGTGCCGCACCGAGCAGCGGGTGCCCGCCGGCGACCACACCCTCGTCATCGGCCGCGTACTGACGGCGTCGGTGCCGAGCGCGGACGGCGGCCCGCTGACGTACTTCAAGGGCCGGTACCGCCAGTTGGGCTGATCCAGGGGCCCAGGGGGGCTACTGGTCGATGATGGAGTTCGCCGTCACTCATCGCTTATCGCTCACGTCTCCGGAACGGCGCTCAGCCGCAGTCGGCCCGCCCCCGGGGCACGCTCCACCTCGACCGCCGCCACGGAGTCGTCGTCGAAGCGAAGGGTGAAGTAGGGGCTGGCCTCGATCAGGAACTGCATGTCCTCACTCGCACCGCTGTCCAGCGGCGGGGAGACGACGGCGTCCCACGCCCGGGAGTCGGGCACCGCGGCCAGCCGGACAGGGATCCGCGCCAGGCAGCTCGATCGGTTGGCCCACCACTCCAGATGCGCCCTGTCCTCGTATCCGTCCATGCCCCGAGAGTAGCCACGAGTGATCGCTAAGGCCTGTCGTATCCAGGACCTGTCCTAGCCCCAGTCGCGCCCGGAACGCCCCCGTTTGGTGTCGGAGCGCTGCTTCTTCTCGCGCAGCCGCCGCTCGTTGATCCCTCTGGGGATACGGCCGGCCCGGCGCGGCTTGGGTGGCGGCGCGGTCGCCTCGGCGAGCAGGGAAGCGAGTCGTACGGCCGCGGTCTCCCGGTTGCGCCACTGCGACCGGTGCTCGGAGGCGCGGACGCTGATGACCCCGTCGACCAGCCGCCCGGCGAGCTTGGCGAGGGCGCGCTCCTTCCAGACCGGGGGCAGCGCCTCGGTCTTGGCGAGGTCGAACCGCAGCTCGGCCTGGGAGTCACTGGTGTTGACGTGCTGTCCGCCGGGCCCACTGGAGCGCGAGAAACGCCACATGAGCTCGGCCTCGGGAAGGGAGACGGAGCCGCGGATGACGTAAGGACCGGACATGGGTCCATGGTCGCGTGTCTGTCCCGTCCACGTCACCCTGTTTTCGCCGCCCCGTGCCCGCGGCCGCTCCCTTGCCACGAAGGTAAAGAAAGTAAAGAGGGCAGGAACCTTTGGTGCCCTCATCGGCGTTCTTACGAGTAGCTGTAGCTTCGTGCCCGTACGAAGCCCAAACGTACGGGCACAGCGCACGTACGCAAACGAGGGAAGGGACTCCCAACAATGGCTGTAAGCCTGTCCAAGGGTGGCAACGTCTCGCTCACCAAGGAGGCTCCGGGCCTGACCGCCGTCACCGTGGGCCTCGGCTGGGACGTCCGCAGCACCACGGGCACCGACTTCGACCTCGACGCCTCGGCCATCGCGGTCAACCCCACGGGCAAGGTCTACTCGGACGCCCACTTCGTCTTCTTCAACAACAAGCAGACCCCGGACCAGACCATCGTCCACACCGGCGACAACCGCACGGGTGAGGGCGCCGGCGACGACGAAGCGATCAACGTGAACCTGGCGGGCCTCCCCGCCGACGTCGACAAGATCGTCTTCCCGGTCTCCATCTACGACGCGGAGAACCGCTCGCAGAACTTCGGCCAGGTCCGCAACGCCTACATCCGCATCCTCAACCAGACCGGCGGCACCGAGATCGCCCGCTACGACCTGAGCGAGGACGCCGCCACCGAGACCGCCATGGTCTTCGGCGAGCTCTACCGCAACGGCGCCGAGTGGAAGTTCCGCGCGGTCGGCCAGGGCTACGCGTCGGGCCTGGTGGGCATCGCCCAGGACTTCGGCGTCAACGTCTGATCCCGTACGCGGCAGTTCCGGAGCCCTCCCCCGCACCCAGGGGGGAGGGCTCCGCGCGTGTACGGACCGCCACGGGAGCTACAGTCCCGTCGGCTTCGGATCGCCCGTGCCGTTCGCGTCGTTCGCGTCGTTCGCGTCGTTCGCGTCGTTCGCGTCGTTCGCGGTGGGGCCGTGCAACAGGGTGAAATCCGCGAAGTCGAAGCCGGGAGTGACCAGGCAGCTGACGAGGACTTCCTCGTCGCTCGCCGGTACGGCGCTCTGCCAGTGGTGCGCGGGGACGAGGTGCTGAAGCGCGTGGCCGCCGGATGCGTCCGGGCCCAGGAGGTGGGTGGTGACCGCCGTGGGTTCGGGGCCCGGTGGGCTGGTGCGCAGCAGGAGCGGGCCGCCGGTGCGCCAGAGCCAGATCTCGTCGGAGGCGACGGTGTGCCAGGCCGACCGGTCGGCGGGACCCAGCAGGTAGTGGATGAGGGTCGCCGACGGGCGGGGTTCGCCGTGCTCGGGGTGCGGGACCGTCACCGGGGAGGTGTAGAGGCGCCGGTACCAACCGCCCTCGGGGTGAGGAGCGAGGTCCAGCGCGCGCACGGTGTCGGGAGTCTCGGTCATGTGTGGTCCTCCACGGCCATCCGATTTCACCGACCTCGGACGGCGGATCGGATGGCGAATCGATGACGAATGGCGGCTAGGGCCTGTCCGGCGGATCATGCCGGACAGGCCCTAGTCTGCAGCGCGTGATTCTCGACTCCCTCGCCCCGGGCGATGACATACAGGCCTCTCTCATCACCGAAATCACCGCGCTCTACGCCTCCAACCGCGCGTTCTTCTCCCTGAGCGGGGACTTTCCCGACCCCGACGACATCCGGCCGCAGCAGGTCGCCGCCGCGCTGGCCGAGGAGTTGGCCCACCCGGGCGTCGAGGTGCTGCTCGCCCGCGTCGGCGGGCGGCTCGTCGGGGTCGCGATCACCCTCGCGCACCACCCGGACCCGGCCGACCCCGACCCGTGGCTCGGGTTGCTTCTCGTGGACTCGGGTGAGCAACGCAAGGAATACGGACGGGAGTTGGCCGGGGTCGTCGAGGGGAGGTTCCGGAAGGCCGGGCGGGCCGGCGTACGACTCGCCGTGCTCGACAACAATCCCGAGGCTCTCGCGTTCTGGAGCGCTCTCGGGTACGAGGTCATCGGACGGCGCAAGGACCTTCAACTGGGTCGGCCCTGCGCCGTGTTGCACAAAGCGCTGCGCACCCCGCACGAGGCGGCCCGCATCGCCGTGCTCGATCCCGGTGGGGCCGTCTTCCTCTTCCGGTACGACAACGAAGAGGTGGGCGTCCACTGGGCCACACCCGGCGGCGGACTCGAACCCGGGGAGAGTCCACGGGAGGGCGCCCTGCGGGAGCTGCGGGAAGAGACCGGGTGGACCGATCTGGAACCCGGGCCCCTGCTGTGCACCTGGGAACACGACTTCACGCGGGCCGGGATTCCCGTGCGCCAGCACGAGCACATCTACGTGGCGCACGGGCCGCGTCGCGAGCCGCTCGGCGGCGACCCTCTCCGTGCCGCGCACGCCGAGGAGGGGATTCTGAACTGGCGTTGGTGGACCCGACAGGAACTCGCCACCTCGCCGGACGCGCTGTGGCCGCCCCAACTGTCCGACTTGCTGAAGGAGATGGAGGGGACGCCGTGAAGTGGATGACCAAGGTCATGGTCACGGCTTCGGCGGCTTGCCCTCGCCGTACAACCAGTCCTCCCAGACCACGCTGAAGTCCTTGCCCGGCGCCATCTTCTCGACGTACGCCGTGAAGTCGGCGGTGTCGGCGTTGGCGTGGCGGTGGGTGGCGGCCCAGCCCTGGATGATGTCGTCGAAGGTGTCGTCGCCGACGGTCTGACGGATCTTGTGGAGGACCATGGCGCCGCGTTCGTAGACGGGGTCGTCGGAGACATGGGCGGCGCCGGTGGGTTTCGCCGGGGGGAAGGCCCAGATCCCGTCGCTGGCGTCGGAGTCATCGTCCAGGTCGCCCCGGTAGAGGGCGTCGAAGGTCTCCTGAGCCGTGGCGCCCCCGTGGTCCTCCTCCCAGAGCCACGCCGCGTACGTGGCAAAGCCCTCGTTCAGCCACATGTCCTGCCAGGACTTGGGGGTGACGGAGTTGCCGTACCACTGGTGGGCCAGCTCGTGGACGAAGAGCTCGATGCCGGGGGCGCCGGGGAAGACGGAACGGGTCTGGGTCTCCAGGGCGTAGTCCACGTCGTCGGAGCGGTCGACGATCGCGCCGGTGGAGGAGAAGGGGTACGGGCCGAACCTGCGCACCGCCCAGTCCATCATCTCGGGGATGCGCGCCAGCACCTGCTTGCTCGCCTCGGCCTCTGTCGGGTCCACGGCGACGTACACGGGCAGGCCGCTCTTCATCACGGTGCGCGTGATGTCGTACCTGCCGATCGCGACCGTCGCGAGGTAGCTCGCCATCGGTTCGGCGGTGTGCCAGGTGGACGTCGTACGGCCGTCGGGGGTCGTCCTCTCGCTCTTCGGCTCGCCATTGGTGACCGCCCGCACGTCCTTGGGGACGGTGATCGTGATGTCGTACGACGCCTTGTCGGAGGGGTGGTGGTTGCCGGGGAACCACGCCATCGAACCGATGGGCTGACCGAGGGCGAGGGCCCCGTCGGCGGTGGGCAGCCAGCCCTCGGCCGGGGTGTCCAGGTCGATGATCGTCTCGGGCGTGCCGGAATAGCGGACCGTCGTGCGGAACGTCTCGCCCTTGTCGAGGTCGTCGCGCGGGCGCACGGTCAGTTCCTGCCCGGCACGGTTCCAGCGGGCGGCCTCGCTGCCGACCGTGACGCCTCCGACGTCCAATCCCTCGAGGTCAAGGTTGAACGCACTGAGGTTCTGGGTGGCGCGCGCCGTGATCTCCGCCGTGCCGGTGAGATGGCGCGCCTGGGGGTCGTAGGCGAGGGTCAGGTCGTAGTGGGTGACGTCGTAGCCACCGTTGCCCATCTTCGGGAAGTACGGGTCGCGTACGCCGGAGGCGCCGGGCTTTCCGTGCACGCCGCTTCCTCCGCACGTGGCCAGGCCGAGGGCCAGGGCCAGAGCGAGGGCCAGGACAAAGGGGACAGTTACGGAAGAACGGGGCACGCTCTTGATACTACGAGAGCGTGACACCATCAGCTACGTGCTCGACATCGGCTACGCCCTTTCCAACCGCTTCCCCGACCCCCCGCAGACCGACTACCGCCGCGCGGACGTCCACGCGCTGCGGCACGACCTGTTCTGCGGCGATGTCTACCTCGCCGACACCAAGGCGGACCGGGAGCTGTCCACAGCCTGGGGATGGGTGCCGGTGCTCGACTTCGCCTGGGCGCTGTGCGACATCGTGGAGCAGCTCGACCAGGACCCGCGCGGCAGCCGGGCCTCGCGCCCCCAGCACGCCGAACTCGACTTCACCGAGTCGACCGACCGCATGCTCTTCGAGCGCCGCTTCGGCTGGGTGGACGTCGAGGCCGACTGGATGCCGCGCGACGAGGAGCCGCTGACCTTCTCCCACGCCGCACTCCGCCGCGAGGCCCGCGACTTCCTGCACGACCTGATCGCCGACCTCACCGACCTGCACGAGGCGCTCCGCGAGAACCCGGCGATCTGGACGCTGGAGGCCCGCTTCCCTCGGCTGCCCTGAGCCGACGCGGGCTTCGCTTGGGGCTGCGCCCCCGGCCCCCTCACGCCAGACAGGCCGAGTGCAGCCGGTCCGCGCCGAAAGCGCACCCCCCTTACCCCCGCCGGAAAGCGCACGACCCCTACCCTGCCCTGCCGGAAAGCGCACGCCCCTACCCTGCCCCGCCGGACGGCACACGGCCCTTACCCTGCCGGGAAAGCGCATGGCCCCTACCCTGCCGGAAGGCACACGGCTCTCACCCTGCCGGGAAAGCGCACGGCCCCCTACCCTGCCGCCTCCACCCGCACCCCTATCTGCGCGGCCAGCACCGGCGCCAGATCGAGCAGCTGAGACGGGCTGATCACCGCCCCCGCCAGCCGGTCCACGCCCCGAGCGATGTCCAGCTCCGCCGCGCGGCGCAGGTCCACGTCCACCAGGGTCGCCGCGGTGAGGTCCGCCCCCTTCAGGACGCAGTCCACGAACTCCACGCGCTCCAGCCGGGCGCCCCCGAAGTCCGGCTCGACCAGCACACATCCCTCGAAGACGACGTCCTTGAGCCGGGCCTTGCGCAGATTCAGATAGTCGATCTTGCCGCCCCGGATCAGGACACGCTCCAGGACGGAACCGTGCAACTGCACGCCGCCCAGCCGCGCGTCGACCAGCTCGACATCACGCAACGTCGACTCGGCGAGATCGGTGCCCACCCCCCGTATGCCCGTCAGGACGGAGTCCAGCACGCGCGCGTGGCGCAGCCGCGTCTCGTCCAGCGCACACCCCGTCAGGGCGCAGTCCATGAAGCGCGCACCCCCGCCGTCCTGCCCGACGAAGTCCAGCTCCCGGAACTCCAGCCCGTCATAGTCCCCGTCGGGCTCCAGCCCGAAGCCGTCGTACGCCTCCAGCGACGGCAGCCGCACCTCCGGTCGCCGCGCCCCCGCCACCAGCTTCTTCCCCGTACCCGCCCTACCGGTCCCGCCCGCCGCTTTCCGCACCATGCCCCCATAGTGCACCCCACCACCGACAACCGCCCCTGACCTGCCAGTTCGCCTCCGATGTCACATTCCGGGCCCCTCGATCAGTCGTACTCACCAAGAGGACCCCGAGGCAAGGGAGAGGCCAACCATGCACCGCATCACCGTCATCGGCGGCGGCTTCGCCGGACTCACCGCGGCCATCACCGCCGCCGAGGCAGGTGCCAAGGTCACCGTGTACGAGGCCCACCACACCCTCGGCGGCCGGGCCCGCACCGCCGAGGGCCCGTACCGGGCGAACGAAGGTCCGCACGCCCTCTACAGCGGCGGCCCGCACTGGACCTGGCTCCAGCAGCGGGACCTGATCGGGCCGCTCGCCCCCGCACCGCTCCTGGAGCCCGCCCGGCTGCGCCTGCACCACAAGGGCGCCCTCCGCCGCACCCTGCCCTTCGCCCTGCTCAAGCTGCTGCGCCGCAGCTCCCGACAGGCCCCTGTCGACACCGATTTCATGTCCTGGGCGGCGGCACAAGCGGGCGAAGAAGGCGCCCGCGCCGCCGCGCACTACTCCGCCGTCACGCTCTTCCACCACGACCCCGGTTCGCTCTCCGCGGCCTTCGTGCAGCAGCGGCTGCGGCGTGCCGCCAACCCGCTCTCGGAAGCGCGTCATCCCCTCGGCGGCTGGGCGGATGTCATCGACCGGATGGCGGCCCGCGCCTGGAATCTTGGCGTCCGCATGGAGACCCTGGCCAGGGTGGACGCCCTCCCCGAAGGCCACGGTCCCGTCGTCGTCGCCACTTCCCTCGACGCCGCCCGTCGCCTCCTCAAGGACGACTCGCTGAACTGGACCGGTGGCCGTACGGCGCTCCTCGATCTGGCCCTGCGCACCCGTCGCGGCGACGCGTTCGCCGTCTCCGACCTGGACGCGCCGGGCCGACTGGAGTGGTTCCGTGCGCGAGACCGCGCCCCCGCCCGGGCCCGTGAGCAGCTCGTCCAAGGGCAGATCCCCATCGCGCCGCACGAGTCCCGGGCCGACGGCATCGCCCGCGCCGAGCATCTCCTCGACCTCGCCTTCACCGGCTGGCGCGAGCGCGTCACCTGGCGGCGCGAGGCCGTGGCGCGGGGGCGTACGGGTGCGGTGGACCTGCCGGGTACCAGTTGGCGCGACCGGCCCGCCATCGACCGCGGCGACGGCGTCTATCTCGCGGGCGACCAGGTCGCCGCCCCCGGCGTGCTCGCGGAGGTCTCCTTCAACAGCGCGCTCGAAGCGGTCACCCTGGCCTTCGGGATCCGGAAACGCCTTGACCTCAAGCATGCTCGAGGTTGAAGGCTGGGGCTCACCGCCACACGGCGTCACGCCGCATCAACGGCGCCACGCCGCATCACACGGCGCCACACGCTGAGGAGCCCGCCATGCACGCCATCCGTCTCCACACCTTCGGCCCGGCCGAGAACCTCACCTACGAGAAGACCGAGGATCCCGAACCGGGGCCGGGCCAGGTCCGTATCGCCGTGGCCGCGGCCGGCGTACACCTCCTGGACGCCGCCCTGCGTGAAGGCGTCCAGGGCCCGGCCCCCGCCCCCACCCCGCTCCCCACGATCCCCGGCCGCGAGGTCGCCGGTACCGTCGAGTCGCTCGGCGAGGGGACGGACAGCCGCTGGCTCGGCAAGCGCGTCGTCGCCCACCTCGGCTTCGCCCCCGGCGGCTACGCCGAACTGGCCGTCACCGACACCGACCGCCTGCACGAGATCCCGGAGAACCTGGACTTCGCCCAGTCCGTCGCCATGATCGGAACGGGCCGTACGACGATGGGGATCCTGCAGTTCGTCGAGCTGGGCCCCGATTCCGTGGTCGTGATCCCCGCGGCCGCGGGCGGCATCGGCACCCTCCTCGTCCAGTACGCCCGGCACACGGGCGCCACCGTGATCGGCCTCGCGGGCGGCCCGGAGAAGGTGGCCCGGGTACGGGAGAACGGCGCCGACCTGGCCGTCGACTACACGGACACCACCTGGCCACGGCAGGTGCGCGCCCACCTGGACGGCCGGAACGCCACCGTCGTCCTCGACGGCGTCGGCGGCGCCACGGCCCGCGCCGCCGTCGACCTCCTCGGCCCCGACGGCAAGCACCTCGTCTTCGGCTGGTCCGGCGAGGGCATCCAGAGCGGGGAACCGCTGCTCGTGGAGGGCGTCTCGGAGCAGGTCCTCGGCCCCGTGATGATGCGGAAGGCGGGCGGCCCGAACCCCGTCCGCACCCTGGAACTGCGCGCCCTCGCCGAAGCCGCCGCCGGCCGCCTCACCCCGGCCGTGACCCGCTTCCCGCTCGCCCTGGCCGCCGCCGCCCACCGGGCCCTCGAAACCCGGGGCACGATCGGGAAGGTGGTGCTGGAGCCCTGACCAGGAACGCCATACGGAAGGACGGCGGAACGGCAAAGATCGTCAAGGTGCGACCCCTACTGATTCATGGTCTTCTGAGCAGGTGAGCGCCACCCGAACAGGTGAATCCGGCGCCCCCGGAGCCCCCGAAGGTGCCGACCCCCACCGCTGGTGGGGCCTGGTGATCATCGCTCTCGCGCAGTTGATGGTCGTCCTGGACGCGACCATCGTGAACATCGCGCTCCCCTCCGCACAGCAAGACCTGACCATCTCCGACGGCAACCGCCAGTGGGTCATCACCGCGTACACGCTGGCCTTCGGCGGGCTACTGCTGCTCGGCGGCCGGATCGCCGACCTCGTCGGCCGAAAACGCACCTTCGTCTTCGGGCTCATCGGCTTCGCCGTCGCCTCCGCATTCGGCGGCGCGGCGACCTCCTCCGGCATGCTCTTCGGCGCCCGTGCGCTCCAGGGCGCCTTCGCCGCCGTACTGGCCCCCTCCGCGCTGTCACTGCTCACGACCACCTTCACCGACCCGAAGGAGCGCGGAAAGGCCTTCGGCGTCTACGGCGCCCTCGCGGGCAGCGGAGCGGCGATCGGCTTCATCGCGGGCGGACTGCTGACCGAATACCTGAACTGGCGCTGGTGCCTGTACGTCAACGTCCCCATCGCCGTCGTCACGGTCTTCGGCGCGGTCACGCTGCTGCGCGACCGCCGGGACAACAGGGGCGCCCGTCTCGACGTACCCGGTGTACTGCTGGGCTGCGGAGGCCTGGTCACGATCGTCTACGGCGTCAGCGAGGCGGAGTCGCTCGGCTGGGCGGACCCACTGGTCCTGGCCCTCCTCGCGGCCGGAATCGTGCTGCTCACGACCTTCGTGTGGTGGCAGACCGGGGCCCCCAGCCCGCTCCTCCCGCTCCACATCGTCAAGGACCGCAACCGCGCGGGCTGCTTCCTGACCATGTCGCTCGCGGTCGTCGGCATGTTCGGCATGTTCCTGTTCATGACCTACTACCTCCAGGTCGTCCTCGGCTACTCGCCGGTGAAGACGGGCCTGGCCTACCTGCCCCTGACCGTCGCTATCGTCATCGGCTCGACACAGATATCGGCGCGGCTGCTGCCGCACGTGGCGCCGCGCGCGCTGCTGGTCCCCGGCATGATCCTCGCGTCCGCCGCGATGCTGATCTTCACCCAGCTCACCGTGGACTCCGACTACATGGGCCAACTGCTGCCCGGCCTGCTCCTGATGGGCCTCGGCATGGGCCTGACCTTCATGCCGGTCTCCGCGACCGCCACCGCCGGGGTCGCCCCGCAGGACGCGGGCATCACCTCCGCGACCGTCAACACCGCGCAGCAGGTGGGCGGTTCCATCGGTACGGCGCTGCTGAACACCATCGCCGCCACCAGCGGCGCGGCCTACGTCACCGCGCACCTCACCGACCCCGTCCAGCGCTCCCAGGTGGTACGCGAGGGCATCGTGCACGGCTACACGGTGGCCATCTGGTGGGCCACCGGCATCACGCTCCTGGCCGGCCTGGTCGCGGGCCTCATGGTCACCGCGAAGGCCCCCAAACACACGGCCCCCGCGCAGACACCCCTGCCCGAATCAGTCCCGAGAACTCGCCTCAGTTCCACGAAGTCGACTCGGACCCCTGCGCCCGACTCAGACCCATGAGCTCGACTCAGACCCGTGAACCCAGCTTCCCCAACGCCTCGTCCGTCAGCCGGTACACCGTCCACTCGTCCTGCGGCCGCGCGCCCAACGCCTCGTAGAACTCGATGGAGGGCCGGTTCCAGTCGAGCACCGACCACTCCAGACGCTCGTACCCCCGCTCGACGCAGATCCGCGCCAACTCGGTGAGCAGCGCCTTGCCGTGCCCGCCGCCGCGCGCCTCCGGCCGTACGTACAGGTCCTCCAGGTAGATGCCGTGCACCCCGCGCCAGGTCGAGAAGTTCAGGAACCACAGCGCGAACCCGACCGGTTCCCCCGCCTCCTCGGCGATGTGCGCGAACGCGGCCGGGTGCTCCCCGAACAGCGCCTCGGCCAGCTGCCGCTGGGACGCCCGGGCCTCGTCCGGCGCCTTCTCGTACTCGGCCAGCTCACGGACCATCGCGTGGATGGCGGGGACGTCGGCGGGGGTCGCGGTACGAATCATGGGCGCAGTGTCACACAGGCGGCACCACACGGGCGGCGTCGCACCGACAGTTCAGTGCCGCCCGGCCACCCGGTCGGCCAGCCGCGCGAGCCGCGACGACCGAGCGCTGTGCGTGGTGAGTTCACGCCGGTCCGCCGTGCGATAGGTCGCGTACATGCCCTGCACGCCGATCCAACGCAGCGGCTCCGGCTCCCACTTGCGGACCTTGTGGTCGACCCAGGGCAGACCGGTCAGGTCCGTCGGGCCCGCCTGGCCGGAGTCCCGCTGGACGAGGTCGCGGAGCGTGCGCGCGGCGAGGTTGGTGGTGGCGACGCCGGAGCCGACGTACCCGCCGGCCCAGCCGAGGCCCGTCGAGCGGTCCAGGGTGACCGTGGCGCACCAGTCGCGCGGCACCCCGAGGACACCCGACCAGGCGTGCTCCACCCGCACCCCGGTCAGGGACGGGAAGAAGCGGACCAGGATGTCGTACAGGGCATCGATGGTCGCCTGCTGGGTGCGGCCGTCGTTGTCCGTGCGGGAGCCGAAGCGGTACGGGACGCCGCGGCCTCCGAGCGCGATACGGTCGTCGGCCGTGCGCTGCGCGTACATGTACGCGTGCGCCATGTCGCCGAGCGTCTCGCGGCCCTCCCAGCCGATCGCGGACCACTGCTCGCCGGTCAGCGGCTCTGTCGCGATCATCGACGAGTTCATCGGCAGCCAGGTGCGCTTCTGGCCCTTGAGGTTCGCGGTGAAGCCCTCTGTGCAGCGCAGAATGTACGGCGCGCGGACGGTCCCGTACGGCGTCACCGCGTGCTTCGGACGGATCTCGGTGACCGGCGTCTTCTCGTGGATCGTGACGCCGAGCGCCTCGACGGCGGCCGCCAGCCCCTTGAGGAGCTTCACCGGGTGCAGCCGGGCCCCGTGCGGGGTCCAGGTCGAGCCGACCGCGTCCGCGACCCGGACCCGCTCGGCGGTCTCGCGGGCGCCGTACAGCTCGCGGTCCTTCTCGCCGTACGACAGCTCGTGCGCGTGGAAGGCCTTGAGGCGCGCCAACTGGGCAGGGGAGTACGCCACCTCGAGGACGCCGCCGCGGTGGATGTCGGCGTCGATGCCCTCCTCGGCGGCGACCCGGACGACCTCGTCGACCGTCTCGTTCATCGCCTGCTGGAGGCGGACCGCCGCCTCGCGGCCGTGCAGCTTGGCGTAGTAGTCACGGCCCGCGATGCCGTTGTAGAGCCAGCCGCCGTTGCGCCCCGAGGCGCCGTAGCCGCAGAACTTCTGCTCCAGGACGGTGACGCGGAGGAAGGGAGCCGCCTTCTTGAGGTAGTACGCGGTCCACAGGCCCGTGTAGCCGCCGCCGACGATGACGACGTCGGCGTTCGCGTCACCGGGCAGGGGCTCGCGCGGCGCGGGGAAGCCGTCGTCCGCGTACCAGAACGAGATCCCGCCGTTGACCGTGCCACTGCCCGTGCCGCTGCTCATGGCCCGGACGTTAACCCCTGAGAGCGGCCGGTGTCTCCTTCGGATTCCATGCTTTTCCGCGGCCCCTGACCAGCGGACAGCAGGCCAGCCCGATCAGGACAGAGATGAAATGTCCGAAGTCGGTGAAGGTCCGGCCGGTGAGCAGCGGCAGGGTTAGGGCCTGTCCGGCGGATCATGCCGGAGACGTGGGGTCTGATCCGCCGGACAGGCCCTAATTCGCATGAGCCGATTCCCCCACGTAAGAACTCCTAACGAAATGATGTTCGAAGTGGTTGGATCACTCCGGGACCGTTGATCCGGGGGTGCGGGGTGGCTC